>NZ_RAVX01000018.1:0-129933 GCF_003611605.1 Corallococcus sp. AB011P
GCTTCGTCGAGCGTATCCTCACGGCCGTGATGACCCTCCGCAAGCAGGAGCGCAACGTGCTCGACGCTCTCACGGCGTCCCTCGAAGCCCATCTCCACGGCACTCCCGCGCCCTCGCTCCTGCCCGGCACATAATCTCAGCTCACGCTCCGCGGCCTTCGGCCCCCGTGAACGCTTACGTCCCCGCCTGGGCGATTACACGGCGTTACAGACAGGGGACCGCGCTTGGACTGCCGTCAGGGCTCCGAGGACGTCTGCGCGCTACGCAGCAGCGGCGAGGGACACGGTGCCCTGACGCGGGCTACATCCGCTCGTCAATCGCCCGGTTGCTCATCTCGTCCGCTTCCGCGTTCTTCGCGCGGGGGACGTGGGCGAGCCTCACCTTGCCGAAGGTGGCCAGCAGCTTCTGCGCCTCCTGGAACAGGGGCTTCAGCGTGGGGCTCTTCACCTGGTATTTCCCACCCAGCTGGCGGATGAGCAGCTCGCTGTCCGCGAACACCTCCACCTCGCGGGCGCCCAGGCTCTTCGCGTGCTGCAGGCCGATGAGCAGGCCCATGTACTCGGCGTAGTTGTTCGTCTGGTGCCCCAGGAACTTGCCCAGGCGCGCCACCACCGCGCCCTCGGCGTTCATCAGCACCGCTCCCGCGCCGGCAGGGCCCGGGTTGCCCCGCGCCGCGCCGTCCGAATAGACGCGCACGCGGTTCAGCGCTCCACCCGCCGCGGGCGTCACGACCTCGATGCCTGGCGTGGTGGACCCGGACGCCGTCCGCGAGGCGGGCTCTGCCGCGGGAGCCTCGGCCTCGCGTGGCCCGCCGTCCAACTGCCCGGCGGCTTCGTCCAGCAGCTGGCCCAGGTGCTCGCGGGTGAGCCCGCGAAAGGCTCGCACCGTCGCCGTCAGCGGCTCCTCACGGGCGATGTGACGGAGAACGTCGACGAGCGAAGGGGTCGGCATGGGGAAGGGGACCGAAGTGATGCGCCGCCGCTACTTCTCGGCGGTGTCCTTCGGCTCCTGCAGCGCTTCGACGGCGAAGATGATGCGGTTGCACGAGGGGCACACGTCCGTGCCCAGCGAGGTGCGCAGCATGTTGTACATCTGCGGGGGCAGGTTCATGTTGCAGCCCTGGCAGGTGCCCGCCACCACGCCCACCATCGCGGGCAGCTTCTTCTTGCGGATGACCTCGTAGCGGCGAAGCAGGTTGGCATCCACGTTCGCGGCGACTTCCGCGCGGCGCCCCTCCAGGTCCTTCACCTGGGACTCGGACTCGCCCAGCTTCCCGCGCAGCTCCGTCATCCGGCCCGACAGGCCCTGCTGCTTGGTGGCGTAGTCCGTCTCCTTGCCCTTGATGGCATCGCGAGCGCCGCCCAGCTCCTTCACCTTCTCCGTGAGCGCCTCGGACTGGGTGAGGATGCCCTTCTTCGCGATGTCGATTTCGCGAGCGAGCGCCGAGTACTCACGCGTGGAGCGCTGGTCGGACAGGCGCGCTTCCCACTTCTTCACCTTGTCCTTCTCGTCCGTGATGTTCTGCTCGAGCAGGGCCTTCTGCTTCTCGAGGTCGGCGACGCGTGTCCGCTCGGCCTCGATGCCATTACGCGCGACCCCCAGCTCCCGCTCCAGCTCGGAAATCTGGCGGGGATGCACGTCCGCCGCCTTTCGGAGCGAGGCGACCTCGAGGTCAACCTTCTGCAGCTCCGCCAAGGCCTTCAGTTTCTCCCGCAAGTTGCTGCCTCCCACACGGCCGCACCGACGCGCGGCTCGGCTCTTGTACCAACAAGGGTGCTGGGGTTCCAACGCGTAAATGGGGAAGCCTCCATCCCCGTGTTCTCCGCCTGCCCCTTGAGCGTTTGAATCCGCTTCACGCACCCGTTAGACGGGGCACGTGTCCAGCCTCCGCCTCCGACCCCTCCTGGCCCCCGCGCTCCTCCTCGCCGCCACGGCCTGCCGCGAACCGCCGCCCCCGCCGGCTCCCCCGGCCACGCCCCCTCCCTCCGCCTCCGCGCCGCGCCCCTCCGGGCCGGTGAAGTGGGGCGAAATCGAGGGGCGGGTGCTGCTGACCGGGACGCCTCCCCAGGCCCCCAGCGCGCCGACCACCGCCACCGTCGCCAGCGTGTGCGGCGACCAGGCGGAGGATCGCTCGCTCGTGGTGGGGGGCGAGGGCGCCCTGGCCCACGCCGTCGTCTCGCTCCAGGACGGCGCCTCGCTCGCCGAGCCGGAGACACCCGCGCCGCAGCCCGTGCTGGACCAGAAGCAGTGTCACTACGAGCCGCCCGCGCTCGCGGCGAAGGCCGGCGGTGAGCTGCTGCTGCGCAACTCCGACCCGCTGGTGCACAACGTGCGCGCCCAGTCCGGGACGAACCGTTCTGTCTTCAACGTGGCCATGCCCCTGGAGGGCATGACCCTGCGCCGCCCCCTGCCCGCCGAACCCGGCACCGTCCAGGTCCGCTGCGACGTGCACCCCTGGATGCGCGCGGTGGTCCGCACCTTCAACCACCCGTACTTCACCACCACCGCCCCGGACGGGCGCTTCCGGATGCGCGTCCCGGAAGGGGCCCACACGCTCGTCTTCTGGCACGACCGGCTGCCCGAAGCGTCCCGGACCGTCACCGTCCGCGCCGGGGAGACCGTCCAGGTCGATCAGAGCTGGGGCGTGGAAGCACTGCGTCAGGCCGGCTCGGGGAAATAGGGCGCCCCTGACACGGTTGTCGCGTCCGGCCCCGGTGCAACGAAATCGCCGGCCAGGGGTTCCGTATAAGTGCCTGGAAGCACGCCCCTTGTTCAGACTTCTGTCTTGGTGGCAAAATTGCTTTCTCGGAAGCCAACACTTCCGCCTGAGGGGGAGTCGTCATGCATCAGACCAGGAAGCAATCCACGGTGTCCGCGGAGGCGGAGCGCCTGCCCATGGGGGCGCGCCGCAAGGACACCCGGCCGGTGGGCATGCAGGAGATGGGGCCCAACCTCTACGAGAAGATAGAGAGCGCGCTCACCGAGCTGTCGCTGGCGTCCTCGCACGAGCGCCTGAGCGGTACCTGAGAAGTCACGTCCCGGAGCGGTGTGGGCCCCTGGGGAGGGGCTCCCGTCTCCGGGCAGGCCGTTTTTGAGCCCGGTGGGAGCGCGGAAACGACAACAGGGCCCGCCCGAGCAGCTCGGGGGACCCCTGATGCGGCAAGCGTGTGAGGGCGACCCTTACAGGTCGTCTTCTTCGGAGGTCTCGGTGGTGGCCTCGGCGTCCTCGTCATCGCTGAAGGAGTCGAGGTTCTCCTCGTCCTCCTCGGCCGCGGGCGTCTCCTCGGGCTCGGGCTCGATGACCTTCGGAGCGGCGGCCAGGCGGCCACGCCGACCCTCGGTGGGCTTGGCGACCACGTTCTCCCGCTGATCCGCCCCGCACTTGGGGCAGATGGGGTCCGGCTTCTTCATGTCGTAGAACTTCGTCCCGCACTTGAAGCACGAGTGCTTGGTTCCGAGATCCTTCGCCGGCATGCGCCACCCTCGTAGAAGCCTGGAGTGAAACCGAGGGCGGCTGAATAGTTGGGCCGAAGAACAGAGTCAACCGTGTGTTTGCGTGGGAGATTTCTGGCGGTAGCATCCCCGCCGGTTTCCCCCGAGAGCCGGACGCCCCCTTTGAACTTCACCTGCGACAATTGCCAGAAGCGGTACTCCATTGCGGACGAGAAGGTCCGCGGCAAGACGGTCAAGGTCCGTTGCAAGAACTGCCAGAACGTCATCACCGTGGAAGGGCCCGCCGAGGAGGAGAGCACCCGCGTGGTGTCGCTCGCCGACGTGGAGCGCATCCGGGCCCAGGAGCGTTCGCTGGCGGGAGGCGCCGCCGCGCCCGCGCCTGCGCCCGCTCCGGCACCGGTGGCCGCCGTGGCAGCTCCCGCGCCCCTGGCCAAACCTCCTGCGTCGGCCCCCCAGACACCCTGGGACGATGAGCCCACGCGCACCGCGCCTCCCCGCCAGACGGCCGGGGCACCGTGGTTCGTGATGGTGCGCAACAAGCAGGAGGGCCCGCTGGACGAGTCGGCCGTGGCCGAGTGGATGGCCGCGGGCACCATCAGCGCGCGCAGCTTCTTCTGGCGCCAGGGCATGCCGGACTGGAAGCGCGGTTCGGACATCCCGGAGCTGGCCGCGCTGCTCGCGCCCGCCGCGGCGCCGGAGCCGCCGCCTCCGCCCCCGGAGCCGCCGCCCGTGGTCGCCGCGCCGCCTGCGCGCGCCGCGCCCGCCCGCCGCGAGCCGGAGCCCCAGCAGCCCTTCTACGCGGAGAACGAGCCCGGCCCGTCCGAGGACGACGGCGGCTTCGAGCGCGACGGCGACGAGGAGGAGGGCACGCTCTTCGGCAACAACCGCGCGGCGCCCGCCCCGGTGCCCACGCCCGCCCCGCGCCGCGCGATGGCGCCGCCCGTGGAGGACGCCCCCGCGGCGAGCGGCGCGCCCCTCAACGAGCTGTTCTCCGACCTGGACCTGCCCGGTAACCGGGGCGACGGCTCGGACGAGGAGGACCCCGGTCAGGACGAGACGCGCGAAGACCCTCGCGACGACGAGGAGGAAGAGGACGCGCGTCAGGTGCAGGACTCGAAGGCCGCGCGCAAGCGTCCGGTGGTGCCGGCCCGCCGTGGCAGCCCGCTGAAGGTGGTGGCGCTGGTGCTGGTGCTGCTCATCGTCCTGCCGGTGGTGGCGCTGTTCGGCCTGTCCGCGGCGGGCATGCTGCCTCCCGCCCTCGCGGACATGGTCAACAAGGTGACCGGCAAGGCTCCGCCCCCGGCTCCGGCCCCGCGTCAGGCCGCTCCCGCTCCTACGGGCGCCGCCGAACCCGTGGCGCCTCCTCCGGCCGCCGCTGAGCCCGCGACACCGCCGCAGGGCGCCGCGGCGGGTGGCGAGGCCACGGCTCCGGCGGAAGGTTCCACGCCGTAGCCCACGTGTGAGGTGGGCCTGCCTCCGCGCGACGCGGTGGGCAGGCCCTCCCGCCACGTCCTGCTCCGGCCGGGTGCTCCGGCACGTCGAGCAGGACGCTTCGGTTCAGAGGTCGAAGTCGCCCGCGGGCGGCTTCTTGCCGCGCATCGCCTGTTCCCTCGCGGCGCGGACGTCGGCGCGCAGGGACTCGGTGGCTTCGGCGTCCACCGTCCCCGTCTCCAGGTCCACGACGTCCCCTTCGCGCACGCCGGGCGGCAGGGTGTCCAGCGCGCGGGTCACCTGCTGGCCGTCCACCACCAGCACGGCGACGTCGTCCTCGATGCGGTCCACCGTCGCCCTGGACCGGGCCTTCGTCTTCTTCTTCGTCACGGGTGACAGTCTCCCGCGGGCTCGCGGCCCGACTTCAGCGCCGCGTCACGCGTGCTCCACGTGAGCAGGTTCTCATCTTTGATGAGCCTCACGCTCCGGCAGGTGGACTTGTGGAAGATGCGCTTGTTCTTGCTCGCCATGTAGTTGCCCGTCATGGACGTGCTGGCGCTGGAGGAGGAGCGCACCGCCTTCGGAGGGGCCTCCACCGTCCGCGTGCCCTTGCGCGCGACGGGCAGGTCATCCACGTCCGTCACGTTGCTGACGCGGGCCTTGCTGTCACGCGGTGCCTCGACGACCCGCGCGGGCTCCGTCCGGATGGCGGGCGGCGGTTCGGTGGGTGCCGGCTTCACCACGGGCGCGGGCTTCGCCGTCCGCACCAGCGCCGGGCGCGGATCCAACCCCGGGAAGACGCGCCGCGTGCCGCCGGGCTCTCCCGGTGTCGGACGCTGGAGCGACAGCTCGAACTGCTTGCCGTCGCTCACCGCGTGCACCTCTCCGTTCACGTCCGTGCGGAAGGCCCGTGAGTCCACGCCGCGCAGGCGCGCGAGGAGTTCCTTCACCTTCGGGCTCTTGCCCAGGCTGTCATCCCCGCTGATCACCGCCGCCTGCGGCCGCAGCTCCTCCAGGTACGCCTGCGAGTTCGCCCCCTCCACGCCGGGCGAGGCGACCTTCAGCAGCGTGGCGGAGGACAACAGCCCGCGCTCCAGCAGCCGGGCCTCCGTCTCTCCTCGCGCGCCGCCCGCGAAGACGACCGACGTGTCGGCGTACGTCAGGCGCAGCATGATGGAGTTCGCCGCGTTGCGCCCCTCCGCGTCCGGGGCCTCCTTCAAGAGCGGCTCCGCGGGCGCCCGGGGCCAGAGCACCGTGAGGTTCACCCCGTCCTCCAGCGTCAGCCGGACCAGCTCCTTGGGCGCGGACGACGGCGGCGCGGGCGAGAGGATCTGCACCCCTCGCGAGCCCACCGCCGTCAGCAGCGCGTCGTAGGCCTTGGACGTGTCCGGCAACTGCGGCTCCATCAACCGCCGCGCGCCCACGCGCTTGAGCACCGCCTCCAGCGCGCCGTGGTGCTTCGGATCCGGCTGGGTGAGGACCACCAGGTCCAGCTCGCGGCGCAGCAGCTCCGGCAGCCGGTTCACCAGGTGCGATTCGGCGGAAGCGGGCCCGGAGTCCACCAGCACCGTGTTGCCCCGCGGCGTGACGATGAGCGCGGCCTCCCCCGCGCCCACGTCGAAGAAGTACACGTGCAGCTTCCCGTCCGGCGCGCCGCCGAAGTAGCGCGACTTCTCCGGGGGCTTCTGCGCGGGCGGCGCGGACGGCTGCTGCTGACAGGCCAGGGAGGCGAGCAGCAGCCCCACTCCCAGCGCGATGCGGGCCTTCATGGATGACAATCCTCGGCGGGGCGGCGCTCACGCAGGGCGTCGGCGCGGCTTGTGTAGACGGTGCGCTCGTTCTTCGAGCGCTTCAGGGTCTTGCAGCTCTCGCGGTGGAACACCTTGCTGCCCTTGAGCGACACGTAGCGCTCGCCCGTGGCTTCGGACGTGCCCGTGGGCGACGTGGGCTCCACCGGCTTCCGCGTCCGGGAAGCGCCGGGCTCCGGCTCCTTCTCCGTGGAGCGGCCGGAGCGGCCGTGGGGCGTGGGTTCGATGGGGCCGAGCGCCACCGGGCTTCCCGCCTGCTGCGTGCCGGACAGGCTGGTGGCCCCGGCGCCGCCCTTCGTCGAGCGCAGCGTCACGGTGGTGCCGTCGCTCACCGCCAGCACCTCGCCGTCCTGGTCGGTGCGGAAGGTGCGGGTGCGCACGTCGCGCAGGCGGCCCAGGACCTCCGGGCTCGGGTGGCCGTAGTCGTTGCCCGCGCCGCAGGAGATGACCGCCGCCTGCGGCTTCACGCGCTCCAGGAAGGCCGCGGTGGAGGAGTGCTTGCCGCCGTGGTGCGCCACCTTCAGCACCGTGGCGGTGAGGTCCACCGGCTTCCTCAGCAGCACCTCCTCCGTGGGCGGCTCCGAGTCCCCCGTGAAGAGGAACGCCGTCTTCCCATAGGTGAGCTTGGTGACGATGGAGTTCGCGTTCGCGTCCGAGCGCGTGTTCGCGAGGAACGTCTCCTGTGGCACGCGCGGCCAGAGCACGGTGAGCGCCACGCCTTCGCCCAGGCCCACGGTGAGCAGCGTCTGGGGCGCGTTGGGGTTGGGCTCCGGGCTCATCACCTGGCCCACCTCGCGGCCCACGAAGTCCAGCAGGTCGCGGTACGCCTCGCTCGGGTGGTCGAAGCCGGGGTCCATGAAGCGCCTGGCGCCCACCGCCTTCACCGCCGCGCGCAGTCCGCCCAGGTGGTCCAGGTGCGGGTGGGTGAGGATGACCAGGTCCAACGGGCCCTTCACCAGCTCGCGCAGCCGTGCCGCCAGCCGCGTGCCGGCCTCTGGAGGCCCGCCGTCGATGAGCACCGTCTTGCCCGTGGGCGACACGATGAGCGCCGCGTCCCCCTGGCCCACGTCGAGGAAGTAGACCGAGAGCCGGCCCGGGGCAGGGGAGGGCAGGGCCGCGGGAGCCGCCGCGTAGCCCGGCACCGCCGCGAGGAAGAGGACAAGGAGTGCGAGCAGTCGCGCGAAGACCTTCACGGGTTGGAACTCTACAGCCCCGCTCCCCTTCGCGGCACCCCGTGCGTTGACCGGGCGCCCCCACCTCCCGCGAGCGCTTCCCCGAGGGCCGTTAGTGGGCTAAGGGGCGCGGCATGCCGTCCGACGCCGAAGCCTTCTTCACCGTCCTGGAAGAGCTGGTCGACCAGGCCCGTCATCGTCTGCACGCCTGGAAGCTCCAGCAGGAGGCGGCGCCGCCCGCGCCCGCCGCCGTCCTGAATCCGGAAGCCCCGCGCCCGCCCGGAGTGAAGACCGCCACCGCTCGCGTGGACCCGGCCACCCTCGTGAAGGCCTCGGACCTGGCCCCGTACATCGACCACACGCTGCTCAAGCCGGAAGCGCGCGCCGAGGACGTGGTGCGCGTGGCCGAGGAGGCCCGCCAGTACGGCTTCGCCACCGTGTGCGTGAACAGCTGCCACGTGGCCACCGCCGCGCGCGTGCTGGCCGGCGCGACCGCCGTGCCCATCGCCGTGGTGGGCTTCCCCCTGGGCGCCGCGCTGTCGTCCGCGAAGGCCTTCGAGGCGCGCGAGGCCATCCGCGCGGGCGCGCGTGAAATCGACATGGTGCTCAACCTGGGCGCGCTCAAGGCGCACGACTACCAGCGCGTGCACCAGGACATCGCCGCGGTGGTGGAGGCCAGCCACCCCATCCCCGTGAAGGTCATCCTGGAGACGGGCCACCTCACGGACGAGGAGAAGGTCGTCGCGTGCGCGCTGTCCAAGGCCGCGGGCGCCGCGTTCGTGAAGACGTCCACCGGCTTCGGGCCCGGCGGCGCCACGGTGAAGGACATCGAGCTGATGCGCGCGGTGGTGGGCGACGAGGTGGGCGTGAAGGCCTCCGGCGGCGTGCGCTCCGCGGAGGACGCCGTGAAGCTCATCCGCGCGGGCGCCAACCGCCTGGGTGCTTCCGCGTCCGTGGCCATCGTCACCGGGCAGATCTCCACCGCGCAGTACTGACCTTTTTACGGAGACGCGCACCGTGACCCCGAAGCAGCGAGAGGACTTCCTGCAGCAGTTGCTCGCGCTCCACGCGGAGCTGACCGGGAAGACGCCCATGCGCATCGAGCCCAACCGCACCGACGAGGCGCGCGTAGGCGGCGACGAGGACGAGCAGCCCCTCAACGAGATGATGCAGGCCATCGCCTCCAGCCGGAACCGCAACACCGACGGCACGCTGGCGCGCGTGGTGAAGGCCCTGGGCAAGCTGCGCGAGGACCCGGACTCCTTCGGCGAGTGCGAGGAGTGCGGCGACGAGATTCCCATGGGCCGGCTGAAGGCCATGCCCTACGCGGAGTTCTGCGTCGCGTGTCAGAACAACAAGGATGGCCCCAAGGGGCCGGTGCGCCGCAAGCACCTCACCGATTACAAGGGCTGAACGCCCCTCTTCAACCACGAGGCAACGCGCGATGGACACGACCGGACTCAGGGAGCGGGCGGAGGCCTGGCGCAAGGCGGATCCGGATCCGGAGACCCAGGCGGAGCTGGCCAATGTGCTCGCGACGTCGGACTGGGCGGACCTGGCGGACCGCTTCGCGCAGGACCTGGAGTTCGGCACCGCCGGCCTTCGCGGCGTGCTGGGCGCCGGCCCCAACCGGATGAACCGCGCCGTCGTGCGCCGCACCACCGCGGGCCTGGCGCGCTACCTCAAGGCCACCGTGCCGGACGTCACCACGCGCGGCGTGGTGGTGGGCCGTGACGCCCGCCGCCTGAGCAAGGAGCTGGCGGAGGACACCGCCGCCGTGTTCATCGCGGAGGGCATCCCCGCGCACGTCTTCCCGGAGCCGGTGCCCACGCCCGTCACCGCGTTCGCCGTGCTGCACCTCAACGCCGCCGCGGCGGTGATGGTGACCGCCAGCCACAACCCCCCCGAGTACAACGGCTACAAGGTCTACTGGGGCAACGGCGCTCAAATCGTCCCGCCGCAGGACGTGGGCATCGCGGACACCATCGCGAAGGTGGAGCCCGCCAATGAAGTGCCCCTGCTCACGCCCGCTGAAGGCCGCGCGAAGGGGCTGTGGCGCGACCTTCCGGAGGACGTGGGCCACGCGTACCTGCGCGCCATCCTGGACCTGCGCCTGTACCGCAAGGGCAGTGACACGCTGTCCATCGTCTACACCGCCATGCACGGCGTGGGCGGCGCGTGGGCGGCGCTCGCGCTCAAGGAGGCGGGCTTCCCGCGCGTGACGCCGGTGGCCGAGCAGCAGCAGCCCGACGGCCGCTTCCCCACCGTGCGCTTCCCCAACCCGGAGGAGCCGGGCGCCATGGACCTGTCCATCGCCACTGCCGAGCGCGTGAAGGCTGACGTGGTGCTGGCCAACGACCCGGACGCGGACCGGCTGGCGGTGATGGCGCGGGATGCCTCCGGGCGCTTGCGCCTGCTCACCGGCAACGAGGTGGGCGTGCTGCTGGGCCACTACGTGCTCACGCAGGGGACGAAGCGCGCGCGCCCGCACGTCGTCACCACCATCGTGTCCTCCACGCAGTTGGGCGAAATCGCACGCGGGCTGGACGCCGCGTACGACGAGGTGCTCACCGGCTTCAAGTGGATCGCCAACCGCGCCCTGGAGCGCACGGCGAAGGAAGGCACGCAGTTCGTCTTCGGCTACGAGGAGGCGCTCGGCTACACCGTGGGCACCGCCACGCGCGACAAGGACGGCGTGGGCGCGGCCCTGGTGGTCGCGGACATGGCCGCGTGGTGCGAGGCGCGAGGCGTTACGGTGCTGGGCTACCTGGAAGAGATCCAGCGCCGCTTCGGCCTGCACGTGGGCGCCCAGCGCAATGTGACGCTGCCCGGCGCGGCCGGCGCGCAGACCATCCGCGCCATCATGCAGGCCTTCCGCGCGTCGCCGCCCGCGAACATCGGCGGCACCCCGGTGAGCGCCGTGCGCGACTACCAGAAGGGCGAGGGCGGCCTGCCTCCGTCCAACGTCGTCGCCTTCGCGCTGGAGGGCGGCGGCCGCGTCACCCTGCGCCCCTCCGGCACCGAGCCGAAGATCAAATACTACTTCGAGCACAAGGAGACGCCCGCCCCCGGCGAGCCGCTCCCCCAGGCCCGCCAGCGCGCGGAAGCGAAGCTGGCCGCCCTCATCGACGCCTTCCTGGCCCTGGCCCGTGAGCGCGGCCAGCCGGCCTGAGTCATGAATCACCCTTCAACTCAACCCAACGGGTCGTGGCTCCCGTGCCGCGGCCCTTCGCTGAAAGGAACCTCGTGAAGCGCTTGATTCCTGGTTTCCTCCTGGCCGTGCTCCTGGCCGTCCCCGGCACCGCGATGGCTCGCGGTCAGGGCTGGTCCCTGCTGGCGGCGGAGACCGTCGGCTCGGGCCGCAACGTGTTCAGTGCGCAGATCGGCTTCCCGGGCCTGTCGCTGGGCCTGCTCCACGGCGGCTCGGACAACGTCGATATCGGCGGCAAGTTCAGCTTCAACTGGGGCCGTGAGGGCCTGGTGGACGCGTCCGACGCGGGCCTCAAGCTCCAGGGCTGGCTGCGGGTGATGATCGCCCGGACGGACAAGGTGTCCTTCGGCATCACCTTCCAGCCGGGGCCGTTCGTCTACTTCCCCCGGGGAAACACGATGTTCGGCATGGCGCTGCCGGTGGCGTTCGTGGTGGGCATCCCCGTGGGCAGCGCGCTGATGATCAACGCCGGCCTCGACGTGCCGTTCAACGTCTACTTCGGCGAGGGCATCGGGCCGGTCATCCCCATCCTCTTCGGAGGCGGCCTGGAGTACTACGTGAACAACAACCTCAACGTGAACTTCAACCTGCGGCTGGGGCCCTCCATCGTCCCGCGCTTCGACGACAGCTACTTCACGATGGAAGCGCTGGCGGGCGTGGCCTACCGCTTCTAGCCGGCGTCACGCGGGCGGGGAGGTGTTCCCCGCCCGTGTGGTGGCTTTCAAGCGGCTACCAGGACGACGTCTGCTCGGGCAGCTCCACCGTGAAGGTGCTGCCCAGGTTGACGCGGCTCTTCACGGTCAGCTTGCCGCCCATGCTCTCCACCAGGGTGCGCGCCACCGTGAGGCCCAGGCCCACGCTCTTCTCCGGGGCCTTGGTCGTGTAGTACGGCGAGAAGATGGCCTGCAGCTCGTCCTCGAAGATGCCGATGCCGGTGTCCTTCACGAAGAGCTGGGGGCCGAACTCGCCGAACATGTCCGGCATCTCCACGCCCACCTGCACCACGCGCGGCCGGTCCTTCACGTCCTCCACGGCGTCCACCGCGTTGCAGACCAGCTCCGTCACCACCTGCTCCACCTGACGGCGGTTGAAGACGACGGCGATGGGGTCCTCCGGCAGCACCGCGCGCACGTCCGCGCGGCCCAGGCGCCCGGCGGCGCGCAGGCGCGACACCACCTCCGGCACCACCTCCCGCAGGTCGAAGCGCTGGATGTCCTTGGGGCCCGTGGGGCCCAGGGACAGCAGGTGCTGGCCGTGCAGGCGCATCTGCTCGCCCGCCACGCCCAGCTTGAGCAGCTCCTCCGAGTCCGGCGGCAGCCCCTGGGCGGCGCGGGCGCGCACGTGCTCCAGCGCCCGCTGCAGGCCCACGCCCAGCTGGTCCATCTGCGTGGCCAGGTCCGCGGCCAGCGTGCCCACGCGCGCCAGGCGCTCCATGCGCACCCAACGCGTGCGCGGGTCCTGGAGCACTTCCTGGAGGCCGCCCTGCTCGCGGTGCGCCTTGAGCTCCAGCAGGGTGTGGACGCGCACCTTCAGCTCCAGCGGGTCCAGCGGTTCAGTCGTCAGCAAGTCGTCCACACCTGCCTCCATCACCTCGCGGCGCGTCTGGCGGTCCGCGGAAGGCGTGAGCATGAGGATGGGGAACTGCGGCGGGGAGAGCTCCTCGCGAAGGCGCCGGTACGCGGCCAGGCCCACCGTGCGGGCCCGCTCCACGTCCAGCAGCACCAGGTCCGCGGAGTGGCGCGACACCGCCTCCAGCGCGGCCGTCGTCCCTCGCGCGGGCAGCACGTCGTAGCCGGCCGGCGTCAGGATGGAGCGCACCCGCTCGATTCCGCCGGACTCCACGTCGACCGCGATGACCCGCGGGCGCTGGGGTGACGTCGAGCCTGTTCCCGTCGTCTGCATGTTCATGCCACCCCAGCCTGGAAACCGGATCGGCCAACGCCCGCAGGCGCTGTCCTGAACCCGGGGGACCGCGTCCCGGAACCGCTCAGGCCTGGATGCTGCGCCTGCTCGGTATCCGCTACGCAATCCGACATGGTCACACTCCCATGCCAGCGGCATGCCGGACGTCCACCCAACGGCAGATCAGCCCACACTGGAAAGTCCGAAAAGCGTGATCCAATAAGGTCAGGGGGTTGGCGGCCCGCCGGACAATGACCAGACGCATCAGGGCAGGTGAGCGCTTCAGATTTGGCAGGTCGAACCTGACCAAAAGTGATTTGCGACCCGGGTCCAGGATTACCCTTTCCCTCTCAAAATGGTCAGCGGGATTCCTGCTCGAACGGAACGCCCAGCGCGGCGGGGGCATGGCCCCGCTGGCCCTGGAGGGCGAGGACGAGGAGGGTCAACAGGTAGGGCAGGGCGAGCAGGAAGCCCTGGGGAACCAGGTCGAGGAGCCAGGGAGCGCTGGAGGCCAGGCCGATCCTCAACGCGTTGCCGGCGGCGAAGAAGAGCGCGGCGGCGAAGGCGCCCAGGGGCGTCCAGCGGCCGAAGACCATGGCGGCCAGGGCCATGAAGCCCAGGCCCGAGGGCGTGTGCTGTTCGAAGCGGTCCAGGACGGTGGTGGACAGCACCGCGCCACCCAGGCCCGCCATCATTCCGCCGCCCAGCACCGCGCCCCAGCGCAGGGCGGGCACGGACAGGCCCAGCGTGGCCACCGCGTGCGGTTTGTCGCCCACGGCGCGCAGGCGCAGGCCCAGCGGCGTACGCGACAGGAGCAGGTGGAAGACGAAGGGCAGGGTGAGCGCCAGGTACGTGGGCGCCGCGTGGCCGGACAGCGCGCCCAGCAGCGGGACCTGGGACAGGCCCGGGACGTTCCAGCGCGACAGCTGGGTGATGGAGGGCGTGCCGTTGGGGCCGAAGAACGACTCCAGCAGGTAGGTGCCTCCGGCCATGGCCACCAGGTTGAGGGCCATGCCGGAGACGACCTGGTCCGACCGCCAGCGGATGCTGAGGAAGCCATGCACCGCGGCGATGCCCGCGCCCCCGGCCATGCCCACCCCCACCGCGAGCGGCGTGGGCATCACGAGCGCCGCCACCGCCGCGCAGAAGGCGCCGGTGCGCATCATGCCCTCCACGCCCACGCTCACCACTCCGGCGCGCTCGGAGAGCATTGCGCCCAGCGCGGCGAACACCAGGGCGGGGGCCGCGTCCAGGGTGGAGAAGAGGAGCGAGTGGAGCACCTCAAACACGGGGCACCTCCGCTCCGGCCTGGGCCGGCCCCTGGGCCGGGGCTTGGGCCCGCTTCTGACGCCGCGCCAGCAGGGCGAGCCACACCATGCGGCCGGCGACGAAGAGCAGCGCGAAGCCCTGGATGAGCTCCGGGAAGCTCTTGTGCACGCCCAGCAGCTGCATGCGCGTGCCTCCCGCGCGCAGCACGCCGAAGACGATCGCGGACAGCGCCGCGCCCAGCGGGTGGTTGTTGCCGATGAGCGCGATGGCGATGCCGTCGAAGCCGTACGGGGCTCCCAGCGAGCCCGGATAGCGGCCCTCCGTGCCCAGCACCAGCACCGCGCCGGCAAGGCCCGCCAGCGCGCCCGCGAGCGCCATGGCACCGCCCGCGCGCCACAGCGTGGGGATGCCGGCGGCGCGGGCCGCTTCCGGGGTGAGGCCCACGGCGCGCGTCTCGTAGCCGGAGCGCATGCGGGTCAGCCACACCCAGACGCCCAGCGCCGCGGCGAGCGCCAGAGGAAAGCCGAGGTTGAGGCGCGAGCTGTCACCCAGCAGCCGGGGCAGCTGCGCGGAGGGGAGGATTTCGGCGGTGCCGGTGATGGACGAAGCGCCTTCGGCCACCGCGCGCAGCGGACCGATGACGAGCCAGTTGTCCACGAGGCTCACCGCCACCCAGTTGAGCATGATGGTGGAGATGACCTCGTGCACGCCGCGCTTGAGCTTCAGCACGCCCGCGATGCTCGCCCACGCCGCGCCCGCCACCGCCGCCGCGATGAGGGCCAGCGGGACGTGGAGCAGGCCGGGCAGCGACACGTGCGCGCCCACGAGCGCCGCGGCCAGCGCGCCCCAGATCATCTGTCCCTGCGCGCCGATGTTGAACAGGCCCACCTTGAAGGCCACCGCCACGGACAGGCCGGTGAGGGTGAGCAGCGCGGCCTTCATCGCGGCCTCGCCCAGGGGGCGCACCACGGTGGTGGCGCTGCCTCCGTCCAGGAAGGCGGGCCAGTTGCCCACGCCACCCCAGAGCATCTGGATGTAGGCGCGCGTGGCGGTGTCCACGTCGCGCGTGATGGCGATGAGCAGCCAGCACACCGCGAGCGCCAGCAGCACGGAGAGCACCGACGGCAGCACCTGCCGCGTCCGCTCACCCATGGCTTCCCTCCGCGCCCAGCATTCGGCGGCCCAGTTCGCGCTCGTCCAGGTCCTTGCGCGGGAAGTGCCCCGTCACGCGGCCCTCGTAGAGGACATAGACGCGGTCGGACAGGGCCAGCACCTCCTCCAGGTCCAGCGACACCATCACCACTCCCGCCCCCCGCGCCTTCGCGTCACGAAGGCGTTCATGCACCTGCGCCACGGCGCCAATGTCCAGCCCGCGCGTGGGCTGCACGACGACGAGCAGCTTCGGATCCGCGTCCAGCTCGCGCGCCACCACGACCTTCTGCTGGTTGCCGCCGGACAGCGCCTGGAGCGCCACCACCGGGTCGTTCGGGCGCACGTCGTAAGAGGTCAGCAACTGGTTCGTGCGCTCGCGGCGGCCCTTGAAATCCACCCACGGCCCGCGAGCGAACGGCGGCTGACGGTGGCGGCCCAGGGCCACGTTCTCCTCCACCGTCATCGCCTTCACCACCGCGCGGGCCAGGCGGTCCTCGGGGACGTGGCCCACGCCGCGCGCCTTCGCCACCGCCGGGGTGAGCCCCGCCAGGGGGCCACCGAGCAGCGTGCCTTCGCCGCCGTCCAGCTTGCGCAGGCCCGTGAGGACTTCGGCCAGCTCGCGCTGTCCGTTGCCGTCGACACCGGCGATGCCGACGATTTCGCCCGCGTGCACGGTGAGGCTCACGCCCTGGAGCGCGGGACGGCCGTTGTCGCCCGTGGCCCGCAGGTCCTTCGCTTCGAGCACGACCGGGCCCGTCGAAGTCGTGAGCGCGTCCGGTTCAACGGGCGCGGGAGGCCGCGCCTCCGTCGCGCCGGTGGTGCCGGTGCCCGACAGGCCAGTGGTCGCGACGGCCGTCGCGGGCACGCCCGTCATCGCGGCGCCCTTGGAACCTTCACCCACCATCAGCGCGGCCAGCGCGGAGACGGTCGTCTCACTGGCGCGCACCTCCGCCACGGTGCGGCCCCGGCGCATCACCGCCACGCGGTCCGCCACGCCCAGCACTTCCTTCAGCTTGTGGCTGATCAGCACCACCGTGCGGCCCTGCGCCACCAGCCCGCGCATCACCTGCGACAGCTCGTCCGACTCCTGCGGCGTGAGCACGGCGGTGGGCTCATCCAGGATGAGCACCTGCGCGCCCCGGTGCAGCGCCTTGACGATTTCGACCTTCTGCTGCGAGCCCACCGTGAGCGTGTCCACGCGGGCCCGCGGATCCAACTGGAAGCCGAAGCGCTTCGCCGTGGCCGCCACCTCGTCACAGGCGCGGTCCAGGTCCAGCAGGCCGCGCTTCGTGGGCTCTCGGCCCAGCACCACGTTCTCCGCCACCGTCAGCGTGGGCACGAGCATGAAGTGCTGGTGCACCATGCCAATGCCCTTCGCGATGGCGTCGCGCGGGCTCTTGAAGCGCACCGGCTTGCCGTCCATCAGGAACGTGCCCGCGTCCGGGTGGTAGAGCCCGTAGAGCACGTTCATCAGGCTGGACTTGCCCGCGCCGTTCTCGCCCACCACGGCGAGCAGCTCCCCCGGGACGATGTCCAGCGACGCGTCCTCCAGGGACACGCACGACCCGAAGCGCTTCGCGATGTGCTGGAGGGAAATCAGGGCTGCGCGACCTGGAAGGAGGACAGCTCCGCCTGCGTGCCCGGCACGACAATCTTCCCGGCGAGGATCTGCTGCCGCAGCGTCTCCACCTTCTGGAGCGCCTCCGCCTTGCCCGGGAACTCCACGCGCACGTCCGCCATGCCCACGCCGTTCTCCTTCAGGCCCAGCACCTGCTCACCCGCCGTCAGCTTGCCGTCCACCAGCTCCTTCGCCGCCTGGTACACGGCCAGGTCGCTGTGCTTCACCATGGACGTGAGGATGGCGTCCGGCGCCAGGTGCGACTGATCCGAGTCCACGCCGATGGCGAACACCGTCTTGCCCGCCGCGCGCGCCTCCTTCACCGCCTGGATGACGCCCAGGCCGTCCGTGCCCGCCGCGTGGAAGATGACGTCCGCGCCCTTGGCGATGAGGTCCTGCGCCACTTCCTTACCCGCGGACACGCTGTTGAAGCTGCCCGTGTACACGGCCATCAGCGCGTCCGCCGCCTTCGCGTTCGTGGTGCGCACGCCCGCGCGGTAGCCCACGTCGAAGCGCTTGATGAGGGGCACCTCGATGCCGCCCACGAAGCCCACCTTGTTCGTCTTCGTGACGAGCCCCGCCAGCGCGCCCACCAGGAAGCTGCCCTCCTGCTCCTTGAACAGCACCGTGCGCACGTTGGGCAGCGACTTGGGCTTGCCCTGCGCGTCCAGCAGCTGGCTGTCGATGAGCAGGAACTTCGCCTCCGGGTTCTCCGTGGCCACGTCGCGCACCGCGTTGGCCAGCAGGTACCCATTGCCGATGGTCAGCTTCGCGCCCTGTTCCACGAGCAGCTGGAGGTTGGGGGCGTAGTCCTCCTGCGCCTTGCTCTGGAGCACCAGCGGCTGGATTGGCAGCGGCTTCACTTCCGGTGCGAGCGCCGCGAGGTCGGAGGAGATGGACTGACGCACTTCGCCAGCGGGGGCGTCCACGTACTTGCCGCCCTCGTACTTCTTGCCGGCGGCCCACAGCTCCAGGCCGCGCAGGGACGCGTCGTTGAACGAGTGATCACCCCGGCCGCCCACGTCGATGACGAGCCCCACGACCACGGGTTTTCCCTCGGGGGGCTTCGTGGCGGTGGAAGTCTGGGAGGGGGCCTTGGGGGCGTCCTCGGACTTCTTGGAACAGGCGCACAGGAGCGCGGCCAGGGCGAGCACGTGGAGTCGGCGGAGCATCATGGGGGCAGGTATCTACCAGATGCCGCCGGGGCTTTCCCTTTCCTGCGAGGGGAGTGCATGGAGTGGGGACTTCCTGCTATGGCCTTGCCCCGTGCAACCCTACGAGCTCATCAAGGCCAAGCGCGACGGCGGAAAGCTGGACCCGTCCGACATCCAGGCGTTCATCCAGGCGTACACCGCCGGCACCGTGGCCGACTACCAGATGGCCGCGATGTGCATGGCCATCTTCTTCAAGGGGCTGGACTCCCGGGAGCTGGGGGCGTGGGCCCGCGCCATGCTCCACTCCGGTGAGGTGCTGGACCTCTCCGACACGCCGGCCATCAAGGTGGACAAGCACTCCACCGGTGGCGTGGGCGACAAGGTGTCCCTGAGCCTGGCGCCCCTGGCGGCGGCCTGCGGCGTGCCCGTGCCCATGATTTCGGGTCGCGGCCTGGGCCACACCGGCGGCACCCTGGACAAGCTCGAGTCCATCCCCGGCTTCAACGTGAACCTGTCCACCGCGGACTACCGCCGGCTGGTGCGCGAGGTGGGGTGCTGCCTCATCGGCCAGACGGCCCAGGTGGCCCCCGCGGACAAGAAGCTCTACGCGCTGCGCGACGTGACGGCGACGGTGGACTGCATCCCGCTCATCGCGTCGTCCATCATGAGCAAGAAGCTGGCGGAGGGCATCGACGCGCTGGTGCTCGACGTGAAGGTGGGCAGCGGCGCCTTCATGAAGACGGCGGACGACGCGCGCGTGCTGGCCCGCACCATGATTGGCCTGGGCGCGGAGATGAACCGCAAGGTCGTGGCCCTGCTCACGGACATGGATCAGCCCCTGGGCCGCCAGGTGGGCAACGCCCTGGAGGTCCGCGAGGCCGTGGACATGCTCCGCGGCGAGGCGCCCGACGACTACACCGAGATCACCTACGCCCTGACGGCGGAGATGCTGGTGCTGGGCAAGAAGGCCGCCACGGTGGAGGAGGCGCGCGGGATGCTGCGCCGCTCCGTGGAGGACGGCAGCGCCATCAAGAAGCTCAAGGAGATCGTCCAGTCGCAGGGCGGAGACCCGCGCTCCATCGACGACTACTCGCTCCTGCCCACGGCGAAGGCCACGACGGACGTGGTGGCGCCTCGCGACGGCTTCGTTTCCGGTATCCACACGGAGGGCGTGGGTCTGGCGGCGGTGGCGCTGGGCGCGGGCCGGCAGCGGGTGGACAGCAAGATCGACCCGGCCGTGGGCTTCACGCTGCTCAAGAAGGTGGGCGACGCGGTGAAGCAGGGCGAGCCCGTGGTGCAGGTGCACTACAACGACGCCGGTCCGGTGGAGGGCGTGAAGGCGCGGCTGCTCGCGGCCTACCAGTTCGGCGACCGGGCGCCCGCGGCCCGCCCGCTGGTGCTGGAGCGTCTGGAGTAGTTACGCAATCCCCATGGCCTCCACGTTCCGCGACCTGCTGTCGGAAGTGAAGAAGGAGATCCGCGAGGTCTCCCATGAGCACGTCCACACGCTCCTGGGCTCGGGCTCGAAGGTGAAGCTCGTGGACGTGCGCGAGGCCGACGAATACGCGGGTGGCCGGCTCCCCGGCGCGGTGCACATCCCGCGCGGGTACCTGGAGCTGCGCATCGAGGAGAAGGCGGACCGCGACGAGGAGCTGGTCCTCTACTGCGCGGGCGGCACCCGGTCCGCGCTCGCGGCCCGGACGCTGCGGGAGATGGGCTACACGCGCGTGTCCTCGCTCGCGGGCGGCTACAACCGTTGGAGTGACGCGGCCCTCCCGGTGGAGAAGCCCGTCGTCCTCTCCGCCGAGCAGAAGGAGCGCTACCGCCGCCACCTCATCCTCCCGGAGGTGGGGGAGGAGGGACAGGCGCGGCTGCTCAAGTCAAAGGTGCTGCTGCTGGGCGCGGGCGGGCTGGGCTCTCCGGCGGCGCTGTATCTGGCGGCGGCGGGCGTGGGCACGCTGGGCGTGGTGGACGCGGACGTGGTGGACCTGAGCAACCTCCAGCGCCAGGTGCTGCACACCCTGGAGCGCCGGGGCCAGCCCAAGGTCCAGAGCGCGAAGGCCGCCCTGGAGGCGCTCAACCCGGACGTGAAGGTGGTGCCGTTCCAGGAGCGGCTCACCACCGCCAACGTGGAGCGCATCCTCGCGGACTTCGACCTGGTGCTGGACGGCGGGGACAACTTCCCCACGCGCTACCTGCTCAACGACGCGTGCGTGCTGATGGGCAAGCCCAACATCCACGGCTCCGTGTTCCGCTTCGAGGGGCAGGTGACCACCTTCCTGCCCGGACAGGGGCCCTGCTACCGCTGCCTCTACCCCGCGCCGCCCCCGCCGGAGCTGGCGCCGTCGTGCGCGGAAGCGGGCGTGCTGGGCGTGCTGCCCGGCCTCATCGGGATGCTCCAGGCCACGGAGGCCCTGAAGCTGCTGCTCGGGGTGGGGGAGTCGCTCGTGGGGCGGCTCATCACCTTCGACGCGCTGGGCACCCGCTTCCAGGAGCTCAAACTGCGCCGCGACCCGGAGTGCCCGGTGTGCGCGCCGGGAGCGAAGGTCCAGCTCATCGATTACGAGCAGTTCTGCGCCACGGGGGCCTGAGCGGGCGTCGGAGCACCCTGGGGGATGCATTTTCAGGAGCAACTGGGTAGACGGGCCCGCGTATGATGCGCCGGCCTGGGACCCGGGGCGGTGGTGGAACGCGACCCGGGTGGGATACGAGAGCAGCAGCGGCAGGGAGACGACGGCGATGTCCGAGCAGAACGAGAACCAGGACACCAGGACGGGAGAGGACCGGCGCGACTCGCCCCGCGTCCCCATGCGTCTGAAGGTCCGCCGGGAGGGGACGGAAGCCTTCCTGGACCGCGCGGGGGACCTGTCCCTGGGCGGCGTGGGATGGGTGGGAGAGGCGCTGGACCCGGGCCAGACCGTGGAGGTGCGCTTCGCGCTTCCCCCGTCCCTGGAAGAGGTGCAGGTGCGCGGCGAGGTGCTGCCCCCCAAGGCCGGCATGACGGGCCCGGTGGTGCGCGTGCGCTTCCTGGAGCTGCCGGTGGAGCTGGAGCTCGCCATCGCCCGGCACCTGGATGACCAGAGCAAGGACGAACCCCGGGGCGCCCGCTAGGGCATTCCCGGATGGACGGGCGCCGGTGGCCGGCGTCCCGCGAAGGAGGGCGGCATGGCGGAGGAGATTCCCTGGGAGCGGCTGTTCGAGGAGGCCCTGCGGGTGCGTCAGCGCGCGCACGTGCCGTACTCGAAGTTTCCCGTGGGGGCCGCCGTGCTGTACGCGGACGGCTCCATCGTGGCCGGCTGCAACGTGGAGAACGCCACCTATGGCCTCACCGTCTGCGCGGAGCGCAACGCGTTCGCCGCGGGCGTGGCCCAGGGCCGCGAGAAGCCGGTGGCGGTGGCCGTCGTCGTGGACACCCCGGAGCCCTGTCCCCCGTGCGGCATGTGCCGCCAGGTGATGGCGGAGTTCGCCGGGCCTGACCTTCCGGTGCGAAGCCGCACCCTCAACGGGCAGGAGGCGCGCTACCCGCTCAGCGAGCTGCTGCCGCACGCCTTCACCCGTTCCTTCCTCTAGGACATTTCCGCGTGGACTTGCTTCTCACTGGAGCCACCGTCGTCACCATGAACCGCGACCGCGAGGTGCTGCCTCGCGCGGACGTGCTCGTGCAGGACGGGCGCATCGCCAAGGTGGGCCGGGGCCTGAAGGTGAAGGGCGCCCGCCGCGTCCTGGACCTCACCGGGCAGGTGGTGATGCCCGGCCTCATCCACGGCCACCTGCACGCCTGCCAGACGCTGTTCCGCGGCCACGCGGACAAGCGGGAGCTGCTCGACTGGCTGAAGGAGCGCATCTGGCCCATGGAGGCGGCGCACGACGCGGCGTCCCTGCGCGCCAGCGCGGACCTCACCTTCGCGGAGCTCATCCGCTCCGGCTCCACGGCGGCGCTCGACATGGGCACCGTGCACCACTACGACGCCGTCTTCGAATCCGCGCGTGACAGCGGCTTCCGGCTCGTCGGTGGCAAGGCGATGATGGACTCCGGCGCGGAGGTGCCCGCCGGCCTGCGTGAGACGACGGCGGACTCCCTGTCGGAGAGCCTGGCGCTGATGGAGCGCTGGCACGGCACCCACGACAACCGCCTGCGCTACGCGTTCGCGCCGCGCTTCGCCCTGTCCTGCTCGCCGGAACTCCTGCGGGAAGTGGGCCGGCTGTCGCGGGAGAAGGGCGTGCGCATCCACTCGCACGCCAGCGAGAACCGCACGGAGACGGACGTGGTCCGCCAGGTGACGGGCCAGGACAACATCGCCTTCTTCCACGGGCTGGGGCTCACCGGCCCCCAGGTCACCCTGGCCCACTGCGTGTGGGTGGAGGGCGAGGAGCAGCGCCTGCTGCGCGAGTCCGGCACGGTGGTGTGCCACTGCCCGGGCTCCAACCTGAAGCTCGCGTCCGGCTACGCGCGCGTGCCGGAGCTCTTGAAGGACGGCATCCCCGTGGCGCTGGGGGCGGACGGCGCCCCGTGCAACAACACGTTGGACCTGTTCCACGAGATGCGGCTCGCGTCCGTGCTGCACAACCCGCGCGTGGGCCCGGTGGCGATGACGCCCATGCACGTCCTGGAGATGGCCACGCTGCACGGCGCGCGCGCCCTGGGCCTGGAGGACGAGGTGGGCTCCGTGGAGGCCGGCAAGCGCGCGGACCTCACCGTGGTGGACACCCGCGGCTTCCACTTCTGCCCGCTGCCGGAGGACGTCACGGGGCCGCTGGTGTACTCGGCGCGCTCCACGGACGTGTCGCACGTGCTCATCGACGGCAAGCTGGTGCTGCGCGAGGGCGAGCTGACGACGCTGGACGCGAACGCGGTGCTGGCCAACGCCCGCACGCAGGCCACGAAGCTCTTCGCCCGCGCGAAGCTGAAGGCGTCCTAGCGGCGCCAGGCGGCCGTCGGATCCAGGGACGGCTGCGAGGTCGGCTGCACGCGTGGCAGGCGCAGCACGAAGGACGTGGACCAGCCCTCCGCGTCCTCCACCGCAAGCCGCCCGCCGTGGGCCTCCGCCGCCAGCCGGGAGAAGTACAGCCCCAGGCCGTAGCCCCGGCGGCCCTCCTTCTCGCGGTGGCCCTGCACGTACTTGTCGAAGAGGGACTCGCGCGCCTCCGGCGGAATGGCGATGCCGTCGTTGCGCACCGCCAGCCACTGGAAGCCCTCCGCCTCACCCGCCTCCAGGCGCACCCGCCCGCCAGACGGGGCGTAGCGGAGCGCGTTGGTGGCCAGGTTCTCCACCACGCGGATGAGCAGGCCCGCGTCGCCCACCAGCTGGAAGCCCGGAGGGGACGACAGCTCCAGCCTGATTTTGCGCAGCCGGGCCGCGCCATCCAGCGAGCGGCGCACCTCGTCGAAGAGGGGCGCCACCGGGAAGGCCTGCTTGCGCGGGGACAGCCGGCCCTGCTCCAGCCGGGGCACGTCCAAGAGGTCGGAGATCATCCGGTCCAGGCGCGCGGTGACGGCCAGGCCCGTGCGCACGGACTCCACCATCGGCGTGCCGATGGGCAGCTCCTGCTCCATCCACGACAGCGACAGCGTCACGGCGGACAGCGGCGAGCGCAGGTCGTGCACCAGGAACTGCATCAGCTGCTCCTGGTGGGCCTGGAGCGCCTCCAGCTGGGCGTTGCGCGCGTGGGCCTCCGCCAGCATCCGCTCGATGGTGCGGTGGGCGTCCTCCACGTCGTGGGTGCGGCGGGCCTCCAGCTGCCGGGCCACCTCCGCGTGCGACAGGTCCATGGCCAACTGCCGCAGCCGCCCGGTGCCGTAGTGGCTCACCGCCGCCACCAGCACCAGCGTCACCGCCGCCACGGCCATGGCGCCCGGGCCCACGCCCGCCTGGTCCATCAGGACGGCCTGGGAGAGCGACGCCAGCCCCGCCGTGCCGTAGACGAGCCAGGGCATCAGCTCCAGGCCGGACAGCGCCACTACCAGCGCGAACAGCCCCAGGCTGAAGCCCGCCACGCCCGCCGGGAAGGGCGACACCGGCAGGGCCAATTGCTGGAGGCCGAACACCAGCCCCACGTCCACCAGCGACTGCACGATGCCCAACTGCTTCGTCAGGGGCCTGGAGCGCAGCGCGAACAGCAGCGCCACCACGCCGCCGTAGCAGAGCAGCAGGGGCGGGTAGTGGGCCCAGTCCCGGGCGCCCGTCAGCCACAGCCCCAGGCTGACGGCGAAGAACACGACCGTGCCCACCAGCCGCACCGCCGCCCCCGCGCCCACGACGCGCCGGCGCTGGGCGGCCACCACCCGCGCGAGCTCGTCTTCAAAGGCAACGGGAGGGGTTGGTTCCATGCGACACGGTTGTTTTCCCCGCTTCCTCCCCACCCGGCAAGTTCATGGCCACAGCGTCTTTCGCGACCCCGGGTGGCCCCTTTAAGGGACAGGGAGTGGCGGGCGGGGGCCGACAGGTGGCCCTGGACCCGGCCGGGCTGGCGGGCGGTGGCCAGGCGGTAGCTGTTCTGGGGGCAATCATCCGCTCCGGGCGGGCGTAGTCACGGTGACACGCGCCTTGCGGCTGGATGCTTGTGGGCGTCGGAGTTCGTGTAAGGTGACTGGGATTACGCACAGGCGGAGGTGAGAGCCGACATGTGGCAGCGATTCAAGAGAGCGATGCGGAGCTTCGCGGGCTTCTTCGTCTCCTCCATCGAGGATCCGGAGCTGATTCTCGAGCAGAACATCCGTGACCTGAACGATCAGGTCCCCAAGATGAACGAGTCCATCGCCATGGTCCGGGCGAATGTGACGCTGCTCGAGAAGGAGAACATGAAGTACCAGCAGGACGTGCGGGAGCTGACCGCCAAGGTGAAGGCCGCCATCCAGGCGGGCCGTGACGACCTGGCCGGCACCTACGCGACCAAGCTCCAGGGGGAGAAGGAAGCCCTCGCGCGCAACCAGCAGCAGCTGGACATCGCGAAGCAGGCCTATGAGAAGGCCCTGAACGTCAAGAAGGCGTTCATGCGCGAGAAGGACCGCAAGACCCAGGAGGCGATGAACGCCGTCCGGGACGCGCGGCGCGCCAAGTGGCAGGCGAAGGTCGCCGACACGATGGAGTCCTTCACCGTCGCGGGCGTGGACTCCACGCACGACGAGATGCTCCGCAAGGTCCAGGAGAAGACGGCCATCAACGAGGCGCGCATGCAGATGGCGCTGGAGTCGGTGGACCACCAGGCCGCGGCCATCGAGGAAGAGGCGGAGAAGATCCAGGGCGACGAGCTGGTGAAGCAGTTCAAGATGGAGATGGGCCTGCTGGACAGCCCCGCGCCGGTGTCGGACGTGGGCGCCGGTCCGGAAAAGACCATCGGCAAGAAGGTGGAGATCAAGTAGGTCTCCCCCCATGAAAGGGGCCGGCGCACACGGATGAAGCTGCACCGCGGACCCGGCCTCTTTCTCTTCCTCGCGCTCTGCGTCCTGGGCGCGGGGTACGTGTTCGCCTCGCGGGCGGGTTACCTCGACCGCCTGCAGGCGCGCTTCTTTCCCTCCACCCGTGAAGCGGTGCGGCTGTCCCCGGGCGACTTCCCGGCGGGCGTCGCGGCCCCGGTGGCGGACGTGGCGTCGGTGCCGCTCAGGCCCGTGCTCATCGGCTTCACCCCGCGCGGTTCCGCCTCCGCGCTGCTCGTGGCCACCGGCGGCGCCACCACCCTGGACAACCCCGCCACGCCCCCGGGCGCCGCGCAGGGGCTGCTCAAGACGGCCTACGCCCTGGACGCCCGCGCGGTGCTCTTCGCCCGGGAGGAGGAGCTGAAGCAGGCCCTGTCCGTGGGCGCGGAGAACGGCGGCGTGGACATGGCCGCTCTGTCAGTGGACCGGCTCGCGTCGTGGGCGCCGACCTTGAGGGACGCGGCGCCGCGCACGGTGATGCTCGTGGGTCGCAGCCGGGGCCAGGAGGCCATGGCGGCGGTGGGCGTGCCGGACCTGGCCAGCCTGCGCGGCAAGCGGGTGGGCGTGTATCCGGGCGGCTCGTCGCACTACTTCGCACTGTGGGTGCTGGCGCGGGCGGGGCTGCGCACCTCCGACGTGCGCTGGGTGGACCTGCCCTCCACGCTGGATGCGGGCCGGGCCTTGCGGGAGGGGCGGGCGGACGTGGTGGTGGGGCTTTGGGGCGACGTGGAGCTGGCGGCGCGGGACCGGGGCGGCAAGGTGCTGGCCACCACGGCGGACGCCCCGCACCTGCTGGCCACGGTGCTGGTGGCCCGGGGCGACTTCGCGGCGCGCTATCCGGACGCGGTGCGGCGGGTGCTGCGGGGGCTGCTGGACACGGGGCAGGGCGTGCTCAAGTCCCCGGCGGCCGGGGCGCGGCTCCTGGGAGAGGTGGCGCCCTACCTGGGGGACCCCTCGGAGGCCATCCGCAGCGCGCCGCCCGCGACACTGGCGGACAATCGGGCCTTCTTCGGACTTTCCGGCGAGGCGCCGGTTACCTATGACGAGCTCTTCCAGAGCGCCGCGGCGCTCTTCCAGAAGCTCAATCGCGGGACGGCGCCCCCTCCGGCGGAGGACACGCGGGACCTGGGCGCGCTGAAGTACGTCTCCGAGGCGCGGGGGCCCTGAAGGGGGCCGGAAGAGGGAAGGGGAGTCGGACGTGGCGAAGACACCGAACTACATCAAGGCCGCGTTCCTCCTGCCGGCCAACCTGGTGGGGCTGACGACGGCGGCCATGTCCAGCGCCGTGACGCAGGAGCCGCTGCCCATGATGGTGGCGCTGGGCGTGGAGGGCGTCTACCTGGCCGTCCTGTCGTCCATGAAGCGCTTCCAGCGCGCCGTGCGGGCGCAGCAGCCGGACAACCCGGAGGCCGCGCGCGCGGCGGTGGACTCGCTGCTCGCGGACCTGGCGCCGTCGCAGCGCGACCACTACCAGCAGCTGGTGGGGCTGAAGGAGAAGATCCTCGCCAACTACCGCAAGCTGCCCGCCGGGCGCGTGCTGGCCGCGAGCAGTGAGCCCAAGCTGGACGCGCTGCTCACGTCCTTCCTGCGGCTCATCTCCGCGCTCAACCAGTACCGCACGTACCTCAGCGGGTCCGACCGGGAGCACCTGACCTCCGAGGTGGCGGCGCTGGAGGCGGAGGTCGCGGACGAAGCCAACCCGCGCCTCAAGGACGTGAAGGGCAAGCGCGTGGAGATCCTGCGCAAGCGCCTGATGCGCTTCGAGCAGGCGGGCGAGAGCCGCGAGGTGGTGAGCCACCAGCTGGCGGGCATCGAGGACCTGCTGCGGCTGACGCACGAGCAGTCCATCGCCATCCGAGACCCGGAGAGCGTCAACCGGCAGCTGGACGTGCTCTCCGCGGAGACGGAGGCCACGGACGAGACCGTGCGTCAGATGGAGCGCTTCCTCGACTTCACCGAGGAGACCTCCGCGCCCCTGCCGCACGGCGGCACTCGCGTGCGGTAGGGCGGGCACGGGCCCGGACGGGCACCTGTTCACCGTGGCACCTTGCGACCCTGGCGGGGGCCTTGGACGGCGCACGAATAGATTGACTCTCCGGCGCAGGCATCCTGTCCTGACGCCCATGCTCCGCCGCGTTGGATTCCTCCCGTTGGTCCTGCTGTTGGTCGTGTTCGCCGGCTGCTCGCGCTGCGGGAAGGAGGCGGCCGGGCCCGCGGATTCGCCCCGGGGCGTGTCGCGCTACCTGCCGCGCACCGCGCAGGCGGCCGTCGTCATCGACGACCTGGGCACGCTGGGCGAGAAGCTCGCGCGCTTCCAGAACCTCAAGGTGGCCTCGTTCGTCGCGCAGCTGCAGAACTTCCCCTCCGCGGAGCGCTACGTGTCCGCGGTGATGCGGCAGGTGGGCGTGGACCTGCGCAGCCGGAAGGCGCTGGAGGACGCGGGCATCGACCCCAAGCGCGGCGCGGGCGCGGCCTTCCTCGGCGGCACGCAGGCGGTGTCCGTCCTGGGCGTGAAGGACGCGGACAAGCTGAAGACGACCTTCGCCACCTTCGCCCGCACGCGCCTGGGTGCGACGGAAGAGAAGGACGCGAAGGTGGACGCCGGGCGGCTCGTCACCTTCAACCGCCCGGGCTCCACGGAGCCCCTGCTGGGCATGCTCTTCCTCAAGCACGACCTGGTGCTCCTGTCCGCGGGCGCGGCGGTGTCTCGGCTGTCGGAGCTGGCGGTGATGCCGGAGGAGCAGTCGCTGGCGAAGGAGCCGGTGCTGGAGGCGTCCCTCAAGCGGCTCTCCGGTGACCGCGACTTCCACGTGTGGCTGCCGGGCGGCAGGGGCCTCTTGCCCGCGGGCAGCGTGCAGGGCATCACCTTCACGGGCCACATCGAGGAGCGCGCGGTTACGCTGCGCGCGGACGCGCCGTGGCCGGACACGCAGGCGTCGCTCGCGGCGCTGGAGCCCAAGGGCGGCGAGTCGCTCGCGGGCTGGCTGCCGCAGGACAGCTTCTTCGTGGCGCGCTTCCGCGGCGACCCGGCGCAGTTGGACGGCGTGTGGCCGTACCTGGCCGGCTCGCAGGTGACGCGCGCGGTGCAGGAGGCGGGCTTCAACGTGAAGACGGAGGTGCTGGACAACCTCAAGCCGGGCATGGTGCTCGCGCTGTCGCTGTCACCCAACGTCAACCTGTCCTCGGGCATGCCGGACCTGGACCTGCGGCGCACCAACCCCTTCCGCTTCGTCAACCTGGTGGCGCTCGCGGAGGTGAAGGACGTGGCCAGGGGGCAGGCCACGCTGGACAAGGTGCCCGGCTTCGCGGGCGGCTTCGGCGCGAAGGTGGAGCCCACGGACGTGAGCGGCCAGAAGGCGTACCTCACGTCGTACCGCGCGGGTGAAGGCGCGCACTTCGCGCTGTCCAAGGACGGCAAGCTGCTGCTCGCGGCGCCCAAGGCGCGCCTGGAGTCCACCCTGGCCTCGCTCGCGCAGCCGGCGGGCACGGGCCCCGTGTCCGAGGACCTGAAGTCCGTGGGCAAGGACGCCGCGCTGGTGGTGCTGCTGGACCTGCGCCGGCTGGCGGACGCGGTGAAGGCGCTGCCGTCCGCCGCGTGGGGCATTGGCGGCTTCGCCATCAAGGCCACCACGGTGCGCTGGCTGGACGCCACGGACGACCTGCGCGCGGTGACCATGGCCCTGTCGCGCAAGGACAAGGCGCTGCAGGCCGAAATCTCCCTGCGGCTCACGCCCGCTCCCGCCACCACCACGACCACCCCGGCCACGCCTTGATCCACGCGCGCGATGTCGTGAAGGAGTACGAGGACGGCGATGGCTCGCGCGTGCGCGTCCTGGACGGCGTGTCGCTGGACGTGGAGGCCGGGGACTTCGTCGCGGTGGTGGGCGCGTCTGGCAGCGGCAAGTCCACGCTGCTGCACCTGTTGGGCGGCCTGGACGTGCACTACCAGGGGCAGGTGGAGGTGGGCGGCGTGAAGCTCACCGGCCTGCGCGACAAGGAGCTGGCGCGCTTCCGCAACACGCACGTGGGCTTCGTCTTCCAGTCCTTCCACCTCATCCCCAACCTGTCCGCGCTGGAGAACGTGCTCCTGCCCTCGCACTTCGGTCCGGCCACGCCGGACGGGCGCAAGCGCGCGAGCCAGCTGCTGGAGCGCGTGGGTCTGGGCTCCAAGCAGGACCGCGCGCCGGTGCGGCTGTCCGGCGGCGAGCGCCAGCGCGTGGCCATCGCCCGGGCCCTCTTCAGCGGCCCGAAGTTGCTCCTGTGTGACGAGCCCACGGGTAACCTGGACGCGGCCACCGGCGCGGGCGTCATCCAGCTCTTCCAGGAGCTGCACAAGGAAGGGCTCACGGTGCTGACCGTCACCCACGAGGAGCGCATGAGCGCGGTGGCGCGGCGGGTGCTGCGGCTCAAGGACGCACGGCTGGTGGAGGAATCCCCCGCGTCGGAAGCCCTGGCGTCGCGAGGTGCCCCGTGAGGTTCGACGCACTGTCGCGATTGGTGAGGTTGTCCCTCGCGCGTGAACGCAAGGGCGCGTTCTTCTCCGCCTTCGGCGTGGCCATGGGCGTGGGCGCGCTGGTGTTCTTCGTGGGCCTGGGCCTGGGCGTGGGTCAGGTCATCCGCGAGCGCATCTTCCCTACGGACTCACGGCTGGTGGACGTGGTGCCCCCGGCGGTGTCGCTGGGCCTTCTGGGCGGCGGCAAGCTGGACGCGGCCGCGGTGGAGCGCCTGGCCGCGCTGCCCGGCGTGGAGACGACGTACCGGAAGATGAACGTCCGCGTGCCGGCGGTGACGCGCTACGACGGCGTGTTCTTCGGCTCTCGCCTGCGCATGGGCATGGAGGTGCTCGCGGTGGGCGTGGACCCCGGCCTGGTGCAGAAGGACGTGGGGCTGCCGGAGGCGAAGGACTTCAAGGACCCGGGGGAGGGCAAGGCCATCCCCGCGCTCATCTCCACGCGCCTGTTGGAGCTGTACAACAAGACGTTCGCGCCCGCGCGCAAGCTGCCGCAGCTGTCCGCGGAGATGCTCATCGGCTTCGGCTTCCCGGTGGAGTTCAACCGCTCCTACGTGGCGGCCACGTCCGGCGGGCCCACCACCACGCAGCAGGCGCAGGTGGTGGGCGCGTCCGACCGGGCCATGCTCGCGGGCATCACCATCCCGCTGGATACGGCGGTGCGCATCAACCGCGCTTCTGGCGCGGACGCGGACAGCTACTCCGGCGTCACGCTGGTGGCCGCGGACCCTTCACGCGTCCCGGAGCTGGTGGAGGCGGTGAAGGGGATGGGCTTCGAAATCGATGATCAGGAGCGCCGGCTGGCGGAGAACGCGGGCGCGGCGGTGGCGCTCACCACGTCCGCGCTGGCGCTGCTCTCCATCCTCATCTGCGTGCTGGCGGCGGTGAACATCGCCCACGCCATGTCCTCGTCCGTGCGCGCGCGGGCCAAGGAGATTGGCGTGATGCAGGCGGTGGGCGCCTCTCGCGCGGACGTGCGCGCCATCGTGCTGGCGGAGGCTGGCGTGGTGGGCGTGCTGGGCGGCGCGGCGGGCACGGCGGCGGCGCTGGTGCTGGCCTTCATCGTGGACCGGCTCGCGAAGGGCTACCTGCCCAACTTCCCCTTCAAGCCGGAGAGCTTCTTCTCCTTCCCCGCGGCGGTGGTGCTGGGCGGGGTGCTGCTGGGGCTCGTGGCCGCGCTCGCCGGGGCGTACTTCCCCAGCCGCCGCGCCGCCGCCACGGATCCGGCCAGGACGCTGGCGGGATGAGCGGCCCTTCGCGCAAGTCGCTCCTGACCAACGTCCTGTGCCTGGGGGCGCTCGGGTGGATCTACGGGGGCGACCTCTCGGATGCACTGAGCGCCCGGACCGCGGAGGTCTCCGCGCTCCTGACGCCGCCGTCCGCCGTGCGCGCCAGCGTCGTGCTGGGGCTCGCGGGCGTGGGCCTGGCCGTGTTCCTCGCTGGACTGCTGCGAAAGAGGCCGGAGGGCTTCAAGGGCTACCGGCTGCTGCCCATCCTGCTCGTGATGGCGCTCTTCCTGGACATGGTGCTCGCGGAGGGCCGCACGCCGCTGGACTCGCCGGAGATGGCCGCCGTGGCGCTACAGCGCTTCCAGGGCGAGGCCCAGAAGCTGGCCACGGTGGAGGCCGTGCCCGCGCGATCCCAGGTGCTACAGCCCCTGGTGGACGCGCTGGGCTCACCGCCGTACCTGGAGCGCGGGTCGTCGGTGCCGGCCTATACACTCCAGGTGCGCACGGACTGCGAGGGCCCCGTCCGTGACGCGCCCGGCACCCGGGCCGGTACGCTGCTCTACTGCGTGGCCCGGGACGGCAAGCAGGCCTGGGTGACGCTGGTGGGGCTGCCCGCCGAGGTGCGCTTTGGTGCGCCCGCCGTGCTCTCCCACCGGGGAGAGCCGCGCGTCGCCGTCGTGCGCGCCCAGCTCCCCGCGGATCCCGAGGAAAATGACGTCCTGCCGGGCTTTGACCTGGAGATCCCCACCGTGGATGGGGGCGCGGCGGCGTCCCCTTCGCCCTGAGTCGGGGTCGCCTGGGGAGCAAGCGGGCGGAAATAGGTCCGCGCGCGCGGTTGACCCTTTGGAGCCGCGATCGATAGGCTCCCTGCAAGGACTCGACCCCCACACACAGTGACGACCTCTCAACCGAAGCGGCAACCCATCCCGTTCGGGAAGTATCTCCTCCTGGACCGCGTCAACATCGGCGGCATGGCGGAGGTCTGGCGCGGCAAACAGTTCGGCGCCAGTGGCTTCGAGCGGCTCGTCGCCATCAAGCGCATCCTGCCGAACATCGCCGAGGATGAAGAATTCATCTCGATGTTCATCGATGAGGCGAAGATCAGCGTCCAGCTGACTCACGCCAACATCGCGCAGATCTACGAGCTGGGGCAGATCGCCAGCAGCTACTTCATTTCGATGGAGTACATCCCCGGCAAGGACATGCGGGCCATCTTCGACCGCTGCCGGAAGAAGGGTGAGCCCGCGCCGGTGCCGCTGGTCGCCTTCTGCGTGGCGAAGATGTGCGAGGGCCTGGACTACGCCCACCGCAAGAAGGACGGGATGGGGCGCGACCTCAACATCGTCCACCGCGACATCTCGCCGCAGAACGTGCTCGTGTCCTTCGAGGGCGAGGTCAAGGTCATCGACTTCGGCATCGCGAAGGCGGCGGGCAAGGCCACCAAGACGCAGGCCGGCATCCTCAAGGGCAAGTTCGGCTACATGAGCCCGGAGCAGATCCGCGGCCTGCCGCTGGACCGCCGCTCGGACGTGTTCGCCATCGGCGTGTGCCTCTACGAGATGCTCACCGGCGAGCGCCTCTTCGTGGGCGACAGCGACTTCAGCGTGCTGGAGAAGGTGCGCAAGGCGGAGGTGCCGTCGCCGTCCACGTACAACCGGCGCATCCCGGAGGCGCTGGAGCGCATCGTCCTCAAGTCGCTCGCGAAGGACGTGGAGGAGCGCTACCAGTACGCCAGCGAGCTGGGCGACGACCTGCAGCGCTTCCTGCTGACGAACGACTCCATCTTCGGCCGCAAGGACCTCATGCAGTACATGAAGTCCACGTTCGCCGAAGAGGTGGAACGCGAGAAGCAGCGCCTGGCTGAGTACGCGGACATCCGCGCGCCGGACGGCATGCTGGCGGCCATCGAGGCGGGCTTCAGCGGCCCGTCCCCGGTGCCCACGCAGAGCATGACCAACATCCCGGCGGTGGCGCCCTCCGCGCCCCCCGTGGAGCCCGTGTCCGCGCCGCCGCCACGCGCCTCCAACTCCGGTGGCACCGCGCAGGGCGCGCGCCGCTCGCCCACGCTCGCGGCGCTGCCCAAGCTGACCGCCGCGCCGGCCGCGCCCTCGCCCAAGGAGGACGAGGAGCTGGCGACGCAGATGGTGGACCGCGACGCCGTCTTCAACGACTCGCCGGAGCCCACCACCCAGCCGGGCGCCGCCATTGGCCGCGCCATCACGCCGCTGGAGTCCCCGGCCGCGCCCGACGACGACGGAGAGGACGTGGCGGGCCGCACCGCGGTCATCCCGCCGCCCTCGTCGCTGCCCCAGCCTCCGGCGCCGCCGCGCCTGTCGCAGAACAGCGCGCCGGTGCTGAGCGCCGCGCCGCCGCGTCCGTCGCTGACCAACGTGCCCACGCTGATGGCCAACGACGGGCCCATGCCCCGTCCGACGCCGAACCGGGGCAGCGACGGTCCACCGCCGCGCCTCCACCGGCCGGACCCGCTGCCGGAAACGATGCCGCGTCCGCCCGCGCCCCCCGTCGTCAACAACGGGAACGCGTCGCGTCCGCCCGTGAAGGAAGGCCGCCAGAGGAACGCGCCCGAGCCGGAGGCGCCTGCCCGGAGCCTGGGCTTCAAGGGCATGGACAAGCGGCTGCTCTACGGCGCCGTGGGTCTGGCCTCGCTGTTCCTGCTGGTGGGCGTGGCCCTGGTCTTCTCCCCGAGCAAGCCCGCGCAGGGCTACGTGATGGTGGAGCTGAAGACGCTGGAGGCGAAGGACACCGCGATGGTGTCCATCAACGCGGGGCTTCCGGAGAAGTTCCCCCCCAACGGCTTCGCCCTCAAGCCCATGTCCGTGGGCAACGTGCTGGTGGTGGTGACCGCTCCGGGCTACGAGGCCTTCAACCAGTCCGTCATGGTGTCCGAGGGAACCAACGCCACGCAGGTGCCGGTGGTCCTCAGGCGGCAGGCGCGCTCGGTGGTCGTGGTCTTCAAGACCCAGCCGGAAGACGCCGAGGTGAAGATCGACAACCAGGTCGCCCGGAAGCAGGGTGTTCGCGAGCAGGTGCTCCGGGACTTCTCGCTCAGCAACGACGCTCCGCTGGTGGAGGTCACCGCCCCCGGCTACGTGCCCTTCATCAAGAAGATGGCCGTGAACAACAACGGCCTGGACGTGTTGGCGAACCTGGAGCGCGCGCCCGTGGAGGTGCGGATCGAGTCCACGCCCGAGGGCGCGGCCATCTACCAGGGCAACAAGGACCTGGGCGCCGTCACCCCGGCCACCATCCGGGTGCCGTGGGACACGCGTAGGCTCACGCTGAAGGCGAAATGCCACGCGGACGAGGACGTATCCGTGGGCACGCCGTCCCCGGCGGGTTCCACGGTCAAGGTGGATGCGACCCTGAAGAAGCAGGCGCGCTGCCGCGATTAGCGGCACCGCGGTCCTGACACTTAAGAGGTAGCCTGGGGGTCCTCCCCCCGGATGTCCCTGGGGGGGAGCGGCGCCGGAGGGATTTCCGTGACGAAGGTGCGTAAGGTGAACAAGGCGGATCCGCTGGCGGATCTGCCCCGGTGGGCGCAGCAGCTGGCGCGCAAGTACTATACGAAGACGGTCAGCACCTTCCTGCTGTACGGGGCCGTGAGGGACCTGCAGCCCCTGCAGCTGGAAGACGGCGGGCGCGGCTTCGGGACGCTGAAGACGTTCCTGTCCGAGGAGCTGTTCGGCGGGCGCGACCACGTCCTCTTCTACGACCGCTCGTCTGGCATCCGCTCCGCGACGCCGGAGACGCAGAAGGACCTGGCGCGGGCGATGACCGGCTACGACGCCATGTACGGCACGGACTACGCCAAGGTCATGCCGCGCGACCCGGGCCGGGCGCTCCAGATTCTGGAGAACTTCCTGCGCATGCGCCTGAGCGAGGGCCGCTCGCTGGCGCTCATCATCGACTACGCGGAGACGCTGGTCCCGGGCGGGGAGATGAGCCACCTGTCCGCGGAGGACCGCTTCGTGGTGGCCACGCTGGACAAGTGGGCGCACGACCCGCAGTTCCTGGCGGGCGACGTGTCGGTGGTGCTGCTGGCGGAGAACCTGTCGGACGTGTCGCCGCGCATCAGCCGCAACCCGTACGTCGCGCCCATCGAGCTGCCGCTGCCCACGGAGGAGGAGCGCCTGGAGTACGTGCGCTCCAAGCTGGAGGGCAAGAAGCTCCAGTCGGTGTCGGAGGTGCCGGTCGCGGGCCTGGCGAAGATGACGGCCGGCCTGTCTCGCATCAACCTGGACCGCGTGCTCACGGAGGCGCTGGAGCGGGAGGTGCGCATCACTCCGGAGATGCTCAAGGAGAAGAAGAAGGAGCTCATCCAGGCGGAGTGCCACGGCCTGCTGGAGTTCATCGAGCCCGCGCACACGCTGGACGCGGTGGCGGGGCACGCGCCCGCCAAGCAGATGCTGCGGCAGGCGGCGTCCGCGCTGAAGAAGGGCCGCATCGAGGTCATGCCCATGGGCTACCTGGTGAGCGGACCGGTGGGCACGGGCAAGACGTTCATGGTGAGCTGCTTCGCCGGGGAGATTGGCATCCCGGTGGTGAAGTTCCTGAACTTCCGCAGCCAGTGGCAGGGCGTGACGGAATCGAACCTGGAGAAGATCTTCAACCTGCTGAAGGCCCTGTGGCCGGTGGCGGTGATGGTGGACGAGGCGGACACCTTCCTCGGCAACCGCGACTCCGGCGGGGACTCCGGGACGAGCAGCCGCATCTTCGGCTCCATCGCGTCCTTCATGGGCAACACGCAGTACCGCGGCAAGATTGTCTGGTTCCTGCTGACGGCGCGCCCGGACCTGCTGCCCATCGACCTGAAGCGCCAGGGCCGCGCGGAGGAGCACCTCGCGCTCTTCTATCCGCAGACGGATGAAGAGCGGAACGAGCTGTTCCAGGCGATGAGCAAGAAGACCGGCGTGTCCGTGGAGGGCGTGGAGTCCTTCGCCGCGCTGATTCCCGGCGGCGTGCGCGCCTTCAGCGGCGCGGACATCGAGGCGGTGATGGTGCGCTCGAAGTTCCGCGCGCTGGCGGAGGGACGTGACCAGGTGACGAAGGACGACCTGGCCGCGGTGCTGGCGGACTTCGTGCCGCCCAGCTACCCGCTGGAGATTGAGATGCAGAATCTGGTGGCGGTGCAGGAGTGCACCAGCCGGGCGCTGCTGCCGGAGAACTTCCGCAAGCTGGACCGCGACTACATCAGCAAGCGCGTGCGGGAGCTGAAGATGCTCCTCGAAGAACAGTAGAGCGCTAGCCAACGGTGACGGGGACGCCCAGGTGCGGGTCCTGGAGCGTCTCCACCACCGCGATGCGGTCGCCCACGGCGAGCGCGTCATGCAGCACGAGGATGTCCTCGTTCGCGTGACGGATGCAGCCGTGGGACACGTCGCCGCCGAGCAGGGCAGGGGCGCTGGTGCCGTGCAGCTCCTCTCCGCTGCGCTGTCCATCCGCCCAGGACAGGTCCAACAGCCGCGAGCCGAACACGTGCCGGTCGTTCCACAGCCGAGCGCCCGCGTCCTCGGTTGCCACCTGATCCAACTTCGCGCGGACGACCTTGAGGCCCGGATGCGTGGGCGTGGCGGCGGTGCCCACCGCGTTGGGAAAGATGTCCACGAGTTGCCCCGTCGGGTCGAAGAGGAAGGTGCGGTGCTCGCGCAGCGCGATGACCACGCGCACGGGCTGGCCCGCGTAGAACGGAGAGGGCAGGGCGCGCGACTGTCCCCGTGAGCCCGGAGCCGGAGCGAGCACCTCCAGGGCCTTCAGCGTGGCGGCGTCGAGCAGCCCACTGGAGCGCAGGCCCGCATGCACCTGGAAGTTGCGGAGCGCGCGGGCCGTGTCCGGGCCGTAGCGTCCGTCCGCGCCGCCGTACAGCGCGAACCCCATGTCCATGAGCGCGCCCTGCACCGAGCGAAGTCCGTCTCCTTTCGAGCCTGTGCCCAGCACCGTCGCGCCGGACGCTACGTCCGCGAGCTGAGGCGACCCTGCGAAGCGGGGATGCTCCAGGCCGCCTGCCACCGGAACCGCCGCGCGCGAGAGAGCGATCCCGGGCACCGTCTCGGTCGCGGTACCAACCGTCACCGCACGCGCCGCATCCACCTGCGTTGCCGGTGCAACCAGCGCCGTCACCCGTGAGGCACGCGCCGCATCCACCTGCGCCGCCGGCGCGGCCAGCGCCGTCACCCGCGAGGCACGCCGCGCCTCCTCCTGCGTGACGACGGTCGCCGCCGTGCTTGTCGCGATGTCGCGAGCGCGCTCCTCCTGCACGGACACCCCGTCGGACAGCGGGGCGACGGAAAGCCCCCGCGATACAGAGCCCGCGGCCGGAACGGGCCCGCTGAAGCGCGTCAGCGAATTGCCACCAGAGACCGTCCTGTCCCCCGGACGTTCGACTCCACGGGGCAGGACGGACAAGACAGGCGAGGACTCACGCGTGTCGGGCGTTTCAGAGGGAAGAAGCGGTGACTCTCGAAGCAGTGCGGATGCGAGCATGGCGCCGGGGACTGCAAGGTCCCGGCCGTCGCGCCATGCCCGGGTGCCACACTACGGCGCGCTCAGCGACAGCAGCTTGCCGGTGGGCACCGTGCGGTGGTCCTTGATGTGGTTCCACTTCATGATGTCCTGGACGGACACGTTGTAGCGCTGCGACACCGACCAGAGCGTCTCGCCCTCGGCCAGCGTGTGCACCTTGCCCTTGGGGCCCACGGGCGCCTGTCCCGCCACGGCGTTGGCCACCACGATGGTGCCGCCGCGCTCCTCCACCTTCGCCGGCGCCGCGCCCTTGGACTCCGTCGGCCACACCGCGAGCAGCGTGCCCAGCGACAGCGTGCGGTTGCGCTTGGGCAGGTTGTTCCACTTCTTCAGGTCGTCCACCGACACCTGGAAGCGGTTGGCGATGAGCCACAGGCTGTCGCCTTCCTGCACGCCGTAGGTGATGCGCGTCTTGCCATCCACCTTCTCCGTCTTCACCGGACCGGCCGCCACGGGGCCCCGGGGCGTGCCCGCCGGAACCTCGTCCTCCGGCCGCGTCGCCACCACGCCGCTGCGCCGCGCCTGCGCCACCTTCGCCGCCAGCGCGCCGCCAACCCCCGCGTCACCGCTGCCACCCCGGCCGTTCGCCGGCACCGGAATCACCAGCTCCGCGCGCACCTTCAACACCCGCGCGCTCTTCAGCCGGTTCATCTGGAGGATGGCCTCCGCCGCCGTGCCGTACTTCTGGGCAATCTGCGACAGCGTGTCGCCCTTCTTCACCGTGTGCACCCGGAACGTCAGCCGGTCCGCCGGTGACAGTTTCGCCAGGTTCTGCGCGAAGAGCGTCGTGGTGCCGCGAGGCAGCTTCAGGGTGTAGGGCTTCGCGGCCGTCGCCGGAGGCGTGCACCAGCGCTTGAGCTCCGGGTTCAGCTCCTGCACGTCCGTCACGCTCACCCCGGCCGCGCGCGCCACCACGTCCAGGTCGGTCGCGTCCGTGAGCTTCACCTCGTCGTACTCCAGCGTGGACTCGTACTGGAACTCCTCCTCGGAGAAGCCGAACGCGGTGGGGTTCTTCGCCACCAGCGCCGCGGCGATGAGCTTGGGCACGTAGTGCTTCGTCTCCTTCGCCAGCCCGGGCTCCTCCGCCAGCACCCAGAAGTCGTTCGTCCCGTAGCGCGCCACCATCTTGCGCACCCGGTACGAGCCCGTGTTGTAGCCCGCCCACGCCAGGTACCAGTGGCCCAGCTCGCCGTAGAGGTCCTTCAGGTATGACGCCGCCGCGTGCGTGGCCTTGATGGGGTCGCGCCGCTCGTCCACCCAGAAGTCCTGCTTGAGGCCGTACTGCTTGCCCGTGCTGGAGATGAACTGCCACGGCCCGGCCGCGTGCGCCCACGAGTACGCGTTCGCGGAGAAGCCGCTCTCAATCATCGCCAGGTACACCGTGTCCCGGGGCAGGCCCTTCGCCTCCAGGATGGGCTGCATCACCGGCAGGTAGCGCGTGGAGCGCGCCATCCACTTGCGGAACCACTTGCGGCCGGGGCCCTGGAAGAACTGGATGTACTCGGCCACCCGCGGCTGCATGTCCACGGGGATGTCGTAGCGGTCCTTCACCTGCGAAATATCGAAGCTCGCCAGGTCGGTGATGCGCGCCAGCGGCGGGGCGGTGTCGTCCTCGCGGAAGGTGGGCTCCTCCAGCGCGTCCAACATTCGCAGCCGCAACGGGTTCGTCAGGCCCAGTCGCCGCAGCGACTGCATCATCTCCGCGTTCGGCTTCGCCTCCGGGTCCAGCGTCGCGCCCTCCAGCGCACGCAGCTCCTCCAACTCGGCGGACTCGTTCTCCACCTCCTCCGTCTCCTCGCCTTCCTCCAGGGGAGCGGGGGGCGTGGCCAGGCTGCCATCCGCCGTCAGCGAGGGGGCCTGCGAGGAGGGCACCGCACGCACGCCGGGAGGCGGCACCAGTGACGGCGCCACGCCCTGCGAGGAGGGAACCGAGGCCAGGGCAAGCAGGAGCAGAGAAAGCGGCATGGGAACGCCAGGCGAGGTCGCCCAGAAGCAGGCGAAGCTCGCAGTATTCGCCAGCTTTCTTGACAGTCAAACAACAAGTCGCTCGGTATGCCCCCGGGAAGGACCCACCGTAGGAGCGAGCGACCCTATTTAGCCGGGGGCTCTCCTGCCTGCCCGCTCTTCCCCGTTCCGCCATGGCCGGGACCGAGGATGCGAGGCAGGTAGGTGGCGAAGTCGAAGTGCGGCGAGTTCTCCGTGTTGTGGCAGGTGACGCACACGGCCTGTCCCGGCTTGCCCACGATGGTGGCCGGGATCGGCGCGTCGACGTGCTTGGAGCCTGGACCGTGGCAGCTCTCACAGCCCACGTCCTCGCGGCCCGCCACCTTGTCCAGCCGGCACACGCCGCCGGGCTTCTGCCAGGCGGTGATGTGACAGCCCACGCAGTTGAGGTGGTGCTGCTTGCCCACCTCCTCCAGCGTCTCCCATGCGTGGTGGTGCTTCGTGCGTTCCCACACGCCGGTCGCGTCCGGGTGGCAGTCCGCGCACACCGCGCTGCCGACGAAGCCCGCCTGGCCCTTCGGAGGCGCCGGGCAGTCCTGGCCGTGTTCCTTCGCCCACGCGAGGTTCAGCTGGCCCACGTTCGCGTCGTACGCCTTCACCAGCGCCTGCGCGTCCGGCGCGGTGGGCAGGTTCGACTCCAGCGGCAGGAAGCGCAGCGCGAAGCCGTTGACGCCGTCGGTGGGCGCGGGCGGCGCGGTGAGCATGCCCTGCTTGCGCGCGGAGAGCTCGTCGCGCTTGCCCTGCTTCAGCGTCTTCAGGTTCGGGTCGATGCCGGGCCGGGCGATCTCCTTGTCCAGGAGCGCGATGCGCTGCTCCAGCGCTGTCACTTCCCGCTCCACGTCCCCCTGCGAACGCTGCGGGATGAAGGGCCCCTTCGCCGGCGCGTACGTCAGGTCCACGCGCAACAGCGAGCGTCCCTTGCTCTGCAGCGCCACCACCGGCACGTCGGAGCGCACCAGTCGGTTCTCCTCCGCGGAGAACTCACCGGCGCTGTGCGTGGCCACCACCAGGTTCGCGGCGAGGCCCGGCAACGCGGCGGCGGCCTGCGCGGCCTCCAGCGGCTGGTCCAACAGGCCCACCACGAAGTCCGCGCCCTGCTCGCGCGCCTGCTGGCTCGCCTTCACCAGCGCCTCGCCGGACGCCGCCGCCACCACGCCCACCTTGCGCGTCCCCGCGTCCAGCACCTTCACGCCGCCCGCCGGTAGCTCCGGCAGGCCCAGGCCCTGGCGGAAGGCCGCGCCGCGCGTGTCGTCCAGCTCGCCCGTGGCGCGCGCGGCGATGCCCATGGTGCGGAACGCGTCCGCGAGCGCCTTCGCCTTGAGCTCCTCCTGCGGCACCTGCTCCGCCTTGAGGTGCGTCTCCCCGAAGAGGCTGTTGCCGCCGTCGATGTACAGCACCGGCTGGCCGCCCTGGCGCGCCTGCTGCACCTGGAACGCCGCCCGGCCGATGCCGCCGCGCATGTTCTCGCTGCAGCCGCACGGGCCCAGGTATCCCCGCGTGTCCGCGGAGATGAACAGCACGGCGCCCGGAGGCGCGGCGGGAGTGGGGGAGACAGCCTGCTGCTGCCCGGGAGCGCTGCCCGCGCCGCTCTCCGGGGCGCGCGGCTCCTGGCGTCTGCAACCGGTGAGGAGCGCGCTCACGAGCACCGCGAGGACGGCCGCGCGCATCGTCATCACCAGAGGATGCTCTGCACCAGTTCGTCGATCTTCTCGCCCATCGCCTCCAGGCCGTTCACCTTGGAGAGCGAGCCGTCCGCGCCCACCTGCTCGGCCAGCTTCGACAGCTCGTCGTCCGGCAGGCTGGAGAACAACACGATGGGGATGTCCTGCGTGTTGTACTCGTTCTTCAGCGTGCGGCAGATGTCCGTGCCCTTCGCCTCGGGCATGTGGATGTCCGTGAGGATGAGGTCCGGCCGCCAGCTCTGAAGCGTTTTCTCAAACTCCATGAGCGTGGAGGTGGCCACGACCTCATAGCCCCGCGCCTCCAGGACGGCCTTCTCCATGGCGAGGGTGATCTCGCTGTCGTCAATGAGGAGGATTCTTCGCTTCTCTTCGGACACGGCGACCTTCCTTGGGGGTCGGTTCTAGCCCACCACCCAGCGGCGCACCAATGCTTTCCCGTGTCGCGTTCCAGCATGGGTTTTCTGTCCCCGGCCCCGGGCTTCCCAGCGGCCGGGCGGGCTCGGAAACACCCACCGTCTTTCCCGGACAACCGACCGCACACGGAGTATGGAGGCGCCCATGAAGCGCCATGCCTCCCGGGTCCTGGTGGTCCTCCTTCTCCTGGGGTGCGTCCTCGGTGGCCTCCCAGTGCTGGCCCTCAACAACGGCCTGGGGCAGGTCCCACAGGACCTGGACCGCACGTCGCCGCGCGCCACGGCCCAGGGCTTCCTGGACGCGGTGCATCGTGGGGACTACCCCCGCGCCGCCCACTACCTATACCTGGACCACCTTCCGGCGGCCGAGCAGCCCGCGCAGGGCGCCCAGCTCGCGCGGAAGCTGAAGTTCGTCCTGGACCGCGAGCTGTCGGTGGACACGTCCGTCCTGCCGAAGACGCCGGAGGGCGAGTCCCCCACTTCGCGCTTCGTGTCGCTGGGGGCCATCCCGCTCAAGGGCGAAAGCGTGCCCATCCGGCTGCAGCGCATCGCCGTGGAGGGCACGCCCACCTGGGTGGTGTCGGAGCCCACCGTGAAGATGGTGGACCCGCTCTTCGAGGAGTACGGCCCGCTGCTCACCGAAACGCTCCCGGCCGTCTTCTTCGACCGCACGGTGTTGGGGCTGGAGCCGTGGCAGTGGCTGGGACTCGTGGTGACGCTCCTGAGCGCGTGGGTCCTCTCCTATCTCCTGGAGAAGCTCCTGCTGGCCGCGGCGCTGCGGGTGGCGCGCTGGACGCGCATCTCCTGGGACGACCAGATCGTCAACGCGGGCCGGGGACCTTTGCGGCTGCCCTTCTTCGCCATCCTGCTGGCGCTGGGCACCTCGTTCCTGCTCCTGCCTCCCAAGCTGAAGCTGCTGAGCGACCGGGTGAGCTACTCACTCACCATCGTCGCGGTGGCGTGGTTCATCCTGCGCTTCCTCCGCGTGTCGGAGGCCTACGTCCAGAGCCGCGTCACCTCCGAGTCCAGCCCCCACCGCCGCGCGCGCTCGCTGCGCACGCAGCTGGCCGTGCTGCGCGCTGTCTTCGAGGTCGCCACCTACGTCATCGCCGCCGCGCTGCTGCTCATGCAGTTCGAGGTGGTGCGCAACGTGGGCGTGTCGCTGCTCGCCTCCGCCGGTATCGCCGGCCTCGCCATCGGTCTCGCCGCGCAGAAATCGCTGTCCTCGCTGCTCGCCGGCATCCAGCTGTCCATCACCCAGCCCGTCAGCATTGGCGACAACGTGCTGGTGGAGGGCGAGTTCGGCACGGTGGAGGAGATCACCCTCACGTACGTCGTGCTGCGCATCTGGGACCAGCGGCGCATGGTCATCCCCATCAACCAGTTCCTGGACAAGCCGTTCCAGAACTGGAGCAAGGGGTCCCCGGAGATCATGGGCACCGTCATCCTCCAGGTGGACTACATGGCGGACATCGACGCGCTGCGCGCGGAGCTGGACCGCATCCTCGCCAACGAGGCGAAGGACCTGTGGGATGGGCGGGTGAAGACGCTGGTCGTCTTCGACGTGATGGACAAGACCCTCACCGTGCGCGCCCTGGTGAGCGCGGCGAACTCCAGCAAGCTGGGCGACCTGCGCTTCCTCGTGCGCGAGCGGCTGGTCGTCTTCCTGCGCTCGAAGCCCCACTGGCTGCCCATGGTTCGCAGCGAGTCCCGTCCCGCGCAGCCCCCGCCCTCCCGGGACGACCAGGAGGACGCCATCCAGGGCGCTCCCGAGCCCCGATCCTGAAGAAGAGCGCCTGGGAAAACGGGCGCTTGCACGGACGCTCGCCGCGCGATGAATATGTCGGCCCACGCGGCGTATGACGCGCGTAAGAGCACTCGCACCCAAGCTGGGGAGTCCATCAGATGAAGCGTCCTGTCACGTTGTGCGGAGCCCTGGCGCTCCTGGCCGTCGCCGCGCCGCTCACCGCGAGCGCCCAGGAGCGGGGCCGCACCGACGGGCCCGAGGAGTCGGAGTACGGCAAGGGTGGCTACGGCGACAACCGCCGCGGCGTGTCGCTCCAGTTCGACTGGGGCGCGGCCATCAACTCCGGGGAGAACCCCCGGGGCGCGCCGGAAGGCCCGCCGCTGTTCGTGGGCGCCACCGTGTCCCTCTGGGGTGATGACTGGTACCGCCTGGACGTCAGCGGCGCGTACGTCTTCGACGGTGGGCGCTTCGTCGGCAACGTGGGCCCCACGTTCCGCACCTGGGGTTGGCCGTTGGCCTTCACCCTCGGCCTCAAGGCGGGCGCCATCGTCATCCCGGAGGGCGAGGGCCTTCGCTTCGCCCTGTCGCCGCAGGTGGGCGCGGAGCTCTTCCTGGACCGCCGCGACCGCGTGCTCATGGGTCTGCACTACTCGCCGGACATCCCCATTGGGGGAGGAGGAGTCACGAACCGGTTGTTCATGAACGTCGGATACCGGTTCTGACGGAAACGCCATGATCGCTCAACTGCTCGCCGCCGCTGTCGCGTTGACCACGGCCCAGGCGCCTCGCGCCGCCTCGCCGTCCGTGGCACTGCCGTTCCCGTCGGGGGACGTGCAGACCTACAACATCATCCAGTGGGACCCGAACGCGCTGCCGCGCATCTATGAGCGGTCGGACCAGCTCCCGCTCACCGACGAGGAGCTGACCAAGCTGTCGCAGGCCGGCTTCGAGCCCGCGCAGCTGGTGAAGATGATTGAAGAGCGCCGCTGCGCCTGCGACGCGAGCGCGGACGGCCTCATCCGCCTGAAGAAGGCGGGCGTGGACAAGACGGTGCTGGCGGCGGTGTCGCGCCATGGCCTGGCGCCCAACCGGCAGCTGGACATCCTGGTGACGCTGGACTTCACCGGGGAGAGCCGCACCGCGCGCGAGGCGTTCCTCTACTTCTTCGTGGACGACGGGGACATCACCCGCGTGTTCTCCGCGAACCTTCCGGAGCTGCTGCAGCGCCGCAACAGCCACGAGACCATGGTGGACCGCAGCGACATCATGGTGGCGCGCACGGTGCGCCGCATCCAGCTCGCGGGCCACGTGCCGCTCAAGACGTACGGTGCGCACCGCGTGATGGTGGCCGCCAGCGCCAGCCCCACGCTCACGCACCCCTCGCAGCTGACCCCGCAGGAGCGCGCGAAGGCGCAGACGTACACCTTCGACTATCCGCGCGCGTCCTTGCAGAGCCTCTGCCGGCTGACGGCCGGCTACCGCCGCGACGCGGTGCTTGCCTACAAGTGGAACTTCGAAGGCAGCCGCTTCGAATGCGAATGGAACTAGGAGTCGACCCGACCATGAACACCCGCCGCCTGTTGCTGTCCGCCCTCGTCGCCGTGTCGCTCGCCGGCTGTGGAGGCCCCCGCGCCTTCACGCGCGGCACCTACGAGGACCCCAACACCATCGAGATGCTGGGCGACCGCTTCAACGAGAACGACCTGCAGCTCATCGCGAAGAAGATGGCCGAGTCGCTCGCCAACTCCCCGCGCTTCGCTCAAGCCCCGCCGCAGGGCGCGGCCCTGCCCATCGTCCTCGTGGGCAAGCTGCGCAACAGCACCAGTGAGCACATCGACATGCGCTCGCTGGGGGACAAGATTCAAACGGCGCTCGCGCAGACGGGCCGCTTCGCGCTGGTGGACCAGCAGGCGCGCCAGGACATCGCGGAGGAGTACGAGTACCAGCAGTCCGGCTACGTGAACCCGAACGCCGCCAAGGCCCCGGGCCAGCAGGCGTCGGTGGACTTCCTGATGACGGGCGACCTCGCGTCCATCATCCAGGAGGTCGGCCGCGACAAGCTCGTCTATTACAAGATGACGGCGAAGCTGAACGACGTGCGCACCGGCACGATTGCGTGGACGGACGAGAAGCAGATCCGCAAGAAGTTCGAGAAGCAGGGCGTGAGCTGGTAGCCGTCCGCCGTGTCCAACCTCCTCGACATCGCATCCCAGGCCCCGCGCGTCCCCGCCGCTTCCCCGGCGGCGGCGCGTTGGGGCCTGCTGTTCGTCCTGGCCCTGAGCGCCTTGGGCTTCGGCACCGGCTGCGCCAGCGACTACGTGGCGCGCACGGCCTCCGCGCGCTCCGCGTACCAGTCCTCCGACTATCCGCGCGCCCTGCGTGAGCTGGATGGCGAGCAGAAGGAGGCCCCCGAGCGCGACCAGCTCCTGTTGCTCCTGGACAAGGGCATGGTGCTGCACGCGTCCGGGCAGTGGGAGGAGAGCACGAAGGTGCTGGCCCAGGCGGACGACCTCAGCTCGCAGTTGGACATCACCTCCGTGAGTGAAGAGGCCGGCATCCTGCTCAGCAACGAGCGGCGCCGCGCCTACCGCGGGGAGGACTTCGAGAAGCTGATGATCTCCGTCCTCCAGGCGCTCAACTACGCGGAGCTGGGCCGGGACGAGGACGCGCTCGTGGAGGTCCGCCGCGTCAACGAGCGCATCGAGAAGATGATCACCGAGGAGAAGAAGCCGTACGAACAGCTCGCCATCGCGCGCTACCTGGGCGGCGTGCTGTACGAGGACCAGCGCGAGTGGGACTCGGCCTTCATCGACTACATGAAGGCGTACGAGCTGGAGCCCCGGCTGGGCGGGCTGGTGGAGCCCCTCTTGCGGCTGGCGAAGAAGACGGGCCGCGACGACGCCTACGAGATGCTCTCCCAGAAGTTCCCGAACGTGGCGCACGACGCGGTGGGCCCCGGTGAAGGGCAGCTCGTCGTGGTGGTGGAGGCAGGCCTGGCGCCGCAGAAGGAGCGCGCATCGCGCGACTACGGCGACTCCGGGGACCTGATTGAGGTGCCCGTGTACCGGGACCGCGGTGGCACACCGCCGGTGCGCGTGTCGGTGCAGGGACAGGCGGAGCAGGCGGTGACGGTGACGTCGCTGTCGCGCGTGGCCCAGGTGCACCTGAACGACCGCATCGGCCGCATGCTGGCGAAGCAGCTCGCGGGCGCGGTGGCGAAGGCGGGCGTGGCCGCGGGCGTGGGCGCGCTCACCAAGAGCAAGGAGCTGGGCGTGCTCACCTTCCTGTTGCTCAACGCGGGCAACCAGGCGGACCTGCGCTCCTGGCTTTCACTGCCGGCGGAGTTCCAGGTGGCGCGCTTCCGGCTTCCTCCGGGAAAACACTCCGTCCAGGTGGATGCACCGGGCCGGCCCACCACACACCTGGTGGAGGTGAAGCCGGGGCGGGTGGAGGTGCTGGTGGTGCGAAGCTACTGACGGCGTCGTTTTGGGAGTAGGGTGCGCGCCCCATGTCGCCGGTCGTAGCCGAAGTCCTCCTGTACTCCTTCATCGTCGTGGTGAGCGCGCTGGCCGGCGCGGGCGTGGTCATCTTCAATGACCGCTCCACTCGGCTCGTGACGTTCCTGGCCTTCGCGGCGGGCGTGATGTTCGGCGCGGCCTTCTTCCACATGCTCCCGGAGGCGTACGAGGGCGGCGGCTGGTGGGCCTTCGCGCTCGTGCCCATGGGCTTCCTCTTCGTGCTGGTGCTGGAGCGCTACCTCGTGGCCCACGCCTGCGAGGAGCCGCCGGACTGCGCGGAGCACGTGCACGGCCACGCGCTGGGCCTCAGCGCGTTCCTGGGCCTGTCCACGCACACGCTCTTCGATGGCATCGCGCTGGGCTCCTCGGTGAAGGAGGGCGTGGGCGCCATGGCGCTTTTGGCCATCACCGCGCACAAGGTGCCCTCGTCGCTGTCGCTCGCGTCCATCCTCCAGGCGGAGGGAAAGAAGCGCGGCACCATCCTGGCGTACACCGCGCTGTACGGCCTGATGGTGCCGGTGGGCGCGGTGCTCTACTTCGGCTTCGACGCGGTCCTGAGCTTCCAGTCGCTGGCGCCCAAGGCCCTGGCCTTCTCCGCAGGCACCTTCCTCTACATCGCCGTGTCGGACCTGCTCCCGCACGTGAACAAGCACGGCCGGGACAAGCCCGGACGCAACCTGGTGGCATTGGCAGCCGGGTTGCTGGTGATGTTCGTGCTCGCGCGCGTCCTGGGACACACGGAGCACTGACGGCACCATGGAACGACGCAAGGACTGGTACGAGCACCCGGAGTACTACGAGGCCATCTTCGGCACGGACACCGTGCGAGAGGCGGACTTCCTCCAGGAGCTGAGCCGGCGCTTCGGCACGGGAGGCAACCAGTGGCTGGAGCCCGCGTGCGGCGCGGGCCGGCTGGTGGAGGAGGCCGCGCGCCGGGGCCTGAAGGTCGCGGGCTATGACTTGTCGGAGGCCATGCTCGCGCACGCGCGCAAGCGCCTGACCCCCGCGGAGCGCCGCCGCGTGAAGCTGTCCCAGGCGCGCATGGAGGACTTCTTCGACCCGGCGCTGGAGGGGCGCGTGGACCTGGCCCACACGCTGGTCTCCACCTTCCGCTACCTGGACAGCGAGAAGGCCGCGGTGGAGCACCTCACCGGCACCCGTCGCCTGCTCAAGCCGGACGGCATCTACGTGCTGGGCTTCCACCTCACGGACTACGCGCGCTCGGGCCCTGAGCACGAGCGCTGGGTGGGGCAGGTGGGCGCGGACAAGGTCGTGTGCAACACGCACGAGGGCCTGCCGGAGCAGCGCCTGCGCCGCTCGCCCATGCGCAACCGCCTGCGCGTCACCGGGCCCGACAAGGACTGGCTCATCGAGACGACGTGGTACTTCCGCACGTACGACGAGGCCCAGGTGAAGCGCCTGTTCCGCAAGTCCGGCCTGCGTGTCACCGCCACGTTCGACTTCGACTACGACCTGGACTCGCCCGTGGGGCGCGGCAGCCCGCGCCTGGATCGCGTCTTCGTGCTGAAGCCGGACACGTCCTCCAAGGCCTGACTGGTATGGAATGACCCGGCTGCCTGCCTGTCCGGAAGGCGCGGTTCGTCAGGCATTGGGGCTCGAACGTCAGGGGGGTCTGCGTCCTGTCCGGACGCGTCTGCGTTCCAGTGGGACGCATGTTCGCCGGGGTATTCCTCGTGACCCCGCGAAATCATTGAACTCCCCCTGCTGGCACGACATCCGCAAAGCGTCTGGCCATACGCCGGCAACGGCGTGTACCGCATCCAGCTGCACCCGGAGCGCGGAAGGAGGGGCCGCTCCTTCCGCGCTCTCCATCTGAATCCGCACCTCCCCGCCATCTCCGATAGAGTCCGCGTCTGCTTTTTGGACGGCTTCGCCGGTCGGCGGTGGCGCGGCTTCCGCACGGGAGGCGAGGGGATGCAAGACGAGTTGGCGCAGCTCATGGCTGCGCTTCGGGATTCCAGGGACTTCGAGACCGCGGCGGCGGCGACGTTGCGCCGGATGCTGTCCGTGGCGGACGCCGCGGTGGCGGCCAGCCGCTATGCGGGCCGGGCCCGGGTCCTGCGCGGCATCGTCCACCTGCGTCCCGGCGAAGCGTACCGCCGGCTGGCGGCGCTGGACGTGGGCGCGCGCGAGGTGACGGACGCGGGCGTCGGGACGCCCTTCTTCACCTCCGCCACGGCCTGGCGCGCGGTGGTGGAGCACCGGTGCGCGGTGTCCATCGACGTGAACATCGGCACGGTGCAGCCGCACGCGCCGGACGCGCCGGTGACGGGCGACCCGGGACTCGCGGGCTTCCACAGCAACGAGAGCAAGCAGCGCTTCCTGGGCCGCCACGCGACGCACGTGTGCGTGCTGCCCCTGCGCACGCCCGCGGGCATGGAGGGCATGATTTCGCTGGAGGCGGACTGTCTGGCCGCCATGGGGCAGGAGTTCGTCTGGCGCGATGCCGGGGACCTGCTCCAGCTGCTCACGGACATCGCCGCGCCCTACCTCACCGCGCTGCCGCAGCGGCCGGTGGCCACGCCGCAGGTGGACGAGTTCCTCCCCGTGGTGGGCCGCTCCATGGCGGAGCTCCTGCCCATCCTGCGCACCTTCGCGCTCCAGGACGAGACCATCCTCGTGAGCGGGGCCACGGGCGCGGGCAAGTCGCGCCTGGCGCGCTGGTGCCATGAGCGCTCCGGCCGCCGGGGCAAGCCCTTCGAGACACTGGACCTGGTGACGGTGCCGGAGGACCTCCAGATGGCGGAGCTCTTCGGCTGGAAGAAGGGCGCCTTCACCGGCGCGGTGCGCGACGCGCCGGGCGTGGTGGCCCGCTCGGATGGCGGCACGCTGTTCATCGACGAAATCGACAAGCTGTCGTTGAAGGCGCAGGCGGGCCTGCTGCACCTGCTGGAGTCGCGCAGCTACCGGCCGCTGGGCGAGGGCACCGGCGAGAAGCTCGCGGACGTGCGCTTCATCATCGGCACCAACGCGGACCTGCTCGCGCAGGTGCGCGCCGGCCGCTTCCGCGAGGACCTGTACTACCGCGTGAACGTGCTGCCGGTGCGCATGCCGCCCCTGCAGGACCGCCAGGACGAGATTCCCCTCTGGGCGCGGTACATGGTGAACCGCCGTCACCGCGAGCGGCTGCCGGAGGGCTCGGCGCGGCTGGCGCCGGAGGCGGAGCTGCTGCTGACCACCAGCTCGTGGCCGGGCAACCTGCGGCAGCTCGACAACATCGTGCGACGTGCGTACACGCTGGCGATGGTGGAGCACGCGGGCAGCACGGGCGACCTGGTGCTCCTGGAGAAGCACGTGGCGCGGGCGCTGGACTACGAACAGTCCCCCGGCGGCCGTCCGCTCCCGGAAGCGCTGCGGGCCGCGGCGCAGGCCTTCGTCGGTGAGGCGCGCCGGCGCGGCACGCCGCTGGACCTGGACTACGCGGACGGCTTCCGCGGGCTGGTGCTGGGCCTGGCCATCCGCCAGGTGGGCCGCGACGAGGCCTTCCGCCTGCTGGGCCGCGAGAGCCTGGTGAAGAACCGCAACCACCACAAGGCGCTCAAGCGCGAGCTGGAGAAGGTGGACGGCCTCTACAAGGCGCTGGGCGAGGAGAGCTCCCCGTTCTCCGACCTGCTGGAGAACGAGGACGCGGACTGACTTGGGGGGCGCGCCTTTTAGCGGATGGCGCTGCCCAGCGGCTGGTAGTTCTCGTCGCGCAGGCCCACGAGCACGCTGGTGCCGTTGTCCGTCACCCGTAGCTCGCCGAAGCGCGCGTTCGCGTAGCGCTCCGCGTGGCCCTCCTGGAAGAAGAAGGCCTCCGCGCCCAGGCGCATCTGCGAGTTGCGGATGCGGAAGCGCAGGCGCACCTCGCCGGGCGCGAGCGGGGTGCCCGGCGTCTCGTAGCGCACGAACTCGCCCACGTCGTGCTCGTCCAGGCGCAGCACCACGTTGCCGTCCTCCTGGGGCTGCTCGCGGCCCTCGCGCCAGCCCTGGTTGATGGCGTAGTCGAGCACCATGTAGTCGCCCTGGATGAGCGAGCGTGGATCCACCGGAGCCAGCCGCAGCAGCACGGGCTGCCCCCGCGCGAGCACGGTCTCCTTCTGCACGACGAGGAAGGCGAGCGCGACGAACACCAGCGCGAGCCCACCGAAGATGACGGCGCCGCGTTTCATCGGGCCTCCGTGAGGACGGCGGACTGCCGCCGCAGGAAGAACTGCCGCACGCCCAGCAGCACCAGGCCGCTGCCCGTGAGCGCGAGCGCCTTGGCCAGCAGCGTGATGCGCAGGTCGTAGTAGTAGTACGCGCCGAACGTCAGCAGGAACGCCACCGCCAGCCCCAGCATCACGCGGCTGCGGCGGTGGAAGCCGAGCGTCAGCATCAGCACCGCCACCAGCACGCCCGGCGTGTTCAGCGTCATCCCCGTGAGCAGCATGAGCGCGCAGACCGCGGGAATCCAGACGCGCTGCTCCCGCGCCAGCCCCAGTTCGCGCAGCACCCGCCACCCCGTCCACACGAGGAGCATCGCCAGCAGGATGGAGAGGTACGCGCTCGGGACGAACTGACTCTCGAAGCGGAAGACGTAGCGGAAGCCCTCCTGCGAGCTCTCGAAGCTGCGGAACAGCAGCCACCCGGGCACGGCGCACGCGAGCGCGAAGGCGATGGGCCCCACGCGAGGGCCTGGTTGCCCGCGCCGCAGCATCGGCTCGAAGAGCAGGATGCCGGAGAGCGCGGCGGCGCACAGGAGCATCCACACGTCCACGCCCGCGCCTCCCACGGCATCGAGCGCGAACACGCCGACGGACACGCAGAGGCCCACCGTCGCCAGGAAGTAGAGGATGAGGTCCGGGTACACGGCGAGCAGCACGAGGGACGCCACCGCCCCCGCGAACGCGATGGTGAGGGTGCCCTGGTCCAGCTGCGCCAGCCCCACGAGGAACGCGCCCACGCCCGCCATGCACAGGGCCAGGGCGAGCTGCTCCAGGAAGGGGCCCTGGCTGGTCCGGCGCAGGAGCACCGCCGCCACCGTCAGCACGAGGCCCATGGCGGTGAGCGCCACCTCCTCCTTCCACAGGCCCACGCAGGCGAAGAAGCTGAGCATGAAGGCCGCGGACAGCCACGCGCCGCCGCCCGCCAGCGCCTTCACGAACCAGGGCGAGGCCCCCAGCGTCTTCTGCCGGATCTCCAGGGTGGTGCGGGCGCGCGCGTCCACCCCCTCATCCACGTGGCCCTCGGCCTTGAGCCCCGCCAGCACGTCTTGAATGGTCGGTCGTAGGGCCATGATCAGGTCTCCTCCGAAACGCCCGTGGCTTGCGACTCGTGGCGCAGCCAGTAGACCGCCAGGCTCACCTCGCCAATGAGCACCAGCGGCAGGATGAAGAGGGTCAGCTCGTCGGCGCGCGTCACCTCCAGGAGGAAGTAGCCCACCGCCGTGGTGACGAGCGTGATGACGCTCAGCGCGCCCACGGTGAGCAGGAACAGCTCGCCGTGCAGGTGCCGGTGCAGGGCGTAGATGGCGACCAGCGCTCCCGCCACCAGCAGCAGGGACACGCCGGACTCGAGCGAGCGGTCGTGCCTGCTCACGATGAACAGGATGCCCAGGGTCACCAGCGGCGCCAGCGTCATCAGGGACAACACGCGGGGCATCCACCGCCCCTGGAGCCAGGAGACCTTCTGGTTGGCGAAGTGCTCGTACGTCGCCCAGGCGAACCCGTTGAGCAGCCCCAACACCAGCGCGAGCCGCGCCTCGTAGGAGCCGAAGCGCGTCATGCGCTGGCCCCAGAAGAGGATGACGCCCGTGTTGACGAGCACGAGCTGGAGCATCCACAGCGGCGTGAAGCGCGCCAGCGCCACCCACGGGAGGATGAGCACGCCCCAGCCGATGAACAGCTCGTATGGATCCGCGCCCGTCTGGTACGCCTGTCCGTACACGGCGAGCAGCGGGCCCACCAGCACCGCGGCGGCGAGCAGCGCGAACTGGCCCGCGGGCCGGTCGCCCAGCCGCCATGCGCCCACCGCCGCTCCGGCCATGCCCAGGCAGATGAGGCCCATCTTCGAGAAGCGCCCCAGCTCCGCCCAGTTGAAGGCGAAGAAGTACACCACGCCCGCCAGCACCAGCAGCGAGCCCAGGGCCATCAACGTCGTGGACAGGAACGCGTGCCACGCGGGCCGCGACGGCGAGGCGACCGCCAGGTGCAGCGCGCGCCCGTACGCGTTCGGTCTCAGGATTCCGGCGTCCGCCAGCGCGTGCAGCCGCTCCGGCGTCGCCTCCAGATCAAGGAAGTCTTTCGGCACGGCGGGGGACTGTACCCGGTTCAAGTGACGCCGGGGACACCGCGCCAGCTCACGGACTGGAGGGCTCCGCGTCCAGGAAGGCCTTCAGCTCGGGGAGCACGCGCTCGGGATGCTCCAACTGCGGACTGTGTCCGCACGCCACGCGCACCACCCGGGCCTGGGGAAGCCCGCGCGCGGCCTCGTCGGCCAGCGAGACGGGCAGCGTCTCGTCGCGCTCACCCCAGATGAGCAGCACGGGGACCTTCACCTCGCCCAGCCGCTCGCGGCGGTGGAACAGCGGCCCCGTCAGTGGCACCAGCGCGTTGAAGGCCTGCGCGGCTTCGGGCCTGCCGCCGGGCACGCTCAACAGCTCGTAGCCCAGCTGCCCCAGCTTCTCTCCCAGTGGCGTGGGCGGTGGTGGCAGCATCCGCGCCATCGCCCAGGGGCCCAGGTTGCGCGCCAGCCGCTCGGGCCCCGCTCGGAAGAACAGGCGCGAGGCGCGCGGCATCTCCGGACCCAGCCCCATCGCGTCCACCAGCACCAGCCGCTCCACCGGCACCGCGCCGCGCAGCGCGAGCTCCAGCGCCACCAGTCCGCCCAGCGAGTGGCCGACCACCGACACCGGCCCCGGCGCCACCATCCCCAGCGCCTCCTCCACCGGCGCAGTGAAGAAGCGCACCGCGTCCTCCGCGGACCTCACGTGCATGTCGGCCGGGGTGGACTGACCGAAACCGGGCAGGTCCAGGGCCAGCACCCGGTGATGCCGGGCCAGCGCCGTCAGGTACGGGAACCAGTGGGTCGCCGCGTTCCCACGTCCATGGAGGAAGACGACCGTGGAGCGGGCGCCCTCGGGGGGGCCCCCTTCGAGGATCCGCACAGCGCCCCCCCCGGGCAGCCAGTGCACCTGGGGCACCACGGCCGGGGCCAGCTGGGCCAGGAGCCCCGTCTCCACCGGGCCCACGGGAGGCGTGGCGCCCGGGGCGCCGGGGCGGCCGGCGGCGTCCCAGCGAGGGGGGAGGGGAGAGCGGCGGGGCGGGGGCGGGCGGGACATGGGAGGATGACCCTTTACGGGACAGGGCGGCTTGACGGAATGTCCGGCGTACAGCGGTGTTGAGCCGGACGCCCGGGAACCCTAGGCTGCCCGCCGCCCAGGCCGACAGAGGGGACATGAACACCGACATTCGCGCGCTCACCGAACGCGTGCAGCAGGAAAGCAGCTTCGTCGAGGTCCTCAACCAGGAGACCGGCAAGGTCATCGTCGGGCAGCGGTACATGCTCGAACGCATCCTCATCGGCCTCTTGTGCAACGGCCACGTCCTCCTGGAGGGCGTGCCCGGACTCGCCAAGACGCTGACCGTGCGCACCGTGGCGGACTCGCTCAGCGCCACCTTCATGCGCGTGCAGTTCACGCCCGACCTGCTGCCGGCCGACCTCGTCGGCACGATGATCTACAACCAGCAGACGGCCGCGTTCACCGTCCGCAAGGGGCCCATCTTCGCGAACATCGTCCTCGCGGACGAAATCAACCGCGCCCCCGCCAAGGTCCAGTCCGCCCTCCTGGAGGCCATGGCCGAGCGCCAGGTCACCATCGGCGACCAGACCTTCGGCCTGCCTTCGCCGTTCCTCGTGCTGGCCACGATGAACCCCATCGAGCAGGAGGGCACGTACCCCCTCCCCGAAGCGCAGGTGGACCGCTTCATGCTCAAGGTGAAGGTGGGCTACCCGACCCGTGATGAGGAGAAGATCATCATGGACCGGATGTCCGGTGGCTCGTCGCCCAAGGTCCAGCGGGTCATCGCGCTGGAGCACCTGGTGCGCGCTCGCGAGCTCGTCCACGCCATCTACATGGACGAGAAGGTGAAGGAGTACATCCTCAACGTGGTGTTCGCCACGCGTGAGCCCGCGCGCTACGGCCTCAAGGACCTGGCGGACTACATCCAGTTCGGGGCCTCGCCGCGCGCCACCATCGCGCTCGCGCAGGCGGCCCGCGCGCACGCGTTCCTGCGCCACCGCGGCTTCGTCACCCCGGAGGACGTGAAGGCCATTGCCTTCGACGTGCTCCGCCACCGCATCGCGATGACCTACGAGGCGGAGGCCGAGGAGCTCACCCAGGAGAAGATCATCCAGCGCGTCTTCGACCGCGTGGAAGTCCCCTGACAAGGCCCCGGTAAGAGCGCGCCCGTGCTGCCCAAGGACCTCATCCGCCGCATCCGCAAGCTGGAGATCCGCACCCGCAAGGTGGTCTCCGACATGCTGGCCGGCCAGTACCACTCGGTGTTCAAGGGCCGCGGCATGGCCTTCTCCGAGGTGCGCCAGTACCAGCCCGGCGACGAGATCCGCTTCATCGACTGGAACGTCACCGCGCGCATGAACGAGGCCTACATCAAGGTCTTCACCGAGGAGCGCGAGCTCACGGTGATGCTCCTGGTGGACGTGTCCGCCTCCAACGAGTTCGGCTCCAAGGACCGCACCAAGGCGGAGGTCGCCGCGGAGGTGGCCGCGCAGATTGCCTTCAGCGCCATCGCGAACAACGACCGCGTGGGGCTCATCCTCTTCTCGGACCGGGTGGAGAAGGTCGTCCCGCCGCGCAAGGGCCGCATGCACGTGCTCAGGCTGGTGAGCGACATCCTCACCTTCAAGCCCAAGGGCCACGGCACGGACCTGTCCGCGGGGCTCACGTACCTGACGCAGGTGTCCAAGCGGAAGGCCGTGACGTTCCTCGTGTCGGACTTCATGGCCACGGGCTACGAAAAGCCGCTGCGCCTGGTGGGCCGCCGCCACGACCTGGTGCCGGTGGTCATCGAGGATCCGCTGGAGCAGCGCTTCCCCGCCCACGGCCTGGTGGAGATGGAGGACCCGGAGACGGGCGAGCGCTTCGTGGTGGACACCAGCTCCACCGTCGTGCGCGGCAGGTTCATGCGCGCCATGCAGGCCCAGCGCGACGAGCGCCGCAAGCTGTTCAAGAAGCTGGAGCTGGACCACGTGGAGCTGCGCGCCGGGGATGATCACGGCAAGGCGCTGGCGAGCTTCTTCCGCGCGCGGGCCCGGAGGATGGCGGCATGAGACACGCGCTCGTCCTCGCGGCCGTCCTCTTCGTCAGCGCGCCGTCCGCCTGGGCCCAGGCCCCGGCCTCAGCTCCTGGCGCGCCCAAGGCCCCCGTCGCCCTGGAGACGGTGGCGCCCACGGGTGCGTCCGCGCGGGTGGAGCCGGAGACGGTGCACATCGGCGAGCCCTTCACCTACCAGGTGACGCTCACGCACCCGAAGGACCAGCGCTACGAGCTGGTGGCGCCCACGGGTGAGAGCGCGGTGGAGCTGCTCCAGCAGACGCGCCAGCGCCAGGACAACGCGAACGACGCGACCACGACGTTCGGCCTGCGCTTCTCCGCCTTCGAGCTGGGCGACGTGCAGCTGCCGGACCTCGCCTTCGACGTGGCGACTCCGGAGGGGCCGCGCCGCTTCGTGCTCAAGGGCAAGACGGTGGAGGTGACCTCCACGCTGCCGCCGGACGCACAGGGGCAGGGCGCGGAGCTCTTCGACTACCAGCCTCCGCAGGAAGTGCCCATCCGTTCCTGGACGCTGCTCTACGCGCTGGCGGTGGCGCTGGCGGTGGCCGTCGCGGTCTGGGCGCTGGTGCGCTGGTGGCAGCGCCGGCCGAAGCGCGAGAAGGTCGTTCCCGTGCTGCCGCTGGACGTGCGCGTGCGCCAGTCCCTGGACGCGCTCAAGCGCGAGGACCTGCCCGGCCGCGGCCACGTGAAGGACTTCTACTTCCGCCTCTCCGAAATCGTGCGCGGCTACCTGGGCGAGCGCTACGGCTTCGAGGCCCTGGAGTGCACGTCGTCCGAACTGATGGCGTCCCTGCGCAAGCTGCCCACGCCGGGCCTGCCAGAGGACGCGCTGATGCGCTTCGTCTCCGAGTCGGACATGGTGAAGTACGCCCGCGCCGACGCTTCCCCCGAGTCCTGCAATCAGGCGCTGGCCTTCGGCTACGACCTGCTCGCCAAAACGTACGTTCCTCCCGCTCCCCCCAAGCCCGATGCTGCCCCCGGACCTCGCGTTCAATAACCCGGAGGCGCTCTGGGCCCTGCTGTTGGCGCCGCTGCTGCTGGCGCTCGCGTTCTGGGAACGCAAGCGCCGCGCCACGCTGCGCTTCTCCGCCGCGCACGTCTTCGCGAAGGGCGGCCGGGGCTTCCGCACGTACCTGCTGCCGCTCTTGCCCATCCTGCGCGTGGCGGCACTGGTGGCGGCGGTGGTGGCCATCGCCCGGCCGCAGTCGCGCGACTCGCGCGTGCGCGACCTGTCGGTGGAGGGCATCGACATCGTGGTGGCGCTGGACCTGTCCACGTCCATGGAGGCCGGTGACTTCCGTCCGCAGAACCGCCTCAACGTGGCGAAGGAGGTCCTGACCGAGTTCATCTCCGGCCGCGTGAACGACCGCCTGGGCCTGGTGGTGTTCTCTGGCGCCGCGTACACGCAGTCCCCGCTGACGCTGGACTACGGCGTGCTCAAGGAGGTGCTCAAGCAGCTGCGCACCCGCGTGCTGGAGGACGGCACGGCCATTGGTGACGCCATCGCCACGTCGCTCAACCGCCTGCGCGACTCCGACGCGAAGAGCCGCGTGGTGGTGCTGATCACCGACGGCGACAACAACGCCGGCAAGATTTCGCCTTTGGACGCGGCGAACATGGCCGCGTCGCTCCACATCCCCATCTACACCATCCTGGTGGGCAAGGGCGGCAAGGTGCCCTTCCCGCAGGGCACGGACCTGTTCGGCAACACCGTCTGGCGCGAGACGGAGATCCCCATCAACCCGGAGCTGATGCAGGACATCGCGGACCGCACCGGCGGCGAGTACTACCGCGCCACCGACCCGGAGGGCCTCAAGCGGGGGCTGCAGAAGGTGCTGGACTCGCTGGAGCGCTCGAAGCTGATGGAGGGCGGCGCCAGCGCCACGTACAAGGAGAACTTCCACCCGTTCCTGCTGGTGGCCTTCGGGCTCGCCGCGCTGGAGCTGCTGCTGCGCGCCACCGTCCTGCGGGTGTTCCCATGATGCCCACGCTGGACGCCTGGCGCTTCACGCTCCTGGGCTACCAGGTGGGCCTGGCGCAGCCGCTGTACCTGGGGCTGCTGCTGGTGGGCCTGCTGTTGGGGCTGCTCGCGCTGCTCAAGGCGCTGGGCCGCAGGACGCGGCTGTCGGCGCTCATCGCGGAGCGCCACGTGACGGCGCTCGCGCCCGGCGTGTCCGTGTGGCGGCCGGCGGTGCAGGGCGGCCTGTACGGGCTGGGGCTGATGCTGTTCGGGCTCGCGCTCGCGCAGCCCCAGTGCGGCACGAAGAGCGAATTGACGAAGCGCCGGGGCATCGACGTGGTGGTGGCGCTGGATGCGTCCAAGTCCATGCTCGCCAGGGACGTGCAGCCCAGCCGGCTGGACCGCGCGCGGCTGGAGCTCAACACGCTGCTGGACGAGCTGAAGGGCGACCGCGCGGGCCTGGTGGTGTTCGCGGGTGATGCGTTCGTGCAGTCGCCGCTCACGTCGGACTACTCGGCGGTGAAGCTGTTCCTGCGCGCGGTGGATCCGGACGCGATGCCCCAGGGCGGCACGAACGTGGGCGCGGCGCTGCGGCTGGCCAAGCAGGTGCTGGACAACGCGGACCGGGGCTCCAAGGAGCGCGTGGTGGTGCTGCTGTCGGACGGCGAGGACCTCACGGGCGACGTGCGCGAGGCCACGGAGGCGCTCAAGGACGCGCGCGTCCAGGTGCTCGCGGTGGGCGTGGGTTCGGACTCCGGTGAGCCCATCCCCGTCTATGACAGGCGCGGCGAGTTCGTGGACTACAAGAAGGACTCCAACGGCGACACGGTCATCACGCGCCTGGACCGCGCGGGCCTCACGGCCATCGCGGACGCCACGGGCGGCGCCTTCTTCTACCAGCCCAATGGCGTGGCGATGGGACAGGTGGTGGATCGCATCGACCAGTTGCAGAAGAGCGAGCTGGAGAGCCGCGTGACGGTCCGCTACGACGAGCGCTTCCAGTGGTTCGCCGTCCCCGGCCTGGTGCTGCTGGTGCTGGGCATGGCGCTCATCCCTTCGCGCCGGAGGGCCGCATGAGCACGCAACCGATGCGGCGGCGCGCGGCGCGCGCGATGGCGGTGGGCCTGGCGGGGCTGCTGGCGCTGCCGGGGCCCGCATGGGCGGTGGGGCCGCTGGAGAAGGACCACCCGTTGGTGCAGCGCGGGCGCGAGGCCTACGCGGCTGGACGCTACGAGGACGCGCTCCGGGACTTCGAGGCCGCGAAGAAGGAGCGGCCCAATGATCCGACGGTGGAGTTCAACCGCGCGGACGCGCTGGCGAAGCTGGGCCGTTCCGCGGAAGCGCGCGAGGCCTTCAAGCAGGTGGCGGAGTCGTCGCGTCAGCCCGACCTGTCGCAGAAGAGTTGGTACAACCTGGGCAACCTCGCGGCCACGGCGGGCGACCGTACGGAGGCGCTCAAGTCCTACCGCAAGGCGCTCACGTTGGATCCCACGGATCCGCAGGCCCGGCACAACTACGAGGTGGTGCTGCGCGACCTGCCTCCGCCCCAGAACGGCCCGGATGGCGGCACCGACGGAGGCCAGGACGGTGGCAACGACGGCGGACGTCCGGACGCGGGCGAGGACGGCGGCCAGAAGGGTGACGGCGGCACGCCGCAGGACGGAGGCCAGGACGGCGGTCCGGATGGTGGCGCGGACGGTGGGGCCGACGGAGGCCAGGACGGCGGTGGGCAGGATGGCGGTCAGGACGGCGGCGCGGACGGAGGCGGCGGCGATGCCGGTCCTGGCGACGGTGGCTCGGATGGGGGGCAGGACGGCGGCGGCGATGGCGGTCCCAGCGACGGTGGCGGGGATGGAGGCCAGGGCGACGGAGGCCAGGACGAGGGCGAAGGGGACTCGCGCGATGGTGGCGCGGACGGCGGCAGCGAGGGCGAGGAGGAGACGGAATCCAACCCGCGCGACGGCGGAAGTTCGCCGGGCGACGTCGACCGGCAGGAGGCCGAGCGCCTGCTGGATGCGATGAAGCAGAACGAGAAGAATCTCCAGCTCTGGCGTTTCCAGCAGAAGAAGAAGCAGAGGAAGCCCAATGAGAAGGACTGGTAGCGGGCGCACGGCGCTGCTCGCCGTGCTCGCCCTCCTGGCCACGGCGCCGGCGTGGGCGGCGGACATCGAGTTCTACCAGACGGTGGACCGCACCGAGGTGGGCACCGACGACACCTTCAAGCTCACCGTGGTGATGGTGGACGCACCGTCCAACGCCCAGCTGCGCCTGCCCGAGTCCAACGACTTCGAGGTGCTCTCCTCGTCGCGCGGCAGCCAGCGCTCCATCTCGTTGTCCGGCGGCGGCCCCGCCGTCATCCAGGACATCACCCGACACGAGCTGCTGATGCGTCCGCTGCGCGCGGGCAAGCTCACCCTTCCGCCCGCCACGCTCACCGCGGGCGGCCGCACGTACCGCACGGACGCCGTGCAGTTGACCGTGCGCGAAGGCCGCGTGGGCAACGCCCCCCAGGCGCAGCAGGGTGGCCGGCCGCAGTTGCCGGATCCGTTCCGCAACTTCCGCAACATGCCGGATCCGTTCGGGGACGACTCGGACCTGCGGGACGACGAGCCGGTGATTCCGCGTGGGGACTCGGACCTGTTCCTGCGCGCGAGCCTGGACCGCGACGAGCTCTACGTGGGCGAGCAGGCCACGCTGTCGCTCTACATCTACTCGCGCGTGGACCTGTCCAGCGTGGACGCGGTGACGATGCCCAAGCTGGAGGGCTTCTGGACCGAAGAGGTGGAGAGCCCCACGCAGCTCACGGGCGAGCAGAAGGTGGTGGACGGCATCCCATACCGCGCCTACCTGCTGCGCCGCCGCGCGCTGTTCCCGGTGAAGTCCGGCACGCTGCTGATCACCCCGGCGGAGGCGGACATCACCACGGGCTTCCTCTTCGCGGGCCACCGCGTGCACCGCGTGTCCAACGGCCTGAAGGTGAAGGTGCGGCCGCTGCCGAACGGCGCGCCGCCGAACATGTCCAACGCGAACGTGGGCTCGTGGCGCATGTCGCTGGACGTGTCGCAGACGCGCGTGGAGCTGGGTCAGCCCATCACGGTGAAGGTCATCCTGGAGGGGCAGGGCAACGTGAAGAACGTCACCCCGCCGAAGCTCACCGGCCCGTCCGCGCTGAAAATCTATGAGCCCACGACGACGGACCGGCTCACGCCCAACCGCAACCGCATCCAGGGCCGCCGCGTGGTGGAGTACCTGGTGATGCCGCAGCGCACGGGCACCTTCACGCTGCCGGAGCTGCGCTTCCCGTACTTCGACCCGTCGCGGCGCCAGTACGAGACGGCGCGCACGGACCCCGTGACCCTCACCGTGGAGGCGGGCGCGGGCGGCGTGTCCTCGCTGCCGTCGTCGATGACGCCCTCGCAGATGGCGGACGCGGCCAACGAGCAGAAGAACGTGCTCTCCACCGGAGGCCTGCGTCCGGTGCGCGCCCGGGCCCACTTCGTGGGGCCGTCGCAGCCCGTGTGGGCGCGGCCCTTCTTCGTCGCGGGCGTACTGGCGCCGCTGGGCCTGCTGGCGGGCGTGGCGTTCATGGGCGGCATGCGCGGACGGCTGGCCACGCGCTCCGAGGCGGGCAGGGGCCGTCAGCAGGCGAAGGCCGCGCGCAAGCGGCTGGCGGAGGCGGAGAAGCTCAAGGCGGGCTCGGACGCGGGTGCGTTCTACGTGGAGGTGGAGCGGGCGGTGGTCGGCTTCCTGGAGGCCCAGCTGGGCTTCCCCGTGGGCGGGCTGACGCGTGAGGCGCTCGGGGAGAAGCTGGCGGCGGCGGGCGTGGACGCGGAGCGGCGCGCGCGTGTGCTCTTCGTGCTGGAGGCGTGCGACCTGGGCCGCTACGGCGGTGGGGTGGAGCCGGGGGAGCGGCGCAAGGTGCTGGCGACCGCGGCGGCGGTGATGGAAGGCTGGGCGTGATGAGCGACGCGGCGACGCAGGGCTACTACACCGCCGAGGAAGCGGAGGCCGTCTTCCAGCAGGCCAACGACGCGTATGGCCGCGAGGACTACGCCACCGCGCAGGCCCAGTACGAGAAGCTCATCGCCCACGGCTTCGGCGGACCGGACGTGCTCTACAACCTGGGCACCACGCACCTGGCCCGGGGCGACCTGGGCCGCGCGGTGCTGTCGTTGGAGCAGGCCCGGAAGCAGGGCGGACGCGCCGAGGACCTGGAGGCCAACCTGGCCCTGGCGCGGGCGCGGCAGGTGGACAAGGTCGTGGGCGCCGCCGCGGACGAGGCCTTCCTCCCCCGGCTGGCCGCCGCGACGGACGGCGCGGCGGTGGCCTGGGTCTTCTTCGTCGCGTGGCTGGTGGGCTTCGCGCTGCTGCTCTTCCGGCGCGCCTTCCCCGCGATGCGGAGCACGGCGGTGGCGGTGGTGGCGGGCCTCTGCCTCACGGCGGCGGTGCCGGCGGCGCTGCTCCTGGGCGCGCACATCTGGGTGCACCAGAACGTGCATGAGGCCGTGGTGCTGGCGCCCACGCTGGTGGCGAGGGAGCTGCCTCGCTCGGAAGGGCGCTCCCTCTTCGAGGTGCACGCCGGCCTGAAGGTGCAGCTCCTGGAGGAGACGGGGAAGTACGTCCGCATCCGCCTGCCCAACGGCCTGGAGGGCTGGGCCGAGCGCGACGGCGTCGCCGAAATCTAGGCGGGGCCGGAGCGACCCCATCCGCGCGGAAAACCGACGGGGGACCGCTTTCGTACAGAGGGGCTACCGGGAGGTGTCGCTTCGCTGGACGTCGCCAGGGCAATGGCCTACGAGGGGCCCCGAGGAATCATGGCTGGCAACGCGCAAGCGCCCTTCCACATCCTGCTCGTCGAGGACGAGCCCGTCATTCGCGAGCTGGTGCGCTCCATGTTGAGCGACGGCGCGGTGGACGTGGTCTGCGCGGCCAATGGCATCGAAGGCCTGAAGCTGGCCCGCGACCGCGACTTCCACCTCATCCTGATGGACGTGGTGCTGCCGCAGCTGGACGGCGTCTCCGTGTGCCGCATCCTGAAGAGCGACCCGGCCACGGCGAAGGTGCCGCTCTACATGCTCACCGCGAAGGCGAAGAAGGCGGACGTGGCGAGCGCGACGCAGGCGGGCGCGGATGGCTACATCCACAAGCCCTTCCGCGGCGCGGAGCTGATGGACCTGGTGGAGCGGCTGCGCACGGCCCGCTCGGCCGCGGACTGACGCTCCTCCGGAAGGCCCTTACGGCAGGTGAGGGTGGAGGAAGCGGGCCAGGGCGATGAGGTCGTCCCAGTCCAGCTCGCCGAACTCCAGCGCGACGCCGTCCACTTCGCGGCGGCGGATGGTGCACATGGTGACGAGCTCCCGGTCGCCCGGCAGCGGCAGGGCGATGGTGAGCGCCCGCTGCGAGTCGGCCGGGTGGGCCTGGAGGAACAGGCCATTCATGGAGATGTCGCGCGCCTGCGCTGTCACGGTGCGGCCCGACAGGAGCACCTTCACCTGGAGCCGGGCTTCGACGCGCGGGTGGTAGCGCTCGCGCTCGTTCGGACGGGGACCATTGGAGGGGTTCAGCATCGGGGGCTCACCTTCGGGTGCGACAGGACGCGACAACTGTGAAGCAGGTTGGCGCGGTGGCAAGTTTTCGGGTTTTCGTCCGCCGTCCCGCGCCGTGGACCTGGCGCGCGCGCCGCGGAGACGCCTGGCGCTGGGGTGACGGAGCGCGCTCCTGTCGTTTCAAGGGTTTGGCCCCTGGCACGGATGGTGGATGGCAGCCCTGGCGAATCCCTGCCGGAGGCACCCCTTGGAAGACCGTCGCATCCCGTCGTTGAGCATCGCCCCGTCCATCGCGCGCCAGACACCGAAGACGGAGTTCGGCCCCACGCTGGCGCGAGCGGCGCGCGAGGTGGTGCGTACGGGCGCGGGGCTCGTGGGCGGCATGTTGCCGTCAGGCCCCATCTCCAGCGCGGTGGTGTCCACGCTGAGCGGCACGGTGTCCGCGGCGGTGCCGGCTGAAGCGGTGTCGTCGGTGTCGGCGACGGGAGGCGCCTCCGCGACGTCGGCGCGCGCGAGCACGCCGGGGCCAACGGCTTCGACGGGGAGCGCGGCGACGGGGCAGGGGGACGCGTGGGACCTGCTGGAGGCGCAGAAGCTGATGGCCTCGGACGGCCAGAAGTTCAACATGGCCTATGTGGCTCTCCAGAACGAGATGCAGAAGGAGAGCCGCGAGCACAACGCCATCTCCAACATCATGAAGGTCCGCCACGACTCGGCGAAGGCCGCCATCAACAACATCCGCTGAGGCGCGTTCGAGATGGCCATCGACAAGTTGGGAGCCGTGGGCGGCGCGGGCCCTTCGCCCGCGGTGGAGTCCGGCAGGGAGACGTTCGGCAAGGTGCTGGAGGGCGTGCGTACGCCCCAGTCACGCCCCGTGCCGGTGACGACGGAGGGGCCGCCGAAGCCGGTGCGCACGCCCATCGAGGCCCCCGCTGGCACGTCGCGGGCGGACGGCGTGGAGCGGGCGAAGGCGGGCTGCGCGGAGGTGAAGCCGGGGGCCCGCGTGGATTCGGCCCAGGCCGCGCGCAGCCAGCAAGCGGTGGAGATGTTGGACCGGGTGGGGCAGGCGCAGCAGCGGCTGGACCACATCCTGAAGCTCGCCGAGTCCGGCCGCTCGTTCAGTCCCTCGGAGTTGCTCGCGCTCCAGGCCCACGTCTACCGCGCCAGTCAGGAGCTCGATCTCGCCGGCAAGGTCGTCGAGAAGGCCACCGGCGGCGTCAAGCAGGTCCTCCAGACCCAGGTGTGAGGAGTCCTTCCTTCCATGCGTTTCGCTCCCCTTCGTAGTCTCTGTTTCCTCCTGCTCCTGGGCGCTTCGGCGTGCCGGGAGCGCATCCAGCACGGCCTCGACGAGCGTCAGGCCAATGAGCTGCAGACGGTGCTCGTCGAGCGGGGGCTCGACGCGCGCAAGGTGCCCGAGCAGGGCAAGAAACCCACCTGGGCCATCGAGGTGACGGACGCGCAGTCCTCGGACGCGGTGCGCATCCTGGCGGAGCTGGGGCTGCCCCGGCTCGCGGCGGAGACGGGCTGTGACGTGTTTGGCGGAAGCGGGCTCGTGCGCTCGCCGCTGGAGGAGCAGGTCTGCCGCGTCCGGGGGATGGAGCGGGAGCTGGAGAAGACGCTCCAGACGGTGGACGGCGTGCTGCTGGCGCGTGTGCACCTGGTGGTCCCACCGCCGCCGAGGCCAGGACAGGCTCCCGCGCCCTCGAAGGCGTCGGCCATGCTGCGAACAGCACCCGGCGGTGCGACGCGCGTACGCAAGTCAGCGGACACGCTGCGTGAGCTCATCGCGGGAGGCGTGGAGGGGCTGTCACCGGAGGCGGTATCGCTGCTGGTGGACGAGGTGACGACGCACGTGGCGCCGTCCCCGAAGGGAGGCCCCGTCCCACTGCGGCTGCGCGTGGTGCTCGCCTTGCTGGGCGTGCTGGTGACGGGCCTGTCCGGAGCGCTCGTCTGGGTGACGCTGCGCTGGAGGCACTACCGGGCCCTGTCGGAGCAGCCCCAGCCCCCCGTGGCGCCGCCTGCCCCGCCCACGCCCGCGCGGCCGGTGGTGACCCCGGGCTCCACGCGCAAGCTGGCCTGAGCACGCCATGGACGTCACACGCGTGGGACGGGTGCTACGCAAGGCCCGGAAGCTCCTGTCCGCGAGGAAGGAAGCACCGCGGGTCCCGGTGGCGGAGGTCACGCTGCCCGCGTTGTCCCTGCCCCTGGAACGCATCGCGCTGGTCGTCTGCGTCCTGGCGCGGGAGCGCGCCGCGGAGCTGCTGGGGGGACTGGTGGACGCCGAAGCGGGCAGGGCGCTGCGCCACCTGGAGCGCTTCGCCGCCATGCCCTCCGCCCAGCGCCAGGCCAAGGTGGCGGTGGAGTTCGGCGAGCGGGCGGACGGCTCGAACCGGCTGGCCCTCTTCCTGGAGACAGCTCCCGAAGCCCTCCGCCAGGAAGCCTTTCGAGGCCTTCCGCCGTACCACCGAAGCCGGTTTCCCCAGTGGGAAGGGATCGAATCGCGAGCGGATGCCGCACCAGCCCTGACCGCCCTGGCGGAGCGGCGCATCCGCGAAGCCCTGCGCTGAGCGTCCTCGGGCGTGGAGGGCCATCCCGAAGACGGACCTCCGCTCCTGCCAACACCCTGATTCCACGAGCCGGCCCCCTGGCCATGGCCGTGCACAGGGGACGTGTGTCCCATCGCCGTCCCGGAGCTCCGGATGCAAACGAATCCAGTCAGGTCCCCCAGCGTCGCGAAGAAGCCCACGCGTCCGTTCCGCCCGGGAGCGCGGCGGTTGACGCGAGCCCACCTGGTGCTGGGGCAGCGGCCCCAGGTGGGACGTTGGGGCGCGGAGCTCCTGCGCGACGTGGGCGCGGCACTGTCGCGGGACCTGGGCGCGGCGGTCCACGTGGAGGGGCACCTGGTGCCGGCGGCGGTCCAGCCAGAGCGCGAGCTGGCGATGGGAATGGTGTTCGCGCTGGTGGAGCTGTCGGCGGTGGGGGGCACCGCCATCGTGGAGCTGGAGGTGCCCCTGGTCTTCGCGGCGCTGGCGAGGCTGGCGGGGACGGGAGTGCGGTCGGCTCCCGTGGCGGAGCTGACCCGGTTGGAAGAGTCCACGCTGGTGTACCTGCTGCTGTCCGCCCTGGCCGCGATGCGCGGGCAAGGCGAATGGGTGCGAAGGCTGGGGCCTCGTTTGTCCGCGGTGTCGATGCGGCGCGGTGACGTGCTGACGCGAGTCGACCCGAGACAGCCCTATGTGGCGGTGTTGCTGACGGCAACGGTGGAGGGAGCGACGGTGGGCGGCCGGGTGCTCCTGCCCTCCCGTGCCGTGCAGACCGCTTTCCAGGAGCTGCCCATGGAGCCAGGAGGCGCGGTGGCGCCCCAGGTGCTGGCGGCGTCGGTCCCCGCGCGCTGCCTCATGGGGCGCAGTCCATTGCAGGCCTCGGCGGTGGATGCGCTGTCCGCGGGAGACGTCGTGCTCTTCGATGGCGTGCGTCTCCGGGGCGGCCGGGTGGAGGGACAGGGACAGCTGATCACCCGGGGCTTCGCGCTCCGGGGTGAGTTTCTCGCGGAAGGTTTTTCGACAGGGAGCGTGCACTCGCGCGCGGCCCAACAGGAGTCGGACATGGTGGCGACGAACAAGCGGAGCGAGGCGATGCCGCCGCTCCCGGTGGATGTGGAGATCGAGCTGACGCGGTTGATGTTGCCCCTGGCGGAACTGGCGGCGCTGAAGCCGGGCACGTTGCTGCCCCTGCACGTGAACGCGAGCAGCCCGGTGCTGCTGCGCGTGGGCGACCGCGTGGTCGCGCGTGCGGAGTTGGTGGAGATCGAAGGCGAAGTGGGCGCCCGCATCCTGGCGTTGCTGCCGTGAGCGCACCCGTGAACACGCTGCTGTCCTCGTTCTCGCCACGCGGCAGGCTGCTGTTCGCGTCGGCCCTCCTCGTGGGGCTGGCGACGCTCGCTCCCCTGGGGGGACTGTCGTTGGTAGGTTCCTCGCGCCTGTTGATCGGCGCGATGGCGCTGGCCGGGCTGGGCTGGGTGGTGCTCCGCAAGGGAGGCATGGCCGGGAGTGCCGATGCGGCCGCTCCGGAGCCCCTGAGCATCGTCTCTCGGACGGGGCTTTCACAGCGCTGTGGCCTCGCGCTCGTGGAGGCGGATGGACAGCGGTACCTCGTGGCCTACGGCGACACCTTCGCGGAGATCCATGAGACCCGCGCCATGGCGGTCCTGCCCGGCGGCACGCCCAAGCCGACGATGAAACCCAGGTTCGACCTGGAGCTGGAGCCGACGGTGCTCTTCCCGCGCGCGCGACAGACGAAGACGGCGTGTGGAGCGCTCCGGAAGCGGGGTGGGGAATGAAGGCCCTCGGATTGGGATGCGGCGTGTTCCTGCCCGCGAGCGCGTTCGCAGCGGAGCAGTCCCTGGCGCAGGCCTCCTATGCCGGCAGTCCGCTGGCGATGATGGGGATGCTCGCGCTCTTGTCGCTGCTGCCGTTCGCGGTGCTGATGCTGACGAGCTTCTCGAAGATCGCCGTGGTGCTCTCCCTGGCCCGCTCGGCGATGGGCACGCAGCAGGCACCGCCGACGCTGGTGCTCACGGGGCTCGCGGTGGTGCTGACGGGGCACATCATGGCGCCGGTGATGGAGCGCATGTACGACGCGGGACAGGCGGCGTACGACGAGGTGCATTCCGGAGCGCAGGTCCTCTCCGCCGCGAAGCAGGTGACGGAGCCCTTGCGCGCCTTCCTCATGAAGCACGGAGGTCCGGAGGAGCGGGCCCGCTTCGTGGACCTGGCCCGCGAGCTGCGTCCTCCGGAGGAATCCGAGCAGGTGCAGGAGACGGACCTGTTCGTCGTCATCCCGGCCTTCGTCATCACCGAGCTGAAGGAGGCCTTCCAGATTGGCTTCATCGTCTTCCTGCCCTTCCTGGTGCTCGACATGGTCATTGCCAATGTGCTGCTCGCGTTGGGCATGCAGACGTTGTCGCCGGGCCAGGTGAGCCTGCCCTTCAAGATCCTCCTCTTCGTCGCCGTGGATGGCTGGGCCCTGCTCGCGCGGGGACTCATCCTCGGCTACCGGTGACACCATGAGTCAGGACGTCCTGCTCACCCTGGGGCGTGAGGCCCTGCTGTTGATGGTGCTCGCCTCGCTGCCGCCCATTGGCGCGAGCCTGCTGGTGGGCTTCCTGATGAGCCTCTTCCAGGCAACGACCCAGTTGCAGGAGAGCACGCTGTCGGTGGTGCCCAAGCTGTGCGCGGCGGTGCTGTCCCTGGTGCTCGCGGGGCCGTGGATCGCCGGACAGCTCACGCGCTTCACCCAGCAACTCCTCATGCTCATCGCGGACGTGGCGCTGTGAACCCAGAAGCGTTGGGCGAACAGCTCCTCGCCCTGGCACCGCACGTGGTCGCGGTGGCGCTGTGCGCGGCGAGGCTCGTGCCCATCGCGTTCCTCTGTCCCTTGCTGGGGGGGCAGGCCGCGCCGACGACGGTCCGGCTGGGCCTGGTGCTCGCGCTCTCGCTCTTCCTTCACGTCGAGGCGGGCGTGGAGTTCCGCGGCACGGTGGAGACGCCGGTGGTGATGGCGGCGCTCGTGGTGCGTGAGCTGGCCTACGGTGTCTCCGTGGGGCTCGTGGCCGCGCTGCCCTTCGACGCGGCGAGGATGGGCGGCCGGTTCATCGACCTGTTCCGCGGAACCTCCGCGGAGGCGAGTCTGCCGCAGGCGGGCAGCCGTGAGTCGGCCACGGGAGACGCGCTGTACCACCTGCTGGTGGCGAGGGTGGTGTCGGGCGCGCTGTTCCCCGTGGTGCTCTCCGCCCTGCTGCGCGGCTTCGGAGTGGTTCAACTGGGGGCCTTCGTACCCACGGAGGCCTCGGCCCTGCACGTGGTGGTGATGGTGGGCGGCGCCATGGCCACGGGACTCGCGGTGGGCGCCCCGGTGGCGGCTGCATCACTAGCGGTGGACTGCTTCCTGGGCATGGCCTCGAGGGCCGCGGCCCAGGTGAACCTCCAGGAGCTGGGGGCTCCGCTACGCATCCTCGGAGGCGGCGCGCTGCTGTGGCTGGGCGTGGGCCTGCTGTGTGAGCGGCTGCTCGCGGGCGTGGCCTCGACGGAGGGAGCGCTGGCGCTGCTGGGCGAGGTCTCCCGATGAGCGGCGAGAAGACGGAGCAGCCCACCGCGAAACGGATGCGAGAGGCCCGGCGCAAGGGCCAGCTTCCGCGCAGCCGGATGTTGACCTCCAGCGCGACGACGCTGGGCGGGCTGCTGGGCTTCATCGCGTTCGCGCCAGACGGCTTTGCCCGGCTGCGGGACTGGACCGCGCGGTTGATGCTGGAACAGGCCGCCGCTGGCGCATGGGAGGAGGGGGCCTGGGTCGCCGCGCGATTGTGCGGCCCTGCCTTGGGTGGTGCGCTCGTGGCCTCGCTGGCGGTCTCCGTGGCCACCGTGGGCTTCGAATTGGACGCTCGCCATGCCGCGCCGAAGCTCGAGCGCATCAACCCCGCCGCGGGCCTCAAGCGTCTCTTCAGCGTCCGGCCGCTGCTCGAGCTGGGCAAGGCGCTGCTCGTGGCTGCACTGCTGGGCCTCATCGTCTGGAACGAGGTGGAGGCGGTCGGCCCGGATGCCTTGCGAACCGCGTGGCTCGATGGAACCCGGGGAATGGAGTTCCTGCTCGGTCGGCTGGCGGCGCTGGTGACGCGACTGGCGTGGGTGGTGCTGGGGTGCGGTGCCGTGGACTACGCGCTCGCCCGTCGCAGTCACCGGCGCGAACTGATGATGACCCGCGAAGAGGTCAAGCGGGAGCACAAGGAGAGCGAGGGCGACCCGCGTCACAAGGGACAACGGCGGGCCCTGCATCGCCAACTGGCGCAGGGCGGTCCGGCACGTGGAGTGCAAAAGGCCACCGCCGTGATCGTCAACCCCACGCACATCGCGGTCGCGCTCCGCTACGACGCGGGCGAATGCGACGCGCCCTACCTCGTGGCCAAGGGCCGCGAACAGGACGCGCTCGCGCTCAAGGAGGAGGCGCGCCGGCAGGGCATCCCCGTGGTCCGGGACGTGCCTCTGGCCCGCAGCCTCATCCACTTCGACGTCGGGGAGTCCATCCCCGAGGAGCTGTACCAGGCGGCGGCCGTCGTGTTGCGGACCGCGATGGAGCTTCGCGAGCCGGACGACCGTCCACGGAGACAGACGTGATGCCCCCATTCCTGAAGGTCTTGCTGAAGGCCCGTCAGTCCTCGGACGTCGTGCTCGCGGTGGCGATGGCGGCGGTGCTGGGGGCGCTCATCATCCCGCTGCCTGCGTGGCTCCTCGACATGGGGCTCGCGGTGAACCTGGCCGCGGCGGTGGCGCTGCTGGTCGCCGCGCTGAACGCGAAGGACGCGCTGCGGGTGACGTCGTTCCCCACGTTGCTGCTCTTCACCACGCTGTTCCGGCTGTCGCTCAACGTGTCGTCCACGCGGCTGGCGCTCTCCGAGGGCCACGCGGGCGAGGTCATCCAGGCCTTCGGCGAGTTCGTGGTGCGAGGCGACTACGTGGTGGGCGCGGTGGTGTTCGCCATCCTCACGCTGGTGCAGTTGCTGGTGGTGACCAAGGGCGCCGAGCGGGTGGCGGAGGTGTCCGCCCGCTTCACGCTGGACGCCATGCCCGGCAAGCAGATGTCCATCGATGCGGACCTGCGCGCGGGCGCCATCGACCAGACCCAGGCCCGGCGCAGGCGGCGCGACCTGGAGCGTGAGTCCCAGATGTTCGGCGCCATGGACGGCGCGATGAAGTTCGTGAAGGGGGACGTCGTCGCGGGCCTCGTCATCGTCGCGGTGAACCTGCTGGGCGGCACCCTCATCGGCGTGTTGCAGAACGGCCAGTCCTTCTCCGAGGCAGCCGCCACCTTCGCGCTCATCGCCATCGGCGACGGGCTCGTGTCCCAGGTGCCCTCACTGTGCATCGCGGTGGCCGCGGGCCTCGTCGTCACTCGGGTGGCGTCGGAGAAGGAAGAGGACTCGCTCGGGGCGGAGATCGGCTCCCAGTTCTTCGGCGACTTCCGCACGCTGCTCACCGTCGCGGGCCTGTGCGTCGCGCTGGCCTTGATGCCGGGCATGCCGCACCTGACCTTCCTCGCGCTGGCGGCGGGCCTCGGCGGGCTCGGGTATGCGCTGCGGCGCAAGGGGCAGGCGCCGGAGAAGTCACCGTCGAAGGATGGCGCCTCCTCGGAGGCCGCGGTGCCCGCTGGAGCCGCTGGCAAGCCGCCGGAGAGCGCGAAGGCGCCGGTCGGGGTGACGCCGCTCACGCTGGACCTGTCCGCGCAGCTGACGCCGCTCGCGGAGGCAGACGGAGGCGCCTTCGTGCACACCGTGCTGAACGCCGTGCGCGACGAGCTGTTCTTCGAGCTGGGCGTGCGCATCCCCGGCATCCGGGTGCGGACCCACGCCGCCTACCTGGGCCCGGGCGAGTACCGCATCCTCCTGGACGAAGTGCCCGCCGGTGGCGGCGTGGTGCAGCCCGGCGCCCTGTACGCGCTCGTTCCTCCCAGCGAGCTGGCCTTCCTGGAGGTCCAGGCGGAAGCGTCGGTGGAGCCCGCCAGCGGGCGGCCCATCAGCCGCGTGGGGGAGGGGGCCCGCTCCCGGCTGGATCTGGCCCAGGTGCCGGTGCGCAAGCCCTCGGAGCTCATCGCGGACCACCTGCGGGCCGTGCTGCGCCTGCGCGCCGCCGCGCTGCTGGGACTCCAGGAGGTGCAGGGCCTGCTGGAGGGGCTGGAGGCCCAGTCGCCCGTGCTGGTGAAGGAGGCGTTGCAGAAGGTGCCACTGCCGCTGCTGGTGGACGTGCTGCGGCGGCTCGTGCAGGAGCAGGTGAGCATCCGAGACCTGCGCGCCATCCTGGAGGCGCTCGTGGCGCCCACCACCGAAGGCGACGCCACGGCCCTGGCCGAGCGCTGCCGTCAGGCCCTGCACCGCTACCTGAGCCACCAGTTCGCGCCCACCGGCCCGCTTTACGCGTACCTCGTGGACCCTGAGGTGGAGGAGGTGCTGCGCGCCAGCGGTCCCCGGGGGCTCTCGCCGGAGCCGGAGCGCATCATGGAGATCCTGGAGGGGGTGCGGGTTATCGCCAACGGGGGCCGGGCGGTGGTGCTCGCGGCCCCGGACATCCGCCGTCCGCTGCGCAAGCTGTGCGAGGGCTCTTTCCCGGATGTGGCGGTGCTCACCTACGGCGAGCTGGACGGGGACCTGCAGATTCGCCCCATCGGCCGGCTGTCGCCGGTCGCCGTGGGGCGGTGAGGCCTAGAGGGTACCGGTGCCGCTGCTGCCCTTGAACTCGGAGGAGGGCGGCAGGTCCGACTGGGCCTGCAGCGGCGCGGGGCGGTTGACCCGGTCGCGCAGCTCCTTGCCCGTGCGGAAGAGCAGGCCGCGCTTGGGCTTCACCGGGATGACCTGGCCCGTCTTCGGGTTGCGGCCCTGGTAGCCCTGGTAGTTCTTCACGTGGAAGGCGCCAAGCCCGCGAATCTCGATGTTCTCCCCGCGGCAGAGGGCGTCCTTCATCGACTCGAAGATCGTCTCAATGGTCGCCTCCGCCTGCTTCTGGGTCACGCCTCGTTTGGCAACGAGGATGTTGATCAGATCAGACTTGAGCATCGGACGCTCCCGCAAACCCCGTGACCCCTTGGTGACAGGGCTCTCTGGCCCGTTGTCGAGTCCCGAATACATAACAGAACACCTCCTCCTTGCAAGCCGGGTGGGCTCCCAACCCTCTATAAACGTTACGGATTTCCGTCGCTGGCCGCTGCCTTGGGGGCCTCTGGGGCGGGCGGGGCGAGCAGCCCCGGGCGCAGCGGCGTCACCAGGTCCAGCCACCGGGTGCGGCGCAGCAGGTCGACCCCGGCACAGTCGGCCGCCTGGAAAAGGGGTTCGAACTGTTCGAAGCCCGGGGCCTTGGGGCCCGTCCAGGTCTCCGGGCCGCCGGTGATCATCACCCCGTGCACGGCGAGCGTGGTGTCGGCGAGCGTGATGTCGGCGGGGTCCCGCGTGGGGCGCAGGCCGCCCCGCCGTCCTCGTTCCAGCAGGCGGGCCTCCACCATGCGGTCCACCACCTCGTGCACCAGCGACTCCGGCACGCGCAGCCGCGTGGCCAGCTCCCGGGGCAGGGGCGGGGTGGCGCCATCCACCCAGCACAGGGTGACGTCCTGGGCGACGCGTGCGCCCACCAGCTCGTGCGCGCGCGGGTGGCTGCCGAAGGCGAAGAGGGAGTCGCGGAAGGAGACGTGCTCCACGGCGTAGGACAGCCGGGCGCCGAACAGCATCACCAGCCAGCTCACGTACACCCAGGCGAGGAACAGGGGCAGGGCGCCCAGCGACGCGTAGAGGGGGTTGTAGAGGAAGCTGCGCGCGGCGAACTCGGCGTACACCTGCTTCGCCAGCATCCAGCCCAGCCCGGCCACCAGTCCGCCCGCCAGCGCCGAGCGCACGCGCACGTGGGCGTAGGGCGTCCAGAGGTACAGCAGCGTCAGGCTGCCCATGGCGATGAGCATGGTGCCCACCCCGATGAAGAACGGCGCGGAGGGGGCGTGGCTCTGCAGCAGCATGCGGACCCGGCCCGTGCCGGAGAAGGAGATGGCCAGGAAGATGGGCCCCAGCAGCAGCAGGCCCGCGTAGATGGACAGGCGCGTCAGCCACGGGCGCTGGCGCCGGATGCCCCACAGTTCGTTCACCGCGCCGTCGATGTGGCGCAGCAGCGAGCCCGCCGACAACAGCACCGCGAGGAAGCCCACGCTGCCCACCGCGATGGAGTCTCCCGGGTGCAGGAACCGGTCGAGCAGGGCGGCGGACTCCTCGCTGACCCCCGGCGCCAGCACCTCGGAGATGACGAAGCGCAGCTTCCGCTGGAACTGCTCCTGGTGGAGCGTGCGCAAGAGCACGATGCCCACGGTCAGCAGCGGCACCAGCGAGAACATGCTGATGTACGTGAGCGCGGCGGCGCGCAGGCGCAGGTTCTCGCCCATGAAGCCGCGCGCCACGGTGCGCCCCGCGAAGAAGATGTCCGCCGCGAAGCGGCCCGCTGACGTGGCCCCGATGGGCGCCCACACGCGGGCCGCTGCCTGGACCGCCCAGGCCCGTGCACGCACCAGCGAGCGCCGCACGCGCCAGGACAGCTTCCGGAACCTCAAGGCTCCCTCCCGGTGCGCTTCCAGCCCGGTGCGGCCAGGGCGCGGGAGTCCACGAGCGTGCGAAGGCGCGAAGGCGAGCGGTTCATCCCAGGCGATTCAAATGGGCCGGGGACTGAACGACCCCCCGGCGTGGAAGTGCCACCGTAGCCAAACCCCACCCCGCTGAACCAGCCCTCCCACCCCGCCCGAGCGGACGTTGTCCGCACATGCACGGACCTCGCCCGCCTGGTTGACCACCATGCGGGAGGCCGTGCTCCAGCTCCAATGCAGAAGGCCCGGCGGGATGCACCCACCGGGCCTTCGCGGTCACTCACGGTCCGGACTCAATGGCCCGGCGTCGCTCGAGCGTTCAGCCTTCGCTGCTCCCGCCGGACGGCTCGGACGAGCCCCCGCCGGACGCCGCGGGAGGAGTGCCGCCACCATTGCCGCCGTTGTGGCCACCGCCGGAACCGCCTCCGCGCTCGCCGCCACGGCCCTCGCCGCCGCCGCGACGTTCACGGTCGCCACTCCGGTTGCGGTCACCGCCGCGCTCGCCGCGCTCGGGACGCCGGCCCTCGCGACGGTCGCCGCCGCCGCGCTCGCCTCCGCGTTCCCCGCCACGGCTTTCGCCCCCGCCACGGCTCTCGCCCCCGCCACGGCTCTCGCCGCCGCCGCGGTTCTCACCGCCGCCGCGCTCACGGTCGCGGTCCCGGCCACCGCCACGGCGGCCCTGGTCCTGACGGCCGCCGCCGTAGTTGCTCTCCGGGCGGCGCTGCTGCATCGCCAGCTCGCCGTCACCGGAGCCCGGCGACGAGGCCACCTTGTGCTCGGGGCCCGTGGCCGACCGGCCGTAGATGTCGTACTGCTCGCGGTGGTAGTTCTGCTGCGCCTTCACCTGGATGGACTTGTTGTAGCGGTCCATCAGGTGCCGCAGCTCGTTGCGCTCCTCGCCCTGCAGCAGCCGCGCGACCTCCGCGTTGCAGTTGATGACGAGCGTGGAGTCCTTGTAGCCCGGCGCCTCGCGGCGGATCTCCCGGAAGATTTCGTACGCGACCGTGGTGGCCGTCTTCACGAAGCCCTTGCCGTCGCAGTACGGGCAGTCCTCGTGCAGCACGCGGCCAATGGACTCGCGCACGCGCTTGCGCGTCATCTCCACCAGGCCCAGCTCGGAGATGCGCAGCACGTTCGTCTTGGCCTTGTCCCGGCCCAGCGCCTCCTGCAGCGACTTGAAGACCTTGTCGCGGTTCTGCGCCTTCTCCATGTCGATGAAGTCGCAGATGATGATGCCGCCGATGTTGCGCAGCCGGAGCTGGTAGACGATCTCCTTGGCCGCCTCGACGTTGATCTTGGTGATGGTCTCCTCGAGGCTCTTCTTGCCGACGTAGCGTCCCGAGTTGACGTCGATGGCGGTGAGCGCCTCCGCCTGGTCGATGATGAGGTAGCCGCCGCTCTTCAGCCACACCTTGCGCTGGGTGGCGCGCTGCAGCTCCTGCTCGATGCCGTAGGCGTCGAAGACGGGCTCGTCCGTCTCGTGCAGCACCACGCGGTCGCGCAGCGCCGGGTCCTGCGCGGTGACGAAGCCCTGGATGCGCTCGTACTCCTCCGCGTCGTCCACGACGAGCTTCTCCACGTCGTGGGCGAACAGGTCGCGCGTGGCGCGCAGGATGAGGTCCAGGTCCGGGTGCAGCAGGCCCGGTCCGCCGCGCTTCTCGTTGCGGCGCACCACCTGGTTCCACACCTCGATGAGGAACCGGATGTCGCTCTCCAGCTTCTCCTGGGGAACGTTCTCCGCCACGGTGCGCACGATGAAGCCCGTGCCGGGCGGCCGCAGCCGGTCCACGATTTCGCGCAGCCGGCGGCGCTCCTTCTCGTTGGAGATGCGGCGGCTGATGCCCACGTGGTCCACCGTGGGCATGAACACCAGGTGACGGCCCGGGATGGAGATGTGCGAGGTGAGCCGCGCGCCCTTCGTGCCGATGGGGTCCTTGGAAATCTGGACCACCACCTCCTGGCCCACCTTCAGCAGGTCTTCAATCTTGTCCGTCTTGCGCTGCTTGGGCTTCTCCTTCTCCTCGTCGCGCTTGTCGCGGCGGGGCTGCTCCTGGCGGCGCTTGTCCTTGTCCTTGTCCTTGTCCTTGTCCTTGTCCTTGTCCTTCTCGCGGCCCTCCCGGTTGCGCGGCTCGCGGGCCTCGCGCGCCTCACGCGGCGTGCGGCGCTCGCCGGAGACCTCGGCGGGACGGGCGTCGGCGGCGGGGGAGGGGATGAGCTCGCCCAGGGCGGACGCGTGCGGCGGCGGCTCGGCGGCGCTGCCTTCCGTCGCGGGCTCCACGCCGGACTCGGCGACGGTGGCGACAGCGGCGCTCTCCGCGGGCGTCTCCTGCACCACCGCGGAGGCCTCCACCGGAGGCGTGCCGTTCTCCGTCAGCGGCACCGCCACGGCGGCGGTGGACACCTCGACCGGGGACTCCGACGTGGCGCCTTCAGCCGGGGTCTCCGCGATGACGCCCACGGGCGCCGCGGGCTCGGCAGGCTCGGACGAAGCCTGGGCCTCCACCGGGGCCGGGGCGGCCTCCGGAGCCGGCTTCACGGCCTCGGGCGTCGCCTCCGGGGACGACTCCACGGCCGGGGCGCCCTGGGCCTGGACGTCCAGCGCCAGCGCGCCGTCGTGCGCCAGCACCGGCTCCGGAGAAGCCGCAGGGGCCTCCGTGCCGGCGGGCAGCGCGTGCGTGGCGTCAGGGACGTTGGAGGCCGCGAACTCCACGGCGTCGGCCTCGGATTCGGTGGGGACCTCCGGGGCGTCCTCGTGCTCGCCCTCGGTCAACTCGAACTGCGCGCGGGCGAAGTCCGGGTCGTAGACGACGTCGCTGACATACAGGAAGGCGGCCTTCTCCAACCCGATGTCCACGAAGGCCGCCTGCATGCCCGGGAGCACCCGGACGACACGACCCTTGTAGATGTTTCCGACGACGCCCTTGTCCTTCTTACGCTCGAGGTAGAACTCCGCGATATGGCCGCCCTCGACGAGCGCCACCCGGGTCTCCCGACCCGCGGCATTGATGACGAGCACACTGCTCATGGATGAATCCTGGTAGCGCGCGCGGTAGGGGGGACCTCACCGGACGGGAGGCGGCGAGACGCCACACCTCCGAGCACGCCGCGAGGGGAGAGGCGGCCAGCGGCCCCCCGGCGTGTGGACGCCTTCCGGAATACCCGGAGGGAGAACGCATCACCTGGATGGGGGCCGAGGACATCGCCGCCTGCTCCTCCGAGTTCATGTCGCCCCGCATTGCGACCGGCACCGTGCCGGGCGGGGCTGCTTCTCTTCACGCGCTCGAGGCTTCCTCCACGCCCGTGCCGTCCGCCCCCTCTTCCACACCCGGTCGGTGCCCGTCATGTGGGCCACCTTGGGGGGGTGTCTGGGGGCCCCGGAGCAGCAGGGGCATCCGGAGGAATCCGGAAGCGCAACCCGTCGAAATTCCTGCCTGGGCGTGATGTCCCGCCAACGCGGGGCGTCACACAACCGCCCAGAAACACGGAGAGTTTTCCACGCCCCTCCAGGTGTGTAAAGGCCCGATGCGCCCGTTCATCCACTGTCGGGCAGATGGAAGGCGGGCCTGCCCGGCGGGTCCCCGGGCGCTCGGAAACGGACGTTCAGGCCTGGGCGGGGGCCTGCTTGCGCCCTTCCGGCTTGTCCAGCTTCCCGCGCGGACGGCGCACCAGCCGCAGGCCGGTCCAGGTCTCGTCGATGATGCAGATCTTGTTGTCCACCAGTCCGATGTCGAGCGCCGCCTGGCGCACGAAGTCCTCGGACAGGCGCGTCTTCACGCTTTCGCCGGAGGGCCAGCAGACCCAGATGCCGCCGTTGAGGGTGGTGGCTCGCGACAGCGCGGGCAGCCGTTGCACCAGCTCCGTGGCGTCGGAGGTGAAGAAGAGAATGACGTCCAGCCCCGTCTGGGCCGTGACGAGGAACTCCACCCCGTCCGGCAGCGGGTTGAGCTTCTGCACGAAGCCCCGCGGGGGGTTGATGACGGAAACCTTGGTGCCGGCCCGGATGCCCAGCATGGCCGGCAGGGAAGCCAGCGCGTAGGGCGTCATGATGTGCGCTCCACCGTGAAGGTGCGGAATTCGCCAGTGGCCTGTCCGTCCGTGCGCGCCACGTCCGTGACGCGCGCCATGCGGGGACCCGTGTGACACCAGCGGATGAAGTCTTCCAGAGTGCCGGGCTCGCCTTCCACCATGGCCTCCACGGAGCCGTCGCTCCGGTTGCGAACCCAGCCGGACAGGCCGAGGCGCAGCGCCTCCTGGCGGGCGCTCTCCCGATAGGAGACGCCCTGGACCGTGCCCTGGATGCGCAGGGTCACCCGGCGCTGCGTGCTCATGCCTCTGGCCTCATGCTCTGGCATCCCCTTCTAGCAGCTTCAGGAACGCCTGCTCATCCAGGATTCTTACGCCCAATTCCTGCGCCTTCTTCAGCTTGGTACCCGCGTCCTCGCCAGCGACGACGAAATCGGTCTTGCGCGAGACACTTCCAGAGACCTTACCGCCGCGCCGTTCGATTTCCTCCTTGGCTTGCTCGCGCGCAAGCCGCTCCATGGTGCCGGTGAGCACCACCGTCTTGCCCACGAAGGGGCCGCCCGTGGCGACCGCCGGGGGCGCCGGCTGGACTCCCGCGTCCAGGAGGGCCTGGATGGTGGCCTGGTTCTGGGGCTCCTGGAAGAAGGTGTGGATGACCTGCGCCATCACCGGGCCCACGTCCTTCACCCGGCTGATGTCCTCCAGGCTGGCCGTGAAGAGCGACTTCACCTCTGGGAAGGACTCCGCCAGGGCGCGCGCCGTGGAGTCGCCCACGTGGCGGATGCCCAGCGAATACAGGAAGCGGCGCTGGGTGGTGTCCTTGCTGCCCGCGATGGAGGCCAGCAGGTTGTCCGCGCTCTTCTCTCCCATGCGCTCCAGCTTGAGCAGCGAGTCCCGGGTGAGCGCGAACAGGTCCGCGAACGTCTTCACCTGCCCGGACGTGACGAGCTGCATGGCCAGCTTGTCCCCCAGGCCCTCGATGTCCATGGCGATGCGGCTGGCGAAGTGGCGCACCTTCTCCACCAGCTGCGCGGGGCAGGACGCGCCCGTGCAGCGGATGATGGCGCCATCCTCGTCCTTGGCCGCCACCGCGTGGCACACCGGGCAGTGGGTGGGGAAGGTGAAGGGCTGGGAGTCCTCCGGGCGCTTGGACAGCACCACGGAGACGATCTCCGGAATCACGTCACCCGCGCGGCGCACGAAGACGGTGTCGCCCTTGCGTACGTTCTTGCGGCGCAGCTCGTCCTCGTTGTGCAGCGTGGCGCGCGACACCATCACGCCGCCCACCTTCACCGGCTTCAGGTGCGCCACCGGCGTGAGCGCGCCCGTGCGGCCCACCTGGATACCGATGTCCTCCACCGTGGTGGACTCCTCCTCCGGCGGGAACTTGTAGGCCACCGCCCAGCGCGGACTCTTGGACACCTGGCCCAGGCGGCGGCGCAGGTCCTCGTCGTCCACCTTCACCACCATGCCGTCGACCTCGAAGGGCAGGGCGTGGCGGCCCTTCAGGGACTCGTCGTAGCGCTGGCGCACTCCGTCCGCCCCGTCCGCGTGCTGGTAGCGGTTGATGGGCAGGCCCAGCGTCTTCAGGTACTCCAGCTTCTGCGTGTGTGTCTTGAAGGCGGGCACGCCGTCGCCGGGCACGCACTCATACAGGTAGACGGACAGGGGCCGGGCGGCGGTCTCCCTGGGGTCCAACTGGCGCAGGCTGCCCGCGGCGGCGTTGCGCGGGTTGGCGAAGAGTGACTCGCCCGCCTCTTCGCGCTTCTCGTTGAGCTTGCGGAAGTCCTCCTTGCGGATGAAGACCTCGCCGCGGACCTCCAACCGCCTGGGCACCTTCACGCCGTCCTGGGGGAACAGCTCCAGGGGCAGGCTCTTGATGGTGCGCAGGTTGCCCGTGACGTCCTCGCCCGTGGTGCCGTCGCCGCGCGTGGCGCCCTGCACGAAGCGGCCGTCCTCGAAGCGCAGGGAGATGGCCAGGCCGTCCAGCTTGGGCTCGCACACGTAGCCCACCTGCGACAGGCCCGTCAGCTTGCGGATGCGGTCGTCGAACTCCGTCAGCCCGGCGTCATCGAAGATGTTCGCCAGCGACAGCATCTGCGTGGTGTGCACCACCTGCCCGAAGTCCTCCACCGCCGCGCCGCCCACGCGCTGGGTGGGCGAGTCCGGCGTCACCAGCTGGGGGTACTGCTCCTCCAGCCCCTGGAGCTCACGCATCAGCGTGTCGTATTGGGCATCGCTGATTTCCGGCGCGTCCAGCACGTAGTAGCGGTGGTTGTGGTGGGCCAGCTCCTGACGGAGCGCTCGGGCGCGGGCTTCGGCTTTCGGGAAGGTGTCCACGGCGGGTGTCCTTACCCCAATTCAGGGGCGCGGCCAGTTGCGCACGCCCCGCGTTGGAGGAGGAGCACTCTACCGGCACCACCTGACAGGGCCGCTTCACGCACTCGGGAAGGGGAACCCGGGGGCGCGTGTTCACGGCAAGGAGGCGCATCCGCCGCCCCATTAGGCCCGGATTTCAGCTACATAGCGGATTCCCTGTTGGCAAGACCCCCGCCCTCCAGTGCAACCCCCTGAAAAACGGGACAGAGCCAGGCACGGATGCCTTGACAGCTCTGGAGGCGGTCAATAGTTTCCAGCGCGGTTCCTGGCGCAGGGGTTCCCCCGGCGCCGTCTCTTCCCAACCACAGGCCCACGCGCCCTCCGGTCCGTTCCCAAGGACTTGGGTGGTGCTGCCCCCTGGAAGGTGCTTCCGAGCGCCGCGCGGACGGATCGCCGTCCCGCGTACAGCCTGCCCGAGCCTTCGGGCGCTTCCCCCCTACTTCCGTACGCAGACCGTCATGGCCAAAGCCCGTTCCCCCCGAGAGAAGGTAGTCCAGCCGGTGTTCACCGAGGAGAAGCCCCGGCGCAAGCGCGCGGCGGCGAAGGAGGCGGAGAAGCCCGCTCCCCGGACGCGTCGTGCGCCGGCTCGTCGTGAAGAGGCTCCCGCCGAGGAGGCCGAGGCCCCCGAGGTCGTCGCGGAAGCGCCCCGTCCGGTGCTCACTCCCATCTCCCGTCCCGTGCGTGACGACGAGCTCCAGGAGCTGCGCGGCACGGAGGAGGAGACGCCCGCCGAGGAGGCCGCTCCGGCCGCCCCGCAGGAGTCCGCGGAAGGCCCCGCCATCACGGAGGTCGAGCGCGACGGCACCCCGATGCAGGTCATCAAGCTCAATGACCTGAAGCGGATGAAGATCGTCGACCTGGCGAAGATGGCCCACGACACGGGCATCGAGGGCTACCAGGGTCTGAAGAAGCAGGACCTCATCTTCGCGCTCCTGGGCGGCATCGCCGACAAGCGCTTCGAGGTCCACGCGGAAGGAGTGCTGGAGCTGCTCAGCGACGGCTTCGGCTTCCTGCGCAGCGCGGACAGCGACTACCAGCCGTCCCCGGACGACATCTACGTGTCTCCGTCGCAGGTGCGCCGCTTCAACCTGCGGCCCGGCGACACGGTGACGGGCCCCATCCGCCAGCCCCGCGAGGGCGAGCGCTTCTTCGCGCTGCAGAAGGTGGACAAGGTCAACTTCGCGGACCCCATGTCGGACGCGGCGCGCGAGCGCATCCTGTTCGACAACCTCACGCCGCTCTATCCGACGCGCAAGCTCAAGCTGGAGCACGAGTCGTCGGAGATGACCACGCGCATCATCGACATGTTCTGCCCCATCGGTCTGGGCCAGCGCTGTCTCATCGTGGCGCCTCCGAAGGCCGGCAAGACGGTGCTGCTGCAGAACATCGCGCACGCCATCAGCCGCAACCACCCGGACGTCTACCTCATCGTGCTGCTCGTGGACGAGCGCCCGGAGGAAGTGACGGACATGGAGCGCAGCGTGCGCGGCGAGGTGGTGTCCTCCACCTTCGACGAGCCCGCCACGCGCCACGTGCAGGTGGCGGAGATGGTCATCGACAAGGCCAAGCGCCTGGTCGAGCAGAAGTACGACGTCTGCATCCTGCTGGACTCCATCACCCGTCTGGCGCGCGCCTACAACACGGTGGTGCCCGCGTCCGGCAAGATCCTGTCCGGCGGCGTGGACGCCAATGCGCTCCACAAGCCCAAGCGCTTCTTCGGCGCGGCCCGCAACATCGAAGAGGGCGGCAGCCTCACCATCATCGGCACGGCGCTCATCGACACCGGCAGCCGCATGGATGAAGTGATTTTCGAGGAGTTCAAGGGCACGGGTAACTCCGAAATCGTCCTGGACCGGAAGTTGATGGAGAAGCGCATCTTCCCAACGCTCGACATCAACAAATCCGGCACCCGCAAGGAGGAGTTGCTCTTGTCTCAGGCGGACCTGGTGCGCATTACGGCGTTGCGCCAGGTGCTCCACCCGTTCACCCCCATCGACGCGATGGAGTTCGTGCTCAAGCACATGCGTCCGACGGCGGCGAACGCGGAGTTCCTGGGCTCGATGAACCGGTAGTTCCCTTCCGGCCCAAGGAGCCCCCCATGCGTCGTGCCCGCCTCCCTCTTCTTGTCGCCCGCGCTGTCGCGGGCCTCACCCTGGGGTTGTTGGCGGGCTGCGACCTGGGGGTGGAGGACCTGCCCATTGGAGACACCCCACCGGTGCTCTCCAGCCAGGTCTGCTACGACGACTCGGACTGCGTCGCGAACGCGTGCTGTGGTGAGGGCACCGCCATCACCCACCGCGACGTAGGGCCGGACTGCACCGGCGTGCGGTGCGACGGGACGTGTACTCCCAACAGCGTGGACTGCGGCCGGTGCATCCCCACCTGCCGCAACGCGCGCTGCGCCGCCGCCTGCCAGTAGCGGGTGGCCGCACGGCCTGCTTCAGCCGGCCAGCCCGCTGACCACGTCCACTGGCGGATCCCTCAAGGGCAGCGTCACGCGGAAGGTGGTGCCGCCGCCCGGCGTGTCCTCCACGTCGATGCGGCCCTGGTGTGCTTCCACCACCTGACGCGACACCCAGAGCCCCAGGCCCAGGCCGCCGTAGTGGTGCGTGGACACGGCGCGCTCGAAGCGGTCGAAGATGCGCTCGCGGTCCTCCGGCTTGATGCCGATGCCGTGGTCCACCACGGACAGTCGCACGACCTCCCCATCCGGTTGGAGCGTCACGTCCACCGGGCGGCCCCGGCCGAACTTCAGCGCGTTGGCGATCAGGTTGTGCACCACCTGCGAGATGCGGGACGGGTCGAAGGTGCCCATCACCGGGCCCTTCACGTCCACGGTGAGCGGCGTGCCGTCACGGCGCGCTTCTTCCTCCGCGAAGCGCGTCACCTCCACCAGCAGGTCACCCAGGTCCACGTCCGTGCGGGTGATCTTCAGCCGGCCGCTGGTGATCTGCGACACGTCCATCAGCACGTCCACGAGCATCGCCAGCCGGCGGATGAAGGACCGCGCCTGCTTCAGGCGCTCCAGCGCCTTGGCCGGAGCGTCCTTGCCCAGGCCGCGCTCCACCAGCTCCAGGTGCAGTTGGAAGGCCGCCAGCGGCGTGCGCAGCTCGTGCGCCGCCACGGAGAGGAAGTCGTCGCGGGCGCGCAGGGCTTCCGTCAGGTTCTCCGCGCGGGCGCGCTCGTTGGCCATCTCCCCGCGCATCCTCGCGAGCTTCAGGTTGGACGCGATGCGCGCGAGCAATTCGCCCGCGGAGAAGGGCTTCACCAGGTAGTCGTCCGCGCCGGACGTCAGGCCCTGCACCGTGGCCTCTTCACCGGCCTTCGCGGACAGCAGCAGGATGGGCAGCTCGCGGGTGGTGGGCGCGGCGCGCAGGGCCCTCAGGAGGCCCATGCCGTCCAGCTTCGGCATCATCACGTCCGACAGCACCAGGTCCGGTGGCCGGACCAGCGCGGCCTCCAGGCCCTTCTCGCCGTCCGTCGCCACCTCCACGTCGTACTCGGCGGACAACACGCGCTGGATGTAGTCGCGCATGTCCCGGTTGTCGTCCACCAGCAGGATGCGCGCGCGCGGCACCGGGGCCAGCGCGTGGCCGTCCGCGGACGCCGGGTGCTGGTGGTGCGAGGACTGCGTGCGGTCCTTGGGCTTCGCGCTGCCCCACAGCAGGGCTTCCTCGACGTAGGCCGACGTGGCCTCGCGCGCCGCGGAGCGCGGCCGGGAGGTGGTGCGGATGCGCTCCTGCGGCAGGTGCGCGTGGCCCAGCGGCAGCTCCACGCGGAAGGTGCTGCCTTCGCCCTCGGTGCTGCTCGCGGACACGCTGCCGCCGTGCAGCCGGGCGAACTCCTGCACCAGCGCGAGCCCGATGCCGCTGCCCTCCACCGTGCGCGACGGCGAGCCCGACACGCGGTGGAAGCGCTCGAAGAGGCGGGGCAGCTCGTGCGCGGGGATGCCCGAGCCGGTGTCCTCCACCTCCAGCGACACCCGCTGCCCGTGCTCGCGCAGGCGCAGCGTGACGCTGCCCTGGAGCGTGAACTTGAACGCGTTGGAGACCAGGTTGAGGACGATCTGCTCCCACAGGTCCGGCGCCACGTAGACGGGCTGGGACAGGGGAGGGCAGTCCACCGTGAGCTTGAGGCCCGCGCGCTCCATGGCGGAGCGGAAGCTGGACGCCGCGTCCTTCGTCAGCGCGGCCAGGTCCGTGGGCGCGAAGCGCTCCTCCCGGGGGCCCGCCTCCAGCTTCGACAGGTCCAGCAGCGCGTTCACCAGCTTGAGCAGGCGCCCGGCGTTGCGGTGCACCCGCTCCATCTCCTTGCGGACCTCGTCCGACAGCGGGCCCGCTCGCCCGGCGAGCAGGTCCTCCGTGGGGCCCAGCATCAGCGTCAGCGGCGTGCGGAACTCGTGGCTGACGTTGGCGAAGAACTCCGACTTGAGCCGGTCCAGCTCGCCCAGTTGCTCGTTCGCCACGCGCAGCTGCTGGTTGGCCTCTTGGATCTGCTGGGCGCGCCGGAAGATTTCGCCCTCCATCTCGTCCGCGCGGGCGCGGAGCTCGGCGTGCTGGCGGCTCTGCTCCTCGTCCAGGTGCTTCAGGCGGATGAAGTCGGTGACGTCCTCCACGCGGTGGATGACGTAGCGCACCGAGCCGTCCTCGCCGAACACCGGGGTGTTCAGCGGGCTCCAGTAGCGCAGCTCGAACCCGCTGCCGGCCTCCTCGGGCCGGGGGATGTCGTACTTCTGGACCGCCATCGCGTCCGGGGCGCGCGTCTTCACCGCGCGCTCCAGCGACGCGCGCAGGTTGGTCACCCCGCTGGCCTGCGGGTCCTGGGGGTTGTCCGGGAAGACGTCGAAGATGTGGCGGCCCAGGATGTCCTCGCGCCGCGTCCGCGTGGCGCGCAGGTACGAGTCCGTCACCCCGATGATGACGAACTCCGGCGTCAGCACGAGGTACGGGTTGGGCGCGGCTTCGAACAGGCTCCGGTAGTCCGGGGCCGGTGAGGGGCTGGGGGGCATCACACGTCCTCAGAGGCGGAGGCGTGCCTGGAATTAGTCATTCGCCCCCGGGATGGCCAGGGGGGAAAGTGGGAGCCAGCCCCAGGTTTTCCACCGGTGGACGCTTGGGACCGCCCGCATCCCACCACGGTGGAGAAGTTCAGGCCGCAGGGGCGGCGTCCGTGGCGGCGACCGCCTGCTGGGCCGGAGCGGCCACCAGCGGGGGCGGCTGTGCCTTGAGGCGCGCGTAGTCGAAGCAGGCCACCGCGATGGAGGCCACCGGCACCGCGAACAGCGCGCCCCAGAGGCCGAAGAGCTTCTCGCCCGCGATGAGGGAGAAGGCCACCACCACGGGGTGGATGCGCGCGGCCTCGCCCATGATCTTCGGGTTGAGGAAGTACGCCTCCAGCGCGTGGATGCCGATGATCCACAGCAGGAGCGCGACGCCCTTCTGGAAGCCGTCCGCCAGCGCGATGAGGACGATGGGCACCGAGCTGATGATGGTGCCGAAGATGGGGATGAGGCTGAAGAGCGTGGCGATGGTGGCCAGCAGGAACGCGAACTTCACGCCGAAGAGGAGCAGGCCCAGCAGCGTGAGGCCGCCGTTCACCAGGCAGATGGTGACCTGCCCGCGCACCACGCCGGACAGCGACTTGTCGATGCGGGCCACCAGCGTCTTCGCGTCCGGCAGGAACTCCGCGGGGATGAGCGTGCCGAAGTAGCGGCGGATGGCCTGCGCGTCGATGGAGAAGAACGCGGCGACCATCAGGATGAAGAACAGCATGAAGACGCCGGTCAACACCTCCGTGACGATGCGGCGCGACACGTTGACGATGTCCGCCAGGTTCTCCTTCGCGAGCGACGTCACGCGCGTCACCGCGTCGGTGAGCATCTGCTCCAGGTCCAGCGCCATGCTGAAGCCGCCGGACGCGCCCGCCGCGTCCTCCATGGCCCGGTCCGACAGGGCCACGGGGATGCCGTACGTGTTGAGCCACGCCTCCGCGCGCTGCGCGTGCCCCTGCACGTGCTCCGGCGTGAGCGCGCTGGCGAAGGCGGCCATCTCGCGGCTGATGCGCGCCACCTCGCGGTAGAGCTGCGGCACCAGCGCGACGAAGAAGAGGTACACCGCCAGGAAGAACCCCGCGTAGATGAGCAGGATGGCCACCCAGCGCGGCACGGTGTGGCCGGCCACCTTCAGCCGCGTGATGCGCGCCACCAGCGGCTGCACCAGGTACGCGATGAGCGCCGCGCCCGCGAAGGGCATCACCACCGAGCGCAGGGCGAAGAGCGTCACCGCGATGGCCACCCACAATCCGGCGAGGAGGAGCAGGCGCTTGCGGCGTTCGTCGGGGGCGGTGGCTTCCACGGGCTGCGACATGCACCCGGGCTTAAGGCAGTGGCCTCCCTCCTGACAAGTTCCCGGCGGAAAGCTTCCTGTGGGCCCCGGCTCCTATGCCCCCAAAGGGTCCGGAACCTCTCGGATGAAGGCAGGCGGCCGGCCGGGGGCTCAGGCCTGGGGCAGCCGGGACCGGTCGCCCAGCCGGGGCTCCAGGCGGTCCAGGCACTCGCGCATCAGGGGGCGCTTGATGCGGCCCTGGGTGGCCTCTCCCAGGCCCAGCATCTGTTCGGTGAGCCAGCGGGTGAGGAAGAGCAGGGGGACGCGGTCCTCGGGGGCCAGGCCCCGCTCCAGGTAGCGCTTGTTGCGCACGTAGTCGTCGAAGGCGTCGAACTCGCGGGCCAGGTCCCACTTCGCCAGCCGCAGGGCCTCCGTGTAGACGGCTGGGGCGGGGCGCCGGGTGGCCTCCTGGAACAGCGGGGCGAACTCGCCCAGGGTGGCAGGGTCCAGGTCCTGGACGGGCGGGGGCCAGGACTCCAGGTCCTTGGCGAGCAGCCGCGCCACCTCGTCCAGCAGGTGGTCCACGAGGGCGACGGGCTTGAGGTCGAAGAGGTGGTCCCAGCGCGAGGGCATGTGTCAGGGGCTGGCGGCGGCGGGCAGGGCCACCGGAAGGGGAGGGGGCGGAAGCGCGGCGACGGGTGTGGCCACGGGGCCGTCAACATAGCCCAGGGCCAGCTCGCGTTGGATGATCTCCCACACGGCCCGGCGCGTGAGCAGCTCGCCGTGGGGCACGCCGGACAGCTCCACGTTGAAGACGTTGGGCTGGCCGTCCACGTCCAGCACGGAGGAGGGGAACTTCGCGATGACGTCGTCGCGCGAGTAGATGGACGTGAGCCGCACGTGGCGCGGGAAGGCGCCCACGCCCAGGTCCTTGATGAAGCGCGACTTCGGGGTGAGCTGCCACATGCTGCGGCTGAACCAGCCCAGCGTCGCGCAGCCCAGGTAGGCCATGCGTGTGCCCCGGTGCGGCGTGCCCAGGGTGATGAGGCTCTTCACGCGCGTGTCCCCGCCCAGCCGCTTCACGTAGTACGTGCCGATGAGGCCGCCCTTGGAGTGCCCGATGATGGTGAGCGGCCCCATGCCCGGGTGGCGCTCGTAGAGCCGGTCCACCTTGCCCTGGACCTTGCGCGCCAGCTCGTCGATGCGGTGCGTGTTGAAGCGGTCCATGGTGCCACCCAGGTGGATGGACCAGACGCAGTAGCCCTCGCGGCGCAGGCGGTGCTCCAGCACCTCCAGGACGCGGCGCGTGCTGAAGAAGCCGTGCAACAGGAGCACCGGCTTCTGGCAGTGCTTGAAGTCCGTGCGACGCACGACCTGGTTGCCGCGTGGATCCAGATCCACGTAGCTGGCCAGGTACTTCAGCTGGCACTTGAGCTTCCGGTACTGCAGCACGAACGGATTCATCCCCAGCCCCCGCCCTCCTGGACGGTGCGTGGACCGCCGTCCTGGAACACGGAGCAAAGCTAGGTCGCGCGCCAACTCGCGGCCCGAACCCGGACGGTCCGGTCAGGTGAAGTGTTCGAGGAAGTTCATCAGCACCCGGTGCGCGTGCGGCGTCGGGGTGATGCCGGACAACAGCCGGGGGACGTACTCGCCCTCGGGGATGCCCTTCTCCCGCGCCAGCGACTCCAGCTTGTCCTCGCGGGCGAGGATGACCGCGCGCATGGCGTCCGTGGCCATCTCCGGGTGGAACTGCACGCCGCGCACGTTGTTCCGGAAGGCGAGCGCCTGGTTCGCGGTGTTGGCGTTGCCCGCGAGCACCGTGGCGCCTTCCGGCAGGCGCGAGACGATGTCCTCGTGGGTCTGCTGCACGGTGAAGCGCTCCGGCAGGCCGCTGAACAGCGGATCCGCGCGGCCTTCGGGTGAGAGCGTCACCTCCACGGTGCCCGTCTCGCGGCCTTTGGGGTTGCGCGACACCTTGCCGCCGTAGGCTTCCGCGAGCAGTTGTTGACCAAAGCACACGCCGAGCACGGGGATGCCCTGCTCGCCCGCCTCCACCATGAAGGCGCCCGCGCGCTCCATCCACGGCTCGCGCTGCGTCACCGACAGGGGCGAGCCCGTCATCATCACCGCGTCGTAGCCCTTCGCGTCCTTCGGCAGGGGCGCGCCCTTGTGCACGGGAAGGACGTCGAAACGCTGACCGGACAGTCCAATGGTTTGCAGAAACCACCGCTCATAGTCGCCCACGGAGAGCTGGACGGAGGTCGCCGCGTCGCCGGCTTTCAGCAGGAGGACGTTCTTCATGGGGGCAGGTTGCCGCGTCATGTCCCCATTCCTACCGTGTCCAGCCGTCCGTGTCCGGTGCCCGCCACTTCCAGGTCGCTCGCGCGCCGTGCTCACCCGAGGCCTCGCCATGACCGACGCTCGTTCGCTCACTCCCAAGCTCCCCGTGCTCAAGCTGCTCATCGACGGGCAGCAGGTGGACCCCATTGAAGGGGGCACCTTCGCGGTGGTGAATCCCGCCACCGGCCAGAAGCTGGCGGACGTGCCCGCGGGCACCGCCGCGGACGTGGACCGCGCGGTGAAGGCCGCGCGCCGCGCCTTCGAATCCGGGCCGTGGGGGAAGATGACCGGCCGCGAGCGCGGCAAGCTCATCCGCAAGCTGGCGGACCTGCTCTACGAGCGCCGCGAGGAGTTCGCGCTCGTCGAGTCGCTGAACAACGGCAAGACCTTCAAGGACGCCATCCGGGGTGACGTGGCGCCGGCCGCCGCGACGCTCGCGAACTTCGCGGACATGGCCAGCACCATTACGGGCGAGGTGCTGCCCGTGGACGGCCCCTTCCACACCTACGCGCTCAAGGAGCCGGTGGGCGTGGTGGGCGCCATCGTGCCGTGGAACTACCCCACGTGCATGCTGGGCTGGAAGCTGGGGCCCGCGCTGGCCGCAGGCTGCACGGTGGTGGTGAAGCCGTCCGAGTACACGCCGCTCACCGCACTGAAGCTGGGCGCGCTGGCGCTGGAGGCGGGCTTCCCGCCCGGCGTCATCAACGTCATCACCGGACTGGGCGACCCCGCGGGTGAAGCCATCGCCCGGCACCCGGACGTGGACAAGATTTCGTTCACCGGCTCTGGCCGCACCGCGCGCCGGCTGCTCCAGGCCTCCGCCGCGAGCAACCTGAAGAAGCTGACGCTGGAGCTGGGCGGCAAGAGCCCGCAGATCATCTTCCCGGACGCGGACTTCGACCGCGCGGTGGACGCGTGCTTCTGGGGCATCTTCGGCAACAAGGGTGAGACCTGCAACGCGGGCAGCCGCGTGCTGGTGCACCAGGACGCCTACGAGTCCTTCGTCGCGAAGCTCGCGGAGAAGGCGCGCACGATGAAGGTGGGCGACCCGCTGGATGTGTCCACGGAGATGGGCGCGCTGGTGAGCCAGAAGCAGATGGACGTGGTGCTGGGCTACATCGAGAGCGGCAAGCAGCAGGGCGCGAAGCTGCTCGCGGGCGGTGGCCGCGACACGGAGGGCTTCAAGGCGAAGGGCTGCTTCGTGAAGCCCACCATCTTCGGCGACGTGAAGCCGGACATGAAGATCGCCCAGGAAGAGATTTTCGGCCCGGTGCTCAGCTGCCTGCGCTTCCGTGACGACGCGGAGGCCATCGCGATGGCGAACAGCACGCAGTACGGCCTGGCCGCGTCCATCTGGACGGGTGACGTGGCCAAGGCCCACGCGCTGGCGAAGCAGGTGAAGAGCGGCGTGGTGTGGATCAACTGCTTCAACGAGTTCGACGACGCGGCGCCCTTCGGTGGCTACAAGGAATCCGGTTGGGGCAAGGACCTGGGCCACCACGCGCTGGATGGCTATCTCCAGACGAAGGCCGTGTGGACGAAGTTGCCGTCTCCGTGACGCACCCCGCGCGCTCCACTCCATTCCACCGCTTCACCGCCGCATGACGAAGAAAAGGAAGGTCCGCATGGCGTCGCGTCCCAAGGCCAAGGTGCTCACCCATCCGGCGATGGCCCGCCGGGCCCGCGGGAAGGAGCGCAGCGAGGGAGGGCCGCGAGCGGTGCCCGGGCAGCAGGGGGACATGGACTCCCTGCGCCGGTGGATGGACGAGAAGGGCGTCCGCAAGGTGAAGCTGGGCGCCATCGACGTGGATGGCGTCTTCCGCGGCAAGTACGTCTCGCTGGAGAAGTTCTACAGCGCCGCGAAGAGCAACATGGGCTTCTGCGACGTCGTCTTCGGCTGGGACCTGGGCGACGAGCTGTTGGACAACACGAAGGTGACGGGCTGGCACACGGGCTACCCGGACACGCCCGCGAAGGTGGACCTGTCCACGGCGCGCATCATCCCGTGGGAGCCGGACACCGCGGCCTTCCTGCTGGACTTCGTGAACCCGGATGGCACGCCCTTCGAGGCGAGCCCTCGCCAGCTGCTCCAGAAGATGGGTCAGCGCGCGCGCAAGCTGGGCTTCCTGCCCAAGTTCGGCGCGGAGTACGAGTTCTTCCTCTTCAAGGAGGGCCCGCAGAGCCTGCATGAGAAGGGCTTCAAGAACCTCACGCCGCTGACGCCGGGCATGTTCGGCTACTCGTGGCTGCGCACGTCGATGAACGCGCCGCTGGTGCACGCGCTCATCGACGGGTGCAACGCGTACGGGCTCAACATCGAGGGCTTCCACACGGAGACGGGCCCTGGCGTCTTCGAGGCCGCCATCCGCTACGACACGCTGGAGCTGGCGGCGGACCGCGCGGCGCTCTTCAAGACGGTGGTGAAGGAGATCTGCGCGAAGCACGGCGTGTCCGCGTGCTTCATGGCCAAGGTGGATCCAAAGCTGCCGGGCTGCTCCGGCCACGTGCACCAGTCGCTGTGGAACCTGAAGGAGGAGGAGAACCTCTTCCACGACCCGTCGCAGAAGCACGGGATGAGCAAGCTGATGCGGCACTACATCGGCGGGCAGGTGGCGCTGATGCCGGAGCTGACGGCGCTCTACTGGCCCACCATCAACAGCTACAAGCGCAGCGTGGAGAACACCTGGGCGCCCACCACCGCGACGTGGGGCCTGGAGAACCGCACCTGCGCCATCCGCGTCATCGGAGACAGCGGCAAGTCCATGCGCATCGAGTACCGCCAGCTGGGCGCGGACATGAACGCGTACATCGGCATGGCGGTGAGCCTGGCCGCGGGCCTGTGGGGCATCGAGAACGAAATCGAGCCGCCCGCGCCCGTGCTGTCCAACGCCTACGAGGCGAAGAACACGAAGCCGCTGCCCCGCACCCTGAAGGACGCGGTGGCCCTCTTGAAGAACAGCGAGCGCGCCCGCGAAATCCTGGGCGAGGGCTTCGTGGACCATTTCGTGCGCACCCGCGAATGGGAGGTGCGCCAGTACGAGCGGGCGGTCACCTCCTGGGAGCTGGAGCGCTACCTTGAGCTCATCTGAAGGAGGACCTTCCATGAAGCCTTTCGACATTCCCTCGGAGCCTCGCGTCACGGAGATGGCGTGGCCCACGCGCATCGTGTTCGGCGCGGGCGCGCTCCAGAAGCTGCCCGCGCACGCGGCGCGGTTGAACATGAAGCGCCCGCTGCTGGTGACGGACGCGGGCGTGGTGAAGGCGGGCCTCGCCGCGCGCGTCGCGGACGTACTCAAGGGCGCGGGGATGGACTGCGCGGTGTTCGACCGCGTGGAGCCCAACCCCACGGAGCGCGACGTGTTCGCGGGCCTGGAGGCGTACCGCGCGCACAAGGCGGACGGCATCGTCGCCCTGGGCGGTGGCAGCGCGCTGGACGCGGGCAAGCTGGTGCAGCTGCTCACCACGCACGAGCCGCCGCTCAGCCGCTACGACGACGCGAAGGGCGGCGACCAGTACGTGCGCGACGACCTGCCTCCGCTCATCGCCATTCCCACGACGGCGGGCACGGGCTCTGAAGTCGGGCGCTCGGGCGTGGTGACGCTGGCGGACACGGGCCGCAAGACGGTCATCTTCAGCCCGCACCTGCTGCCGAAGGCGGCCGTCATCGACCCGGAGCTGACGCTTGGTCTGCCCCCGTCCGTTACCGCGGCCACGGGCATGGACGCGCTCACCCACTGCATCGAGGCGTATGTCGCCAATGGCTTCCATCCGCTCGCGGACGCGGTGGCCATCGACGGGGTGATGCGCGTGGGGCGCTCGCTGGTGACGGCGGTGAAGGAGGGCCGCGACCTGGCGGCTCGCACGGACATGATGGTGGCCGCGATGGAGGGCGCGATGGCCTTCCAGAAGGGCCTGGGTGCGAGCCACGCGCTGGCGCACGCGCTCACGCCCATCTCCAACGTGCCGCACGGCCTGGCGAACGCCATCGTCCTGCCCGCGGTGATGGAGTTCAACCGCGCGGCCTGCACGGCGCGGCTGGCGCGCATCGCCACAGCGCTGGGGGACACGTCCAACGCGCGTGAGGAGGTGCTCGCGGCCAACGCCATCGACCGCGTGCGCAAGCTGGCGGCGTCCGTGGGGATTCCGACGCGGCTGCGCGAAGCGGGCGTGCAGGAGAAGGACCTGGAGCACATCGCGCAGAAGGCCTTCCAGGACGCGTCCCACCAGGGGAATCCGCGCGCCGTGACAGAGGCGGACCTGCTGGCCATGGCCCGCGAGGCGTACTGAGAAGCGGCTTCACTCCGGCTTGATTTCAGAGTGTTTCAGCGGGGCCTCTTCCGAGGGAAACGGGAGGGGCCCCGTGCCTTTGGAGCGCTTGAATCAAGCGGTGCCTCCTCCGTCAGAAGGTTCAGAACGCAGCACAACGCGGCTCACGGAGGCAGGTCATGAAGGCGATGCTCAAGAAGATGGTGGTGGCTGTGGCGCTGGTCGCGAGTTCCCCGGTGATGGCGGCGGACTTCCACGGCGCCTCCCCCCTCGTGAGCCGTCAGGACCAGTCCCGCATGGAGCGCGAGCGGCACGAGCGGGAGCGGCTGTCGCGCCTGGAGCGGGAACGGCAGGAGCGGGCGCGGATGGAGCGCGAGCGTCAGGCCCGGCTGGAGCGCGAGCGCAAGGAGCGGGCGCGGATGGAGCGTGAGCGTCAGGCCCGGCTGGAGCGCGAGCGGTTCGAGCGGGAGCGCCAGGCCCGGATCGAGCGGGAGCGCAAGGAGCGGGAGCGGTTGGCTCGGATGGAGCGGGAACGGCAGGAGCGGGAGCGGCTGGCGCGGCGCGACTCGCACTACCGGGGCGGCTGGGTGAACTAGGCGGCCACGGTGGTGTCACAGCCTGAAGCAGCACGGAGGCCCGGGGGCGGAGATCCACCCTCGGGCTTCTTCGCGTCTGGAGGTCAGCGGGCGCCAGAGTCCACGGACAGCGTGTGGGCTCCCGCATCCGGAGCCGTGCTGCCGGCGTCCGCGACGCCGCCTGTTTCCGGCGTGAACTCCAGCGTGTCCATGAAGAGGCGCCCCGGCAGCCGCATGTCCATGGCGGTGATGCGCTCGCGATCGCGCAGCTCGTAGAGCTGCCTCGCCACCCAGCCGGTCGGCACCGGTTCGTCGGAGAAGAAGACGTAGACGCGCACCTTCCCCTCCTTCACCGGCACGCGGAAGCTGGTGTTGGCGACGGGACGGCCGGGGTCGCAGCGGATGGAGCGGTTCTCTCGCGTGAGCGTGAGCTGCCGGATGACGCCCTTCTCGGACGTCGTGAAGAGCATGCAGTAGGGCAGCTGTCCCTCGACGGGGATGATCTCCATCGTCGCCGGGCCCGTGCGCTTCACCAGCGCACGCGTCACCTTCGCGGGCTTCGCGTCGTCGCAGCGCACGGAGCCCGCGCCCAACGCCATCATCGTCAACAAGCCCGTCCAGCGCGTCACGTGTTCTTCCCTGGGAAGGAGGGATACCGACCGCGAGCCTACCCTCCTGTCCGCGTGCGAAGCGGCTTCACTCCGGTTTGATTTCAGAGTGTTTCAACAGGGCCATCTTCCGATGGCGCGGTTGAATCAAGCAGGGCCTCCCCCGTCAGTAGGTTCAGAACGCAGCAACAACGCGGCTCACGGAGGCAGGTCATGAAGGCGATGCTCAAGAAGATGGTGGTGGCTGTGGCGCTCGTCGCGAGCTCCCCGGTGATGGCGGCGGACTTCCACGCCGCCACCCCCCTCGTGAGCCGCCAGGACCAGGCCCGCATGGAGCGCGAGCGTCAGGAGCGCGAGCGTCAGGCGCGGCTGGAGCGCGAACGGCAGGAGCGCGAGCGGCAGGCGCGCCTGGAACGGGAACGGCAGGAGCGGGAACGGCAGGCCCGGCTGGAGCGCGAACGGCAGCAGCGGGAACGGCAGGCCCGACTGGAGCGCGAGCGTCAGGAACGCGAGCGGCAGGCGCGGCTGGAGCGCGAACGGCAGCAGCGGGAGCGCCTGGCCCGGCTGGAACGCAGCCGCTACAGCGGTGGCTGGCTGAACTAGGCGGCCACGGTGTCTCAGCTTGAAGCAGCACGGAGGCCCGGGGGCGGATTTCCACCCTCGGGCCTCTTCGCGTCTGGAGGTCAGTTGGCCAGCGGCTCCACGGTCAGGGCGGGAGTGCCGGCGTCCGAGGCCGTGCCTCCGTCGGAGGTCACCACGCCGCCCGCGCCCACGATGCCGCCCGTCTGCTCCGGCTCGCCTGTTTCCGGCGTGAACTCCAGCGTCTCCACGAAGATGCGCCCCGGCAGCCGCAGGTCCATGGCGGTGACGCGCTCGCGGTCGCGCAAGTCGTAGAGCTGCTGCGCCACGGAGCCCGCCGGCACGCGCTCGTCGGAGAAGAAGACGTAGATGCGCACCTTCCCCTCCTGCACCGGCACGCGGAAGCTGGTGTTGGCGACGGGGCGGCCCGGGTCGCAGCGGATGGAGCGGTTCTCTCGCGTGAGCGTGAGCTGCCGGATGACGCCCTTCTCGGACATCGTGAAGAGCATGCAGTAGGGCAGCTGTCCCTCGACGGGGATGATCTCCATCGTCGCGGGGCCCGTCCGCTTCACCTGCGCGCGCGTCACCTTCGCGAGTGGCTTCGCGTCGTCGCAACCCACGACGCCCGCTCCCAACACCATCACCGTCAACAAGCCCGTCCAGCGCGTCATGTGTTCCTCCTCGGGAAGGTGGAATGGCCGACACCGCCAGCCTACCTTGGCCTCACGCCTTCCCGTCCTGTCCGCTTTTCTTGGTCGCCCGCGAGGCCGCCGAGTGCACGGTCGTGCACATGGCTTCCTGCGTCATCCAGGCCGGGACCTACTCCGGGCGTTGGTAGACGATGACCTGCGGCGTTTCGTCCAGGTACAGCCCGGTGACGGGCGTGCGCGTGCCGAAGGCCTGCCACGTGAGGAACTCGTGCTCGCGGAACTCCTGGTGGTACTGGTACGCGACGATGTCCGCGTCGAACGGGCTGTTCACCGCCCGCACGTCCGGCCGCAGCATGCCGTTGCGCTGATAGTCGCGGAACGAGAAGCCGTTGACCTCGTGCAGGTAGATGCGCGCGCCCGGCTTCGCGTGTTCGTTGATCCACGGCAGCACGCCGGTGACGTGGCTGGACCAGAACTGCCGCTGCATCCCCATCGTCGCCGCGCCCGGCAGCCCACCCGCCAGCTCCGAGTACGCCGCCGTGCCGTACGGGAACACCCGCACCAGCCCCAGCAGCGCGGGCGCCATGAGCAGCGCGAACACCGGCACCGTCACCACCAGCGGTGACACCGAGGGCCGCCGCGCCTTCAGCACCTCCCACAGCGCGAAGCACCCGCGCGCCACCGCGGCGCCCGCGAGGATGCCCAGGAAGGGCATGGACGGGAACCAGTGCTTCACGCCACCAAAGTGCGGCACCTGCGGGTGGCTGATGATGAGGATGGACGTCACCGCGTTGACGCCCACCAGCGCCTCCGCCGCGGTGGGCATCCGCACCCATTCGCGCGTGCGCTCACTCAAGCCGAGCAGCGCGCGGCCCACGAGCACCACGAAGCCCGTCACCATGGGCGCGAAGAGGCTGGTGGGCACCGTCAGCGCCGTCTTCACCAACACGTAGCTGAGAGGGAAGGGCGGCCCGCGCATCAGCGTGCCCAGGTAGAACCAGGCGTAGTGGTTGTGCGTCGCGTGGAAGGCCAGGTACCACGCGGTGCGGTCCACCGGCGCGTGCCACAGGTAGGGCCAGTGCAGGTAGAAGAGGACCGGGCCCAGCACCGCCATGGCCGCCAGCGGCACCAGCGCCCGCGTCACCGGCAGGCTCACCCGCCCGAGGTCGCGCAGCAGCACCACGCTGCCCACCGCGAGCCCCACGAAGAACAGCGTGTGCGGGCTCAGGAGCAGGAACTTCTTCTGGAACCCGGCGGGCCCGCCCAGGAACACCACCAGCAGGCCGTACAGCACCGCCACCGCCGCGAACAGGCCCACGAAGCGGGCCAGCCGCACGCGAGCCTCCGGAGCGCCCTCGCTCGCCTGCCACGCGCGCCACAGCGCGAACGGCGACAGCACGAACGGCAGGAAGAGGGCGTTGTGCTTCGTGGCGATGGCCAGTCCGAACGCCACGCCGCACGCGATGCCCCAGCGGGTGCTCTCCAGCGCGCGCCAGAAGCAGTACACGACGAGCAGCCACATCGCGGCCACCGGCATGTCGAAGCACGCCAGCTCCGCGTTGAAGTACTGGCGCGGCACCAGCAGGAAGGAGAGGGCGGCGAACCACCCCGCGGTGCGGCCGTACAGCGCGCTGCCCAAAAGGAAGCACAGCGCGGGCACCAGCGCCGCCATCGCGAACGCGGGCAGCCGGTAGGCCGTCGCGTCGCGCATCACGCCCAGCGTGTCGTGGAAGAGCAGGTGGCTCAACCCGAACAGCGTCTTCATCAGCGCCGGGTGCTCGTGGTTGTAGTCCCACAACCGCACGATGGCGCTGTCCGTGAACGCCTGCGCGGGCGAGTGCAGCAGCAGCCGGAACCACTGCGAATAGCCCTCCGCCGCGGCGAAGTAGACGCTCTCGTCGCGCGTGAAGCCCACGGCGGCTTCCGTGCTCCACAGCGCCGCGAACGCCAGCACCCACAGCGCCAGGGCCGTGAACTTCTCCTCGCGCGTCGCGGGGCGTCCCGTCATCTGGAACGTCGCCGGAGCCGTCATGGCTTCACCCCCACCGCGGGCTCCAGCGCCATCACGTCCAGGCACACCTGCCGCGACTCCGCGTTGTCCGCCTGCACCCAGACCTTCACCGTGCGCGGCGGTCCGGGCGGCAGCACCACCTCCGCCTTCTGCACGCCCTCGCGGCCCGGGGGAATGGGCACGTCCAGGAGCCGCTCGCCCGTGGCCGCGTCATCCACGCCCAGGTACGAGGTGGACAGGCGCGGGTCCTTGGAGTGCGCGAACTCGAAGATGATGCCGCCCTCCAGCCGCAGGCCCATGCCGGAAGGAACGTTGGAGAACTCCGCCACCAGCCGCTGCGGCCCTCCCGGCGCGTGCATCCACAGGCAGCGCCGGGGTTCGTAGAGGATCTCGTGCCACTCCGGCGCCACGTACAGGTGCGGTGGGCCGGGGCAGCGGTGCACCTTGCCGTCGAAGGGGCAGTCCCGGCGCGAGCCGTCCGGCTGCTCCAGGTACACGCGCGCCGCGCTCGCGGACTCGCTCGCCACCCAGTGGCGCGGGCGGTAGCGGCCGTTTTCGTAGAGGCGCAGCGACAGCGGGCCCTGGCGCGACTCGGGGCCCAGCGCCTTGCGGCCGGGTTGGAAGGCCGCGTCGAATGCGCCCACGTCGGAGCGGGGCAGCTCCGGCTGGCCCAGCACCCAGATGCGCGGGTGCGCGCTCAAATCCGCGCCGTCCGACTCCAGCCACCCGTACACGGGCACGGAAGGAGGCACGAAGAGGCGGGCGCGCTCGGTCCACCAGGGGAACAGCAGCACCGCGTCCCCGGGGCGCGCGTCGCGGGCCAGCACGTCCGCCACGGCGCGCTCGTCCGCGTCCGTGGGCAGCCGGCCCGGAAGCCTCAGCTGGAAGGCGAGGCACCCGAGCGCGACGAGCAACAAAGCCCCCAGCTCCACCAGGGGCAGGGCGCGCAGGACCTTAGGACTTGGCAAGACGGATCTTCTGCTCGCTCTTTTCGCGGCAGAAGGTGCAGAAGATGTGGTCGCCCTGATTGAAGGACGGCGTCCAGGGCGGGTACATCGAGCAGCGCGGATCCAGGCAGTGGTGCAGCTCCCAGAGCGTGCCCAGCTGGTGCAGCGCGTGGCGCGCGATGGGCTTGAAGTCCTTCTCCAGGTCCTTGAACGGCGCGATGGAGAGGATTGCCCGGTCCTTGCCGTACCTGGCGAAGCCCGACGTGGGCGCCTTGCCGCTGGGCAGGTCGCGGTCCTTCAGCTTGCGAGAGGTGAGCAGCAGCACCTTGTCGTCCTTGTAGGCCCGGATGCCCGTCACCTCATTGAGCAGCTTCTCCGCGTCCAGGGGCTCGGACATGCCCGCGGGGACTTCCGCGGAGCCGCTGTGCTCGCTGCCCACGCCGAAGGCCGTGTAGAGCGTGCGGTTGAACTTGGCGAGCTGCTTGTCGTCGAAGGGGTCCAGCGTCACGACGCGAATCACGGGGCGTCACCTCGGCGGGAAGGCCCTCGCGGTGCCGGGCGCGCGCTTGCGGCGCGACGCGGGCGGCCGGAGGGCCGTGGGGTTCACTCGTCCTCGGGCGGCTTCGCCTTGGGAGGACGGCCACGCTTCTTCGGCGCGGCGGGCTCCGCGGGTGCGGCGCCCTCGGGTGGCTTGGCCTTGGGCGGACGGCCGCGCTTCTTCGGCGCGGCGGGCTCCGCGCCCTCCGCCACCTCGGGCTTCGGCTTGGGCGGACGGCCGCGCTTCTTCGGGGCGGCGGGCTCTTCGCCTTCGGCCGGCTTGGCCTTGGGCGGACGGCCGCGCTTCTTGGGAGCGTCCTCGCCCCCCTCCTCGCCGCCTTCCTCCTCGCCGCCTTCTTCCTCGGAGGACTCCTCTTCGGACTCGGACTGCGGCTCCTCGTCCGAGGGCAGGTCCAGCTCTCCGCCCTCCAGACCCATGAGGTCGCCGTCCAGGTCCATGTCGTCCTCGTCGCCACCGGGCCGCGCGAACTCCGCGGCGGTGCGCTTGGGACGCTCCTTCCCGGGCGGGAAGAGGACGATGTCGATGGAGTCCTCGGCGTTGGCCTCGGCGGTGCCCAGCGCGGCGGCGACCTCCGAGACCAGCAGGTGCCGGGCGTTGTCGTAGAGCTCGCGCTCCTTGGTGGGCAGCGGCCGCAGCTCACTGAGGACCTGGAGGCCCTTGACGACCTCCGCCAGCCCCAGGATGCCGCCCTGGGTCATGCGGTCCAGGTTGGTGCGCGCGCGTTGCTTCCAATCCAGGTCGGCCTTGTCACTGTCCGAGCGGAGGAACGCGTAGATCTCCTCCACGTCGGCGGGACTGGCCACCTTGCGCACGCCGATGGAGAGGATCTTCCCCTGTGGCACCATCACGACCGCGCCGTCTTCCTCCCGGCGCATGGTGACGAAGGTGAGGCTCTGGCCCGCCACCTCCTTCACGTCGATGGCGGCAACGCGGCAGACCCCCTGGTTGGGGTAGACGACCCGGTCTCCAACCTGGAGCTGGAGTGCAGCGGACCCTTCTGGCATGGCCCCCTCGTGGGCGGGTGGGATGAGCACCGAAGCGAGCGCCGGTCGTAGCACCGAGCCTCGCCGGATGCCACGAGATTACCGGGGAAGCATTGTCATCCGGTTGGCACTGCGCTGCGCTTCCAACAGCTTGGCCATGATCTCGTGAGCCTGCGAGTCCAGGACAGCGTCGATCTGGGCGTCGGTCGGCCCCTCGTCCGCCGTGCTTCCGGGCCGCGCGTCCACGCGGGTGGAAAGTCCCACCGTCGCCATCACCGCGATCCCCAGGGCCAGCACCGCCAGCAGCTTCTTCATGAGCGTCCTCCGTGGCGGCCCAGGGTAGGGGCGGCGCCCGGATGATCAATTTTTCGGCTACAGGCTGGCGGTGTCCTGTAGCGGCCCGTCGCGCGCGCTACTGGTGCAGCGGCGCCACCGGCGTCACCTCCAGCGTGAGGCCGCCGGAGTTGTCGTGGACGTCGTCATCCGGGAACGCGAGCCGCAGCCAGCTCGCGCCGCGCATCACCGTGGGCTGGTTGACCTCCAGCACCTCCAGCGTGCCCGGGGCCACGGCCGGGGACGGCCCCGCGCCGTGCAGCGCGAGCACGCCGTTCACCTCGCCGCCGCCGAAGCCGCGCGTGCGCGCCGGTTCTCCGGCCGAACGCACCACGACGCGGTAGGTGGTGGACGGATCCAGCTCCCGGAGCGTGAAGCCGTCGTGGGGGGACAGCGAGACGGCGTGCCGACGCGCGTCCAGGAGCAGGGTGGTGATGGCGCCGCTCGCCTGTTCGCGCACGTGCACCTGGAGCGCGCCGCGGTTGTCGTCGGGCCGGTCGTCCCAGAGGAATACGTAGAGGACGGAGGCGTCGCGCACCAGCACCTCGTCGGCGCCCACCAGGCCGAAGCTGTCGCGCGCGGCCAGCGCCGTGCCGCCCTCCAGGAAGTACACGGCCTGGGCCACCGGCAGCGGGCCGCCCACCGACACGCGGCCCTCCACACGCAGGCCGTAGGTGCGGGACGGATCCAACCGCATGCGCGCCGCCTGGGACGGAGGCACACGCAGGGCATGCGCGACCGCGCTGAGCGCGAACGGGCCTCCAGAGGAGTAGCGGGCGATGGACGCGGGTGTGTTGTCCGGCCCCGTGCGGGGCAGGGCGCGCGCCGCGACCGCTTGCTTCGGCGCGAGCCGCGCATGGACCGCCAGCGTGGTGCCGCGCTCGGCGTGCACGCGCTGGCTGAAGGGCACCATGCCCGGCAGCAGCACCTCCAGCACGTGGTCGCGGTCCGACGGCAGCTGGGTGATGAGCGTGGGCGTCGTCTCCGCCAGCGTCCGGCCGTCCACGCGGATGGTGGCGCCCGGGGGCGAGGAGCTGAGCTCCACCGCGAACGTGTTGGAGCCGCCCATGACCAGGCCCAGCCACGTGGCCACGAGCGCCGCCACCACCACCGGCGCGCCGCGCACCGCCCAGCCGCGCAGGGAGCGGTGCCACGCGGGCGGCGGCTCCGGAGGCATCGCCTGCGGGGGCAGGGGCTGCGTCGTCAAATCGCCTCGGGGCTCCCCCCCGGGCTCGGAGACGTGGCGGGGCACCTCCGGGGGCGTGGCGATGGGCGGCGGTTCGGCGATGCCGCTCCAGCGGCCCACCCGTGCGACGAACTCGCGCGGCAGCTGTACCGGGCGGCCGGCCTCCACGAGCTCCGGCTCGAAGAGGTAGCCCATGAAGTGGCCCAGGTCGCTGGCGGACACGTCCGGCGCGGTGACGTGGAGCTGGCGCGCCAGCGCCTCCGCGAAGGCCTGCGCGGTGGGGTAGCGCTGCTCCGGGCTCGTGGCCATCGCGGTGAGCAGGATGCGCTCCAGCGCGGCCGGGATGTTCGGCACCCACTCGCGCGGGCGGGGGAAGTCGCCCTGGGAAATCTTGCGCAGCACGTCCTGGAGCGAGCCCTCGAAGGGGCGCCGTCCGCAGAGCATCTCGTAGAGGACCGTGCCCGCGGCGAACACGTCCGTGCGCGCGTCCAGCGCCTCGCCGCGCGCCTGCTCCGGCGCGAAGTAGACGTACTTGCCCTTCGCGGGGTCCACCTTCGTGTCGGAGCGCCCGGCGAGCCGCGCCCGCGCGATGCCGAAGTCCACCAGCTTCACCTGCCCCTCGAAGGAGAGGAGCACGTTCTGCGGGCTCACGTCCCGGTGGACGATGTGCAGCGGGCGGCCGTTGTCATCCAGCCGCGTGTGCGCGTACGCCAGCCCCCGCAGCATGTCGATGGCCACCAGCACCGCCAGGGGCGGCGGCAGCGCGGGCAGCCCCTTCTCCCGCGCACGGCGCAGCACGTGCGAGAGCGGATGGCCGTCCACCCACTCCATCGCGAGGAAGTACTCGCCCTCCACCTCGCCGAAGTCGAAGATCTGCGCGATGTTGCCGTGTGACAGCCCCAGCGCGATGCGCGCCTCGTTGATGAACATGGACACGAACGCGCTGTCGTCCGCGTAGCCCGGGAGGATCTTCTTGATGACCACCGGCTTCGTCACGCCCGCCACCGCCGTCATCCGGGCGCGGTAGATCTCCGCCATGCCGCCCGTCGCGATGCGCTCGAGCAGCTTGTACTTGCCGAACTGGAAGCCGGCGGAAAGCGGCGGCACGTTCGAATCGGCTCCGGTGGAGGGGAGTCCTTCGCAAAAACCGCGAGAAGCTATCATGAGGCCATTCAGACGCCCTGGGTGGAATATTCCGCTACGCTCGCCAGCCTGTTCCCGTAACCCTGCATTCTTCCTCTTGGTGTGGAGCAGCCTCACATGGGGTGGCTGTCGGGAGCCCACGCCCGCCGAGCCGGCACGCACGGTATCTCCTGCGCCATCACTCCGCGTGGAATCGGAGTCCCCTCCACCCGCTCCCAGGGACGCGGGCACCTGGGCGGATGCGACCGTCACGCCCGTGTCCGCGCCCGCCTGGGGCGAGCCGCTCCCGGACGACGTCCTCCGGCTGGAGCTGTCGGGAGAGCAGGTGCGCCTGGGCACGGAGACCTTCACGCCGGCCCGAGCCCAGGACGCGGCCAGGCTCGCGGAGCGGGTGCGGGGCCGGGATGTGCTCGTCGCCGTGGGGGACGCGGACACGTTCCTCGCGCAGGTGTCGGACTCGCTGGCGGTCTTGCGCGCGCAGGCGGCGGAGGTGTGGCTTCTGCACCCGGACGCGCCGGTGGCCTACCGGCTGGTGCTGCGCGACGAGCAGGGCTTCCGGGCGTGGCTGGAGGAGGTGGCGCCCGGCAAGCTGCGCATCATCCAGCGCGCGGACGGCTTCGAGCTGAGCACCAGCGTGGGCAAGCTGCCGGGGCCGGACCGCAACGGCCCTTCCGTGCCGGTGCGCGGCGGGCGCCAGGACATCGCGACGCTGCGGCGGGAGCTGGCCCGGCTGAAGACGCGCTTCACCACGTCGGACGACCTGTGCCTCGTCCCCTCGTTCGGCACGGAGGTGGTGCAGGTGGCGCGGGCGCTCGGCGGCACGTACGTCGCGCCGGAGGAGGGGCTCTTCGACACGCTCTGCCTCGTGTACCCCACGCCCCGGTCCGCTCCGGACGCGGGTTCCCCGTAAGGCAGGGGCCGCGAAGCCTCCCGCCTGGCGGGCGGGCACGCACCCCGGGTGGAGTCCCACGACGCATTGAGGTGGTGGGTCCGCGCCGCTACTACCCGTGGAGGTCCGCGCGCCCTAATGTGCCGCGCGCCTTTTTCCCTGAAGGCTTCGGAGGGCAATGCTCCCTCCCCGGAGGTCGTTGATGGTCGCCGCAACCGAGCCCGCTTCCCGTCCCCAGGATGTTCTCGCCGGGGGCACCTTCCTCTTCCAGGAGGTGGGCTCCACCCGCATCCTCACGCCCGAGGCGTTCTCCGAGGAGCAGCGGCTCTTCTTCAAGACGGCGCTCCAGTTCTGCCGGGAGCAGGTGCTGCCCCAGGCCGCGCGCATCGAGGGCAAGGACAACGCGCTCTTGCGCGACCTCTTGCGCCGCGCGGGTGACCTGGGCCTCTTGAGCGTGGACATCGCGGAGACGTACGGCGGCACGGGCCTGGACAAGACGACGTCGCTGTTGCTCGCGGAGGCCATGAGCCTGTTGGGCTCGTGGTCGGTGACGTCCAGCGCGCACACCGGCATCGGGTCGCTGCCCATCGTGTGGTTCGGCAACGAGGCGCAGAAGGCGAAGTACCTGCCGAAGCTGGCCACGGGTGAGTGGGTGGCGGCGTACGCACTGACGGAGCAGGGCAGCGGCAGCGATGCGCGCGGGGCGAAGACGAAGGCGGTGAAGTCCGCGGACGGCAAGCACTACGTCCTCAACGGCTCCAAGCTCTACATCACCAACGCGGCCTTCGCGGACGTGTTCGTCGTCTTCGCGCAGGTGGACGGCGACAAGTTCACCGGCTTCATCGTGGAGAAGGACACCCCGGGCCTCACCGTGGGCCCGGAGGAGCACAAGATGGGCATCCGCGGCTCGTCCACGTGCCCGCTCTACTTCGAAGATGCACTGGTGCCCGTGGAGAACCTGCTGGGAGAACTGGGCAAGGGCCACCGCATCGCCTTCAACATCCTCAACTACGGCCGCCTGAAGCTGGGCGCGGGCGTCATCGGGAGCATGAAGCTGCAGTTGCAGAGCGCGCTGAAGTTCGCGCAGGAGCGCAAGCAGTTCAAGGCGCCCATCGCCACGTTCCCGCTCATCCGCGAGAAGCTCGCGCGCATGGCCACGCTCGTCTACGCGGTGGAGAGCATGACGTACCGCACGGCGGGCTTGGTGGACGGGCGCCTTGCGTCCAAGGAGCGCTCGGACGCGGACTACGACGCGCACGTCATCGCCGCGATGGAGGAGTTCGCCACCGAGGCCTCCATCATGAAGGTCTTCGGCTCGGAGGCCATCGGCTTCCTGGTGGACGACGCGGTGCAGGTGCACGGCGGCGCCGGCTACATCGAGGAGTACCCGGTGGAGCGCGCCTACCGCGACGCGCGCATCAACCGCATCTTCGAGGGCACCAACGAAATCAACCGGATGCTGATCACCGGCATGCTGCTCAAGCGCGCCGTGAAGGGCGACCTGCCGCTGTTCGCGCAGGCGCGCTCCGTGGCGGAGGAGCTGAGCCGCGGCGAGCGTCCCCGCGCGGGCCGCCACGACGCGCTGGCCAACGAGGAGATCGCCGCCGAGTGCGCCAAGCACCTGGCCATCCACGGCATGCGCCTGGCCGCGGAGACCTTCGGCACGGAGCTGGACAAGCACCAGGAGGTCATGGCCGCGCTGGCGGACGTGGTGATGGACGCGTACGCGCTGGACTCCATGGTGACGCGCACCCGTCAGGCCGCCACCGGCGGCGTGCAGGACCCGGTGCGCGTGGCGCTGGTGCGGCTGTACGCGATGGAGTCCACCACCCGCGCCTTCGAGCGCACCCGCCGCGCGCTCTGCGCCACGCTCAAGGGTGACACGCTCTCGCTGGAGCTCAAGCGCCTGTCCGCGCTGGACGCCTTCACGCCGTACGACCCGGCGGAGCTGCGGGAGACGATTGTCGCGGGCCTGGAAGAGGCCGGCGGCTACCCGTACAACCCGCTGTAACGGCTGAAGCGCGGGTGCCCTGGACGCAGCGTCAGGGCATCCGCGACACGGCATCCAGGCCGAAGCTGACCCGGGCCCGCCAGGGCGCGGGCGGCAGGTGCTCCAGCGCCATCAGGTCCTCCAGCCGCTGGAGCATGTCCGGCCGCAGCCTGCCGAACGTCGCGCCGAAGCCCGGCGTCACCGCCTGCGCCACGCCCTTGCGCGGCACGGACGACGTCCACGCCACCTCGCCGTGGAGCAGCAGCGGCCCCTCCGTCATGTCCATCTCCATGAAGAAGGGCGTGCCCACCTGCACCTCGCGGGGCAGGGCGGGGGCGTCCACCTCCAGGCCCACGCCGCCGCGGGAGATGTCGCGCACGTAGAAGAACGGCGCCCGGGGGTCGCTCTCCCGCGCGCGCAGGTGCAGCGGCAGGCGCGGGAAGCGGCGCAGGCCGTTCTGCTCCTCCTGGGCGAAGATGAACTGGAGCACCGCGTCCAGCGCGCTGCGATCCTCCGAGCCGTCGTAGCGCACGGTGAGCATGAATCGCTCGCCGGGGCGCGGCTCCACCTTGACGACCTCGCCCAGCACCTCCACCGGCCGCGGCATGCCGCCCGCGTGCAGTTCAAAGGTGAAGCGGGTGCCCAGTGGCAGGGCCCTGCGCGTCTCCAGGGTGACGCCGCCCTGACCCACGCTGCGGGTGTACTCACCGACCAGCGACTGCGGCGTTTTGTAGGCCACCTTCAGTCGAACGTTCGTGTTCACGCGCTCCCAGTCTCAGCCTGGGAGCGAAAGAACTCAAGTTTACCCCACCCCCAAAGGTAGGCCGTCCGGCATGTGCCCTGGAGGATGTCCGGCGCCGGGCGAGCGGTGTTCCAGCCTGTTGCGCGCTTTCTTGACCCCCCTGGGGGGGGCGCGTATGTATGCCGGCCGCAGAGGGGTAAGAAGTGGGAAGGAGTGGTGGTCCGTCCCGTGCTGGGCTGAAAAGGTGGATCGTCCCGCGTGTTCCGAGGCGTCTATGAGCACCAGATCGACGCGAAGGGGCGCACCAGCCTCCCGGCGAAGCTTCGGGAGACGTTGGTGGGCGCCTACGACGAGCGGCTCATCGTCACCACGGCCCTGGACCCCTGCCTCCACGCCTACCCGGTGCGGGAGTGGGAGGCGTTGGAGACCGCGCTCGCCCGGCGCAACCCCATGGAGCCGGGGGTCAAGACGTTGATGCGGCTGTACGTGGCCAGCGCGCAGGAGTGCCCGCTGGACAAGCTGGGCCGGTTGCTCATCCCGCCGTCGCTCAGGGCGTACGCGAAGTTGGAGAAGGAAGTGGTGTGGGCGGGGATGGTGAAGGTGATTGAGCTTTGGAGCCAGGAAGGCTGGGCGAAGGCGCAGGAGGACGCGCGCCAGGAAGCCACCTCCCCGGACGTGTTGCGGGTGCTGGGCGAGCTGCGCCAGCCGTAGCCAGGAAGTCGACAGCCTCTAGTTTCGCGAGAGAAGGATGGGCAGGCGCATGGACCAGGTGCAGGAGGTTCGTCGGAACAGGGCGGTGGTGGCGGCGTCCGAGCGCGTGGAGACGCTGATGCTGGAGGGCGAGCTGGAGGAGGCGGACCTGCTCAAGCTGTGTGAGGACCTGATGCACCGGCTGCACCGGGGCACGCGCCAGGTGGTCCTGGACTTCGCGGACGTGTCGCACCTGAACTACCGCGGCGTGCGCCCGCTGATGGCCCGCACGGACGCGTTCCGCCGCTCCGGTGGGGACGTGAAGCTGTCCGGGCTGTCGCCGTACCTGGCCGCCATCTTCCGCGCGGCCGGCGCCCATGACGCCTTCGAGCTGTACCCGCACATGAACGATGCCCGGGCCGCCTTCCAGCTCGCGCGCGCTCCCTTCGTCTGACCCTGCACCCAAGGCCCCCTCCCGTGGACTTCCAGCACCAGACCGTCCTGCTCCACGAGACGGTGGAGCTGCTGAACCCGGCGGAGGGCAAGGTCATCCTCGACGGCACGCTCGGAGGCGGCGGCCACACCCAGGCGCTGCTCGCCCGGGGCGCCACGGTGGTGGGCGTGGACCGGGACCCCGTGGCGCTCGCCGCGGCCACCGCCCGCATGGGCGGCAACACGCGCTTCCAGGCCCGGCAGGGCAACTTCGCGGACCTGCTCCGTGTCGCGCACGACCTGCTGCCCGTGGACGGCGTGCTGGTGGACCTGGGCGTTTCCTCGCCCCAGCTGGACGTGGCCGAGCGCGGCTTCTCCTTCATGAAGGACGGCCCGCTGGACATGCGCATGGGCGACAGCGGCGTCACGGCCGCGGAGCTCATCGCCGAAACGGACGAGCGCGACCTGGCCCGGCTGCTCAAGGATTATGGAGAAGAGCCCTTCGCGCGGCCCATCGCCCGGGAGCTGAAGAAGGCGCTGCCCCAGCGCACGCTGGAGGCCGTGGAGGTGGTGAAGCGCGCCGTGCCCCGCAAGGCGTGGCCGGACCGCATCAACGTGGCCACCCGCACCTTCCAGGCGCTGCGCATGGCGGTGAACGGGGAGCTGGAGGCGCTGGACGCGCTGCTCGCCGCGCTGCCCTCGCTGCTGAAGGTGGGGGGCCGCGCCGCGGTCATCTCCTTCCACTCCCTGGAGGACCGGAAGGTGAAGGAAGCCTTCCGCGCCCTGGTGGGTGGGTGCACCTGTCCGCCGGGCTTCCCGGTGTGCGTGTGCAACAGCCAGGGTGACTTCGCCCTCGTGTCCAAGAAGGCCGTCGCGGCTTCCGAAGCGGAAGTCGAGGCCAACCCCCGCTCTCGCAGCGCGCACCTGCGCGCGGTGGAGAAAATTCGATGAGCAAGGCCCTCTCGCGTCCCTCCGTGTCCGTGGCCGGCGTGCTGATGCATCTGCTGCCCGCCGTCATGCTCTTCACCCTGTTCGTGGCCGTGGGCATCCTCCACGTGACCAGCCGCGTGCTGGTGGTGGACATGGGCTACCGCCTGTCCAACGCGGAGGGCGAGAGCCGCTCGCTCACCCGGGAGAACGACCGGCTCAAGCTGGAGCTGGCCACGCTCAAGGCGCCGGGCCGGTTGGAGCGCGTGGCCCGTGAGCAGCTGGGCATGGCCATGCCCAAGGGCGGCGCGGTGGTGTCCATCGCCGACGAGCGCGTGAAGGGCTCCGGCACCGCGCAGGCCCGTTCGGCGGCCCCGGCCGTCCGCGTGGCGGAGCGGGGGACCGGTCGGTGAGGGACCTCAAGAGCGCGCGGATTCCGGAGTCGAACACGAAGGGGCTCAGGCTGCGGGTCCAGCTCTTGTTCGGGCTGTTCCTCGCGCTCCTGGGCACGGCGTTCGGCCGCGCGGTCTACCTCCAGGTCTTCCAGCAGGAGAAGCTGCGCGGCCTGGCGCAGGACCAGTACGTCCGGCAGATCGACATCCCGGCCCGGCGCGGAGACATCTTCGACCGGCGCGGCACGCCGCTCGCGCAGAGCGTGGAGGTGGACTCCATCTGGGTGGACCCGTCCATGCTCCCCGACGTGCGGCAGGCGGCCCGTCAGCTCGCCCGCGCCGTGCACCTGGACAGTGGCGACCTGACCGCGCGCCTGTCGCGCGCCAAGCGCTTCGCGTGGGTGAAGCGTCAGGCGAAGCCCCAGGAGGTGGAGGCGGTGAAGGCGCTGGGCCTGCCGGGCCTGGGCTTCACCAAGGAGCCCAAGCGCTTCTATCCCCAGCGAGAGCTGGGCGCGCACATCATCGGCATGGTGGGCACCGACGGCCACGGCCTGGAGGGCCTGGAGCTGGCCTTCGAGGACGAGCTGTCCGGGCAGAACTCGCGCACCTCCGGCATCCGCGACGCCAAGGGCCGCAAGCTGATGGTCCAGGGCGCCATGGATCCGCTGGAGCGCCAGGGCGCCGCCGTCACGCTCACGCTGGACCGCCACCTCCAGTACGTGGCGGAGAAGGCGCTGGCCAAGGCGGTGGACGACGCCAAGGCGGCGGCGGGCATGGCGGTGGTGTTGGATCCGCGCACCGGGGAGTTGCTGGCGCTGGCCAACAACCCGCGCTTCAACCCCAACACGCCCGAGGACGGCGTGAAGAACGCCATCCGCAACCGCGCCGCGCTGGACGCCTTCGAGCCCGGCTCCACGATGAAGGCCTTCGTGGTGGCCGCCGCGCTGGAGCAGAAGGCCATCACCCCGGACACGCTGTTCTTCTGTGAGAACGGCGCCCTCCGCATCGGCCGTCACACCATCCGGGACACCCACCCGCACGGCTGGCTCAACGCGCAGGGCATCCTCCAGGTGTCCTCCAACATCTGCGCCGCGAAGGTCGCGGATGCCCTGGGCCGCGAGAAGTTTGTCGCCGCCTACCACGCCTTCGGCTTCGCGGAGCGCACCGGCCTGGCGCTCACCGGCGAGAGCCGCGGCGTCATCCCGTTTCCGAAATCGGACATCTCCCTGGCCACCCAATCCTTCGGCCAGGGTATGACCTCCACCGCCGTCCAGCTGACGGCGGCCTACGGGGCGCTGGCCAACGACGGCGTGCTGATGCGCCCGTTCCTGGTCTCCAAGGTCGTGGACCCGGACGGCGTGGTGCTGCTGGAGAACCAGCCCACGGAGCTGCGCCGGGTCGTTTCCCAGAGGGTGGCGCGCCAGGTCGTGGGCATGCTTGAGAGCGTGGTGGTCAAGGGAGGAACCGCGCCCAAGGCCGCCATGGACGACTACCGGGTGGCCGGAAAGACGGGCACGGCGCAGAAGGCGGACCCCGTGGCACGGGGGTATTCCGACAAACGCATCGCGTCGTTCGCGGGCATGGTGCCAGCCGAGGCCCCGCGCGCCGTGATTCTCGTGGTGGTGGACGAACCCAAGACAGACGTATACGGGGGGAACGTGGCTGCCCCTGCCTTCAAGGAAATCGCTACCGCTGCCATGGCCCACCTGGCCGTGCCCCCGTCCCGTACGGTGGCACCCGCCGAGGTGGCCGCGGCCGCCGCGCCCGTGGTGCCCCCTCCGGCACCGAAGGCGTTGGCGAAGGCCGTGCCCGTCAGGGCCGGTCTGGAGGATGCGGTGACCGAGACCCCGGAACCCGGCACGGTGCGTGTGCCGGACGTCCAGGGACAGGCAGGACGGGAGGCCGTGGTGAAGCTGCTCGCCGCGGCGCTGGAGCCACAGCTGCAAGGAAGTGGACGAGTCGTATCTCAGACCCCCCCCGCCGGTGCGCTGGTGGAGAAGGGGGCCCGGGTGACGCTGGAACTGGCGACGCGGCAATGAGGCCGTGTCCTTTCCAGGCCCCGCAAGCAATGCGTGTGAAGGGGAAGAGATGAAGCTGACGGATGTCCTCGCAGGGTGTGGAGCCGAGCAGACCTCGGGCGGCCGTTCCGCGGTCGACGTCACGGGAGTGACGCAGGATTCGCGGCGCGTGAAGCCGGGGGATCTCTTCATTGCCGTGCCGGGCCTGAAGGAAGATGGGGCCCAGTTCATTGGTGAAGCCGTGTCGCGCGGCGCTGTCGCCGTGGTGTCGGAGAAGCAGGGCCAGTCGTCGCAGGTGCCGTTCTTCAAGGTGAGCAGCGCGCGCAAGGCGCTGGCCCTCATCGCGGCCAACTTCCACGGCCGCCCCGCGGACAAGCTGACGCTCCTGGGCGTCACCGGCACCAACGGGAAGACGACCACCACGTACCTCTTGGAGGCCATCCTCGCCACGGCCGCCATGTACACCGGCTCTCCGGCGCCGGGCGTCATCGGCACGCTGGGCTACAAGTTCGGCGGCAAGACGACGGAGCTGGCCAACACCACCCCGGATCCGCTGGAGCTGCACCGCATCTTCCGCGAGATGGTGGACGCGGGCGTGGAGACGGTGGTGATGGAGGTCTCCAGCCACGCGCTCGCGCAGGAGCGCGTGCACGGGCTCACGTTCAAGGCCGCGGGCTTCAGCAACCTGTCTCGCGACCACCTGGACTACCACAAGGACCTGGAGGAGTACTTCCAGGTGAAGCGCAAGCTCTTCCTGGAGAACCTGGCTGCCTCCGGCACCGCGGTCGTGAACGGCGACGACACCTTCGCCAGCCGCGTCTACACGGAGCTGCGCAACCAGAAGCGCATGGCGTGGAAGTTCAGCCGCACGGGCGCCGGTGAAATCTCCGCCGCGGACGCTGCCTATTCGCTCAAGGGCATCGAGGCCACCCTGAAGACGCCCGCGGGCGACATCAAGGTGAAGAGCAAGCTCCTGGGGCCCCACAACCTGGAGAACATCATGCTCGCCGCCGGCATCGCGCTGGGCGCGGGCATCAGCCGCTCGGACGTGAAGAGCGGCATCGAGCTCGTCACGGGCGTGGCCGGCCGCATGGACCGCGCGGAGAACCACCGCGGCGGCCCGGCTCCGGCGGTGCTGGTGGACTACGCGCACACGGATGACGCGCTCAAGCGCTCCCTCGAAGCGGCGCGCGCGCTGGCCAAGGGCCGCGTCATCGTCGTCTTCGGCTGCGGCGGCGACCGCGACAAGGGCAAGCGCCCGCTGATGGGCGCGGTGGCCGCGGAGGGCGCGGACCTGGTGATGGTGACCAGCGACAACCCGCGCACGGAGGATCCGGAGGCCATCATCTCCGAGGTGACGCCGGGCCTGGAGAAGGGCGGCCTGCGCCGCATCTCCGAGGGCAAGGCGAAGATCGGGGAGAAGGGCTACCTGGTGGACGCGGACCGCCGCGCCGCCATCGAGCAGGTCATCAACCTGGCCAAGGACGACGACGTCGTCCTCATCGCCGGCAAGGGCCACGAGACCTACCAGACGGTGGGTACCGAGAAGCTCGCCTTCGACGACCGCGAGGTCGCCGCGCGCGCGCTGGCCAACCGCATCCCGGGCTGAACCTTCTCAAGGCCACACCCCCCCCTCCATGGCCGTTCGATTCTCCGATGACGAGGTGGTGCATGCGACGGGTGCGACCCGGCGCGGGGAGCCCGTGGAAGCGGGCTTTCCCGCCGTCTGCACCGACACGCGGTCGCTCACCCCCGGGTGCCTCTTCGTGGCGCTGCAGGGCGAGCGCTTCGACGCCCACGACTTCGTGGACGGTGCCCAGCGCCAGGGAGCGGCCGGGGCGGTGGTGAAGCGGGGGAGGGCGCTGCCGGCCCTGCCCCCGGGCTTCGCCTTGTACGAAGTGGATGACACCCTGGCCGCGCTGGGCGGCCTGGGCGCGCTGCACCGCCGCCGCTTCCAGATTCCGGTGGCGGCGGTGGGGGGCTCCAACGGGAAGACGACCACCAAGGAGATGGTGGGCGCCATCCTGGCCACTCGGGGCCCCGCGCTGAAGACGGAAGGCAACTTCAACAACGAGGTGGGCGTCCCGCTCACGCTCTTCCGGCTGGAGCCGTCCCACGTGGCGGCCGTCATCGAAGTGGGGATGAACCAGCCGGGCGAAATCGAAAGGCTCACCCGCAAGGTGCAGCCGGACGCCGGTGTCATCACCGTCGTCCAGCCGGAGCACCTGGAGGGGCTGGGCAGCCTGGAGGGCGTGGCGGAGGCGGAAGGGGAGATGTTCCGCGAGCTGCTGCCCCAGGCCACTGCTGTCGTGAACGTAGACGACGCGCTCATCGTGCGCCAGGCCGCGCGCAGCGGCGCGAAGCACCTGACGTTCGGCCGGGCGGAAGGGGCGGACGTGCGCCTCACGGCGGTCCACACGCTGGGCCGCGACGGCATGGTGGCCACCGTGCGCTACCAGGGGAAGGACTGGCCGGTGCGCCTGCACTTCGTGGGGCCGCACAACGCGCAGAACGCGACGGCGGCGTTCGCGACGGCGCTGGCCCTGGGCTACTCCCCCGAGGAGTGCGTGAAGGGCCTGGAGTCCGCGCGCCCGTACGCGCGCAGGCTCAACATCGTGGATGGCCGCAACGGCATCACGGTGGTGGACGACTGCTACAACGCCAACCCGGCCTCCATGGAGGCCGCGCTCGTCACGCTGGGCACGCTGGTGCCGGAAGGCGGCCGGGCGGTGGCGGTGCTGGGCGACATGCTGGAGCTGGGCGCGGGCGAGGCAGAGGAGCATGCCCGGCTGGGTGAGCTCGTCGCGCGGCACGCGAAGCTGGTCGCGTTCTTCGGCCCCCGGTCCTCGGGCGGCCTGGGCAGCGCGGACATGGGAGATTCCGCCGCCCATTTCACCGAAGTGGAGCCATTGGTGGCGTGGTTGACGCCCCGGCTTTCGCCCGGTGACGTGGTGCTGGTGAAGGCCAGTCGCGGCATGCGATTGGAGCGCGTGGTGGCGGCCCTCACGGGCGCGGCACCCCCCGGAGGGAGTCACTAGTGCTGTACCTTCTGTACGAGCTCATCCAGAACACCGAGGCAGGGCGCGTCCTCAACTTCCTGCGCTACCCGACCTTCCGCATCATCGCCGCGGGCGTCTTCGCCCTGCTCCTGGGGATGCTCATTGGCCCGCGCCTCATCGCGCGGCTGCGCCTGAAGCAGCACGGGCAGAGCAACGTGCGCGAGGACACCCCGGACTCGCACCAGAAGAAGAAGGGCACGCCCACCATGGGTGGCGCGCTCATCCTCATCTGCATCGCGGCGGGCACGCTCCTGTTCGCGGACCTGAAGTCCCGCGGCGTCTGGGTGATGATCCTCCTCACCTTCGGCTACGGCTTCATCGGCTTCCTGGACGACTGGCTCAAGCTGTCCAAGCGCAACTCCAAGGGCCTGGCCGGGCGCAAGAAGATGGCGCTGCAGACGGTCTTCTTCCTCATCGCCATCTTCGGCTTGATGTGCACGTGGACGAAGGCGGACGGCTCCTTCGGGCCCACGCTGCTCATCGACACGCGGCTGACGCTGCCGTTCGTGCCGTCCCATTGGTTCAACCCGGACCTGGGTTGGTTCTACGTGGTGTTCGCGTGGATCGTCATCGTGGGCACGTCCAACGCGGTGAACCTCACGGACGGCCTGGATGGCCTGGCCATCGTCCCCACCATCGTGTCGGCGGTGACCTTCTGCGTGCTCTGCTACGTGGCGGGCACCACGCTGCACATCGCGGACACGGAGACGGTGAACGGCGTCACGCGGCTGACCGCCACGCCGCTGTACCGCTACCTGGGCATCCTCCAGGTGCCGGGCGGCGCGGAGCTGGCCGTCTTCTGCGCGAGCATCGTGGGCGCGGGCATCTCCTTCCTCTGGTTCAACACCTACCCGGCGTCCGTGTTCATGGGCGACATCGGCTCGCTGGCCCTGGGCGGCGCGCTGGGCGGGCTGGCCGTGTTCTCCAAGAACGAAGTCGTGTCCGCCATCATCCACGGCATCTTCTTCGCGGAGGCGCTCTCCGTGATGATCCAGGTGGCGTCCTTCAAGATGACAGGCCGGCGCGTCTTCAAGATGGCCCCGGTGCACCACCACTTCGAGCTCAAGGGCATGGCCGAGCCGAAGATCATCGTGCGTTTCTGGATTGTCGCCATCCTCTGTGGTGGCGTGGCCCTGCTGTCCCTGAAACTGCGCTAGTCGCTTTGCCCCCATCGAGGTCGGCCCGCCCCATGAATCCCTCGCTGTCCGGTCGGAAGGTCGCGGTGTTCGGGCTGGCCAAGAGCGGCGTCGCGGCGCTGCGGCTGCTGGTCCAGCACGGCGCGAAGGTGACGGCGCTGGACGCGCGCTCCGAGGACGCGCTCGGCGACGTCGCGAAGGAGCTGCACGCGAAGGGCGTGACGCTCGTCACCGGCGCCACGCCTCCGGGGCTGCTCACCCGCCAGGACCTGGTGGTGGTGAGCCCGGGCGTGCCGCTGTCCCTGCCGGAGCTGGAGGCCGCGCGCACGTCGGGCATCCCGGTGTGGGGCGAGATTGAACTCGCGGGCCGCCTCCTCACGGGCACCCGCTTCCTGGGCATCACCGGCACCAACGGCAAGAGCACCACCACGGCGCTCACCGGCGAGCTGTACACGAAGGCGGGCCTGCGCACCTTCGTGGGCGGCAACCTGGGGCGCCCGCTGGCGGAGGCGGCCATGTCCCCCGGGGACTGGGACGCGCTGGTGGTGGAGCTGTCCAGCTTCCAACTGGAGGGCACCCACCAGCTCAAGCCCACGGGCGCGGCCATCCTCAACCTCACGCCGGACCACCTGGACCGCTACGCCAACCACGCCGAGTACGGCACGGCCAAGGCGCGCATCTTCATGAACCAGGACGGCGCCAGCGACTTCGCCGTGGTGAACGCGGACGACGCGGCGGTGATGGGGCTGGCTGCTTCCGCGCGCGTGCCCGTGTACGGCTTCAGCCTCACGGGCCGCCCTGTGGTGGACGCGCCGAAGCTGGCGGGGCTGGCCATCGCGCGGCCCGGCGGCTTCGAGCTGGAGTTCGCGGGCGAGTCCTACACACTCACCAACCGCTCGCTCCGGGGCGCGCACAACGCGCAGAACGCGATGGCGGCGGCGCTGCTGGCCCGGCTGGGCGGCGTGGCGAAGGACGCGGTGCAGGCGGGGCTGGACAGCTACCCGGGCCTGGCGCACCGGCTGGAGAGCGTGCGCGTGCTGGATGGCGTGGAGTGGGTGAACGACTCCAAGGCCACCAACGTGGACTCCGTGCTGGTGGCGCTCAAGGCGTTCGCGGGTGACGTGTGGCTCATCGCGGGCGGCAAGGGCAAGGGCGCGCCGTACGCGCCCATGGTGGAGGCGGGGCAGGGCAAGGTGAAGGGCGTGCTCACCATTGGCCAGGACGCGGACGCGCTGGCGCGGGCGTACGCGAACGACGCGCCGGTGCACGCGTGCGGCACGCTGGCCCAGGCGGTGGCGAAGGCGCGTGAGGTGGCGAGGGCAGGGGACACGGTCCTGCTGTCCCCGGCGTGCGCGTCGTACGACCAGTTCAAGAACTTCGAGGACCGGGGCGACACGTTCAAGCGCCTCGTCGGGGCGCTCTGACCGTGATGAAGACCTCTCCTCCGGCCGCCCCCGTGCGGTTCGATCCGATTCTGCTGTGCGCGGTGCTGGCGCTCGTCTCGCTGGGCCTCGTGATGACGTACTCGGCCAGCGCCGTGCTCGCGCAGGACAAGCTGGGCGACAGCCTCTACTTCCTCAAGCGCCAGCTGTCCGCCGCGGGCCTGGGGCTCGTCGGCATGGCGGTGGCCATGAAGCTGGGGTGGCGGAAGCTGGCGCGGCTGGCATACCCGCTCCTGCTCGTCGCCATCGTGCTGCTCATCGCGGTGGCCATCCCCGGTATCGGCACCACGGCGGGCGGCGCGCGGCGGTGGATCCGCCTGCCGGGCTTCAGCCTGCAGCCGGCGGAAATCGCCAAGTTCGCGTGGCTCGTGTACCTGTCCTATTCGCTGGCGAAGAAGCGGGAGAAGGTGGCCACGTTCTCCATCGGCTTCCTGCCGCACCTGGCCCTGTGCGGCATCCTGGTGTTCCTGTGCATGCTCCAGCCGGACTTCGGCAGCAGCGTGCTGCTGGTGTTCATGCTCTTCGTGCTGCTGTTCGCGGCGGGCACGAAGCTGTCGTACCTGGTGGGCTCCATCCTGCTCGCGCTGCCGCTGGCCTTCGTCGCCATCGCGACCAGCCCCTACCGCATGAAGCGCATCCTCGCGTTCCTGGACCCGTGGGCCCACCGGCACGACGTGGGCTACCAGGTGGCGGAGTCCCTGATGTCCATCGGCTCCGGCGGCATCACCGGCCTGGGGCTGGGGGACGGCCGGCAGAAGCTGTTCTTCCTGCCGGAGGCGCACACGGACTTCATCTTCTCCATCCTCGGTGAGGAGCTGGGGCTCATCGGCGTGGGGCTGCTCGTGGTGCTGTACGCCATCGTCCTGTGGCGCGGCATCCGCGCGGCCCTGGCGGCGGGAGAGACGTTCGGCACGTACCTGGGCCTGGGCATCAGCTCCATCATCGCGTTCCAGGCCACGGTGAACATGTGCGTGGCCATGGGCCTGCTGCCCACGAAGGGCCTGACGCTGCCGTTCGTGTCCTACGGCGGCACGTCGCTGGTGGTGCTGATGGGCTCCGCGGGCGTGCTGCTGTCGCTCAGCGCGAACACGCAGGGCGCGACGAGGCCGGTGCGCACGGGCACCACGGACCTACGGGAGGTGACGGCGTGAAGGTGCTCATCGCGGGCGGCGGCACCGGTGGCCATCTGTTCCCGGGCATCGCGCTGGCGGAGGAGGTCGTCACGCGCCACCCCGCCAACGAAGTGGTGTTCGTGGGCACGGAGAAGGGCCTGGAGGCGCGCGTGGTGCCCAAGGAGGGCTACCCGCTGGAGCTGGTGAAGGTGCAGGGGCTCAAGGGCAAGGGGCTCATCGGCCTGCTCAAGGGGCTCATCGCGCTGCCTTTGGCGTTCCTCGCGTCGTTCCGCATCCTGTCGCGCCACAAGCCGGACGTGGTGGTGGGCGTGGGCGGCTACGCGAGCGGCCCGGTGGTGCTGGCCGCGTGGCTGATGGGCATCCCCACCGCCATCCAGGAGCAGAACGCGCTGCCCGGGCTCACCAACAAGGTGCTGGGCCGCATCGTGAAGGTCGTCTTCACCTCCTTCGAGGAAGCGCGCAACCACTTCCCGGAAGCCAAGGTTCAGATGATTGGCAACCCCATCCGCAAGAAGCTGATGGACAACTACCTGCGCAGCAGCTCCGCGCACGAGAAGTTCTCCGTCCTCATCTTCGGCGGCAGCCTGGGCGCGCGCGGCCTCAACAACCGCGTGCTGGAGGCGCTGGACTCGCTGGGCGACGTGAAGGGGCAGCTCGACATCGTCCACCAGACGGGGAAGCTGGACCTGGAGAGCGTGAAGAAGGGCTACGCGGACAAGGGCTTCGCGGACGTGGCGCAGGTGGTGGAGTTCATCGACGACATGTCCTCCGCCTACGCGAAGGCGGACCTGGTCATCTGCCGCGCGGGCGCGACGTCGCTGGCGGAGCTGACGGTGTGCAAGAAGGCCAGCATCCTGGTGCCCTTCCCGCACGCGACGGACAACCACCAGGAAGTGAACGCCCGCGCGCTGGTGGACGTGGGCGCGGCCATCATGTTCCGCGAGTCGGAACTCACCGGGGCGAAGCTGGCGGAAACGCTGCGCGGCCTGATGACGGACCCCGCGAAGCTCAAGCAGATGGCGAAGAAGGCGGGCATCCTGGGCCGCCCCGCCGCCGCGAAGGAGCTGGCGGACGTGTGCGTGGACCTGACCACCCAGGCCTGGGGCCCGGGCGGACGCGACCGCGGACAGAAGGACGTGAAGAAGGCACCCGGGAGCAAGGCATGAGCAGCAAGAACGTCAGCAACAAGCCCGGCAGTCTCTTCAAGACGCGCCACGCGGCGCACGTGCACTTCGTGGGCGTGGGCGGCATTGGCATGAGCGGCATCGCGGAGGTGCTGCTCAACCTGGGCTACCGGGTCTCCGGTTCGGACCTGCGCGAGAGCGACATCACCCGCCGCCTGGCGAAGCTGGGCGCCACACTCTACGAGGGCCACAAGGCGTCCAACCTGGTGCACGCGGACGTGGTCGTCATCTCCTCCGCGGTGCGCAAGGACAACCCGGAGGTGGTGACGGCGCGCCAGCGCAAGATTCCCGTCATCCCTCGCGCGGAGATGCTCGCGGAGCTGATGCGCCTGAAGTACGCGGTCGCCGTCGCCGGCAGCCACGGCAAGACGACGACGACGTCCATGGTGGCCACGGTGCTGTCCGCGGCGGGCCTGGACCCCACCGCGGTGGTGGGCGGCAAGGTGAACGTGCTCGACTCCAACGCCAAGCTGGGCAAGAGCGAGCTGATGGTGGTGGAGGCGGACGAGTCCGACGGCAGCTTCCTCAAGCTGCATCCGTCCATCGCGGTCGTCACCAACATCGACCCGGAGCACATGGACCACTACGGCGACCTGGAGACGCTCCAGTCCGCCTTCGTGGAGTTCTGCAACCGCGTTCCTTTCTACGGCCTCAACGTGCTGTGCCTGGACAACCCCAACGTCCAGGCCCTGCTGCCACGCATCGAGAAGCGCTTCGTCACCTACGGCAGCTCTCACATGGCGGACTACCGGCTGGAGGGCATCTCGCTGGACGGCTTCACCACCACCTTCCGCGCCTTCCGCCGGGACGAGGACCTGGGCGAGTTCCGCGTGCGCATGGTGGGCGCGCACAACGCCTTCAACGCGCTGGCGGTGGTGGCCATCGCGGAGGAGATGGACATCCCGCTGGAGACGGTGCGCTCCGCGCTGGCGGAGTTCGGCGGCGTGCAGCGCCGCTTCACCGTGCGCGGCGAGGTGGGCGGCGTCACCGTGGTGGACGACTACGGTCACCACCCCACGGAAGTCATGGCCACGCTGTCCGGCGCGCGCCGAGCCTTCGGCCGCCGGGTGGTGGCCGCCTTCCAGCCGCACCGCTACACACGCACGCACGACCTGATGAAGGAGTTCGCCACCGCGTTCAACGACGCGGACGTGCTCTTCGTCACCAGCGTCTACGCGGCGGGCGAGGAGCCCATTCCTGGCGCCACCGGCGACGCGCTGGCGGAGGCCATCCGCGCGCACGGCCACCGCGACGTGACGTTCGTGGAGAAGCGCGCGGACGTGGCGAAGGCGCTCCACGAGCGCGTGCTCGAGGGCGACCTGGTGCTTACGCTGGGCGCGGGTGACATCACCCAGGTGGGCCCGGACCTGCTCAACCTGATGGGCGCGGCGAAGGGCGGGTAGGGGATGCGGGCGGGCGAGGTGACACCGCTGGCGGCGCGTGTGGCGCGGCTGCCGGGCCTGGACGTCAAGCCGGGCGAGCCCCTGGCGCCGCTCATCAGTGTGCGCGTGGGCGGTCCGGCGGAGGCGCTGGTGCGTCCGCGCTCGCCGGAGGCGCTGGTGGAGCTGCTGCGCCTGGCCCGCGACGAGGGCATCCCCGTGACGGTGCTGGGCGGCGGGGCCAACACGCTGGTGGGCGACGGCGGCGTGCCGGGGCTCACGGTGAAGCTGCCCCCGGATTTGTTCCCGGAGGCGCTGGACGTGGGCCCGGACGACGGCCGGGTGACGCTGGGCACGGGCGCGGCCATTGCCCGGCTGGTCAACGTGATGCGCGCGCAGGGCCTGGTGGGCGCGGAGTTCCTCGCGGGCATCCCCGGCACCCTGGGCGGCGCCGTCACCATGAACGCCGGCACCAAGAACGGCGAGTGCTTCCGCGTGGTGGAGGCCATTGAAGTCGCCACCGCGGACGGGGTGGGGTGGCTGAACAAAGCGCAGGTGCCGCACACCTACCGTCACGCCACGCTGCCCGCGGGAGGTATCGTCACCCGCGTGCGCTTCCATCTTCCCAAGGGCGATGTCGTGGCCAGCAAGGCGGCCATGGACGCGGACCTGGGCTACCGCAAGCGCACGCAGCCCCTGAGTCAGCCCAACTTCGGCAGCGTGTTCACCAACCCGCCGGGCGACCACGCCGGGCGGCTCATTGAACTCGTGGGCCTGAAGGGGCACACCCTGGGGCGCGCGCAGGTGTCCACCCTGCACGCGAACTGGATCGTCAACCTGGGCGGCGCGGCCGCTCGCGACGTGCGGGGCCTCATCACGCTGATGCAAGAGCGGGTGAAGGAAGCCTCCGGCGTCGTCATGCACCCCGAAGTCAAATTCGTCGGAGTCTTCCTGCCATGAGCATCGGTCCCCGAGGCTTCACCCCCGCTGAGTTGAAGGGCAAGCGCGTCGGCGTGCTGTACGGCGGCCTCTCCAGCGAGCGCGAGGTGTCCCTGCGCACGGGCGCCGCGGTGTCGGGCGCCCTCAGGGGGCTGGGCTACGACGTGGTGGAAATCGACGTGGGCAAGGACCTGCCCGCGCGCCTCATCGCGGAGAAGGTGGACGTGGCGTGGCTCGCGCTGCACGGCCGCTTCGGCGAGGACGGCTGCATCCAGGGCCTGCTGGAGGCCATGTTCATCCCCTACACCGGCAGCGGCGTGATGGCCTCCGCCGTGGGCATGGACAAGGTGTACGCGAAGGAGATCTTCGTCGCGCGCGGCATCCCCACGCCGCCCTACCGCGCCTTCGACTCGGCGGAAGGCGCGCTCGCGGAGGCGGACCGGCTGCCGTTCCCCTTCCCGGTGGTGGTGAAGCCCAGCCGCGAGGGCAGCAGCGTGGGCGTGCACATCTGCAAGACGCGCGAGGAGTACACCGCCGCCGTCCAGGACGCCGCGAAGCACGCCGGCACGCTCCTGGTGGAGCAGTTCATCAAGGGCCGGGAAGTGCAGGGCGGCGTGCTGGACAACGAGGCCCTGGGCGTCATCGAAGTGAAGGCCGCCCGCGAGTTCTACGACTACGAAGCCAAGTACAAGGCCGGCAGCGGTACTCAGTATCTCTTCCCCGCGCCGCTGCCCCCGGACCTGTACGCGCGCGTCAACGAGGTCTCCCTGGGCGCCCACAAGGCGCTGGGGTGTTCCGGCGGCTCGCGCTCGGACGTCATCGTCACGGAAAGTGGCGACGTGTTCCTGCTGGAAATCAACACGCTGCCCGGAATGACGGCCTCCAGCCTCCTGCCCAAAATCGCGGCGGGGCGGGGCATCGACTTCCCGGCCCTCTGTGAGCGGCTGCTCCAGGGCGCTTCGCTCAAGGCTTGAGCCGCTCCGCGTTCTTTCCTGGAGTTCCGGTCTCTTGCGGGGCCGGGGTTGTCCCCCCATGCCGCTACAGCGACGTGCCTGTAGCCAAAAACTGGCGTGGTTCGATGTCCGCACGCAGCATGCGCCTCCCTAGTCATGGCCTTCGGAAAATCCAAGAACCGCCGCCGCCTGGACGCCGCACCGCGCAATGACGCGGTGAAGGGCGCGGTCCGTTCGCACGGGCCGTCGGTGGCGAAGGCGCTGGGGCTGGCGGTGGCGACGGCGGGGCTCATCTGGGGCGGCATCGAGCTGCGCGCCTGGGCGGTGGTTTCGCCGCGCTTCGCGCTGGAGTCGGTGAACTTCTCCGGCCTGGAGCGCGCGTCGCGCCCGGAGCTCTTGAAGCTGTCCGGGCTCACGGCGGGGCAGAACCTGTGGACGCTGGACCCGGCCGCGCTGGCGCGGTCCATGGGCCAGCACCCCTGGGTGCGCACGGTGGAGGTGACGCGCCGGTTTCCGCGCGGGGTGTCCGTGGAGGTGACGGAGCACGCACCCGCGGCGCTGGCGGTGCTGGGCGACCTGTACGTGCTGGACGAGGAGGGCGAGCCCTTCAAGCGCGTCACCCCGGGGGACGGGCTGGATTTGCCGCTCGTCACGGGCGTGGAGCGCGATGCGTACGTGGCGGACCCGGACGCGGTGCGTTCGAAGTTCCGCGACGCGCTGGATGTAACCCGTGCTTATGCGCGGCTGTTGCCCGGGCGATCCGAGCGGCTTTCTGAAGTGCGCCTGGAGAACACCGGGCTTGCGCTGGTGACGGCGACGGGGCAGGAGGTGCGCCTCGGTGCTGGCGATACGGAAGTCAAGCTCCAGCGGCTGGCGCGCGTTCGACGCGAGCTCAGCACAAGGGGGCTTGCGGCCGCGATCATTCGCCTGGATAACCGTGCCCGACCGGGTTGGGTGGCGGTGAGGCTTTCGAGTGGGTCCGACTCCGTGCGGAGCGGGGACTCGACGCAGTGAGGATGCTTCCTTCACGAAAGTGAGGGAGCCTGGGAGGAGTCATGGCGAAGCAGAAGTCGGGGGAGATCATCGTCGGCCTCGACATCGGCACGACGAAGATCTGCGCCATCGTCGGCGAGCTGACCGATAGCGGTATCGACATCATCGGTATCGGCACGCATCCGTCGAAGGGATTGCGCAAGGGCGTCGTGGTCAACATCGAGGCCACGGTGTCGTCCATCCGGCGCGCCGTGGAGGAAGCCGAGCTGATGGCCGGGGCGGAGATCTCCCACGTGTACACGGGGATCGCCGGCGGCCACATCAAGGGCTTCAACTCCCAGGGCATCGTCGCGGTGAAGGACAAGGAGGTCCGCGACGCGGACATCGCGCGCGTCATCGACGCGGCGAAGGCGGTGGCCATCCCGTTGGATCGGGAGGTCATCCACGTCCTGCCGCAGGAGTTCATCATCGACGACCAGGGCGGCATCAAGGAGCCCCTGGGCATGGCCGGCGTGCGCCTGGAGGCCAAGGTGCACATCGTCACGGGCGCCGTCTCCAGCGCGCAGAACATCGTCAAGTGCGCCAATCGCACGGGCCTGAACGTCTCCGACATCGTGCTCCAGCCGCTGGCCTCCGCCGAAGCGGTGCTGAGCGAGGACGAGAAGGAGCTGGGCGTGTGCCTCGTCGACATCGGCGGCGGCACCACGGACATCGCCATCTTCTCCGGCGGCGCCATCGTCCACACGGCCGTGATTGCCCTGGGCGGCAACAACCTGACGAGCGACATCGCCATCGGCCTGCGCACCCCCGCGCACGAGGCCGAGCGCATCAAGCAGAAGTACGGCTGCGCGCTCGCGTCCATGATCAACAAGGACGAGACGATTGAGGTCCCCAGCGTGGGCGGCCGTCAGCCGCGCGTCCTGGGCCGGCAGATCCTCTCGGAGATCCTGGAGCCGCGCGTGGAGGAGATCTTCCAGCTGGTGCACCGGGAGATCCAGAAGTGCGGCTACGAGGACCTGCTCGCGTCCGGCATCGTCATCACGGGCGGCTCCACGCTGCTCGCGGGCATGCCGGAGCTGGCGGAAGAGGTGCTGGGCCTGCCGGTGCGCCGGGGTATGCCGCGCGGCATTGGCGGCCTGGTGGACGTGGTGAAGAGCCCCATGTACGCCACGGGCGTGGGCCTGGTCGTCTACGGCGCCAAGCACATGGACCGCCGCATGTTCCGCATCCGCGAGGACGGCAACGTCTACAAGAAGGTGAAGGGCCGGATGCGCGAGTGGCTGGAAGAGATCTTCTAGGCCGGTTCCCGGCTTTGCTGACGCGTTGAGCCAAGGGCCCCTTCGGGGGCCCTTTCGCGTTTCTGGAGGCGTGTGTCCGGGAACTCGTTTGACGTGTCAGAGGGGGACGCTGACGCGTCCGTCCAAGACGCGGAGCCCTTTCCAGAATCCGGAATCCGGATCCGGCTTCCGGACTCTCGCCCTAAGTACGGGCGGCCAGTCGTGCAAGTTCCAGGATTTGGACGGATTGGGAATTCGACAGAGGATGGCTTCCGGCTTGCTATGGGAGCCCGTGGCTCCCGGAACGGATTTCTCCGCTCCTGGTGAGCCTCTGACCTTATGACTCCACAAAAGACTTCGCGGTTGCTGACGCCCCTCACGGGACTTCGCCGCTCGGCCGCGGGCCTGTTGGCCCTGCTGTGTGCCGTGCTGTTGGCGCCACCCGCGTTCGCGGAACCTGACACGTTCGGTCTGGGCAATGGCCACAACGGTGAGCTGACGGTCGGCGCCGGCCAGACGCTGACCATCAACACCTACGCGCGACTGACGGAACCCGCGAACGCCGGGCAGTCGTTCGTGGAGGTGACGGACACGACGGGCTTCGCCGTCGGCGACCTGGTGATGGTGTACCAGTCCACCGGCTACGCGGGCCCGGTGACGTCCGGCAACCAGGGGCCGTTCGACTTCTCATCAGACCCGGTGGGCCGCTGGCAGTTCGCGCGTGTGACGGCGCTGACGGACACGCGCCTCACCTTCGGTTCGCCCCTCACGGTGCCGTTCCTGGGCGGCCCGGACGATGACGAGCTGGCCCGCCGCTCCGCGGCCCAGGCCATCCGCGTGCCCGAGTACACGACGGTGACCGTCAGTGCGGGTGGCAGCATCGTCGCCAAGGGCTGGTCCAACGACGAGGACCAGATCGACAGCCTGGGCGGCATCGTGGTCTTCCTGGCCCAGGGCGCGGTCATCAACAACGGCACCATCTCCGCCAATGGCGCGGGCTTCCGTGGCGCGACGTACTTCAACGGGGACGGCGACAACTGCACGGAGTTCGACGAGGTGTATCCGGGCGGTGCCATCAAGGGAGAAGGCGTGGTGCCGGGTCGCTTCAAGCTTCCGGCGGCGTACCCTGATGCCGACGGCATCACGGGCCGGGGCAACATCCTCAACGCGGGCGGCGCCGGCATCTGCCACAACTCCGGTGGTGGCGGCGGCGGCAACGGCGGTCAGGGCGGCATCGGCGGCCGGACGTGGACGGGTGACACCGCCCCGGCGCGCGCGGTGGGCGGCCTGGGCGGCGCGAAGATGAACTTTCTGCCGCCGACGCGCGTGCTGTTCGGCGGTGGTGGCGGTTCGGGTCATGGCAACGACGGAGTGGGCGGTGGTGGCGGCAACGCGGGTGGTGCCGTGTTCATCCGCGGCGGTTCGCTCGCGGGCGCCGGTGTCATCAATGCGGACGGCGCGGCGGGTGGCGACTCGGATAATGACGCGGCGGGTGGCGGTGGCGCGGGCGGTACGTTGTCCCTGCGCTTCAATGGCAATCTGACCTGCAATCCCGGCAATATCTCCGCGAAGGGCGGCCGTGGCGGCATCAGCTCCGCGGATGAGCACGGGACGGGCGGAGGCGCGGGAGGTGGCAACATCTTCCTCCAGGGCGCGACCATCAACTGCAACACCGTGGCGGCCACGGCGACCTCGGGCGGTGCGGCGGGCACGCAGGCGCTCGCGGGCTCTATCTATGACGGCGCGACGTACGGCTCCGCGGCGGGCAATGTCGGCGTGGTCAACACGCTCACGTCCGCGCTGACCGTGCCCGCGGCTCCGGTTGTCACCACGCCGGCCAACGGCTCCACCACGTCCAACCGGACGCCCGCCTTCACCGGCACGGGTCCGGTGAACACGACCATCGTCGTCATCGTGGACAACGTGGAGATTGGCCGGACGACGTCGGATGCCTCGGGCAACTGGACCTTCACGCCCACGACCCAGCTCAGCGTCGCTGCTCACACGGTGTACGCGTACGCGGAGGTCAACGGCCAGGCGAGCCCCAAGAGCAACACCAACGCCTTCACCATCACCGCCGCGGCGACGCCGACGGTGGCCATCACCACGCCGGCCACCGGCTCGACGGTGTCGAACCCGAACGTGACGGTGACCGGTACGGCTGCGAACGCGACCAGCGTGACCGTGACGTTCCAGGGCACGAACTACCCGGCGACGCTGACGGGCAACACCTGGAGCGTGGCGCTGCCGGGCCCGCTGGCCAACGGCACGTACACCGTGACGGCGGTGTCCTCGAACGGCACCACCAACAGCACCCAGGCCTCTTCCACCTTCACGGTGGCGGGCCCGACGGTGGTCATCACCACGCCGGCCACGGGCTCGACGGTGTCGAACCCGAACGTGACGGTGACGGGCACGGCTGCGAACGCGACCAGCGTGACCGTGACGTTCCAGGGCACGAACTACCCGGCGACGCTGACGGGCAATACCTGGACGGCGGCGCTGCCGGGCCCCCTGGCCAACGGCACGTACACCGTGACGGCGGTGTCCTCGAACGGCACCACCAACAGCACCCAGGCCTCTTCCACCTTCACGGTGGCGGGCCCGACGGTGGCCATCACCACGCCGGCCACCGGCTCCACGACGAGCAACCCGAACGTGACGGTGACCGGTACAGCCGCGAACGCGACCAGTGTGACCGTGACGTTCCAGGGCACCAACTATCCCGCCACGCTGACCGGCAATACCTGGACGGCGGCGCTGCCGGGCCCGCTGGCCAACGGCACGTACACCGTGACCGCCGTGTCGTCGAACGGCACCACCAACAGCACCCAGGCCTCGTCCACCTTCACGGTGAACGTGCCCGCGCCGACGGTGGCCATCAGCACCCCGGCCAACGGCTCGACTGTGTCGAATCCCAACGTGACGGTGACGGGCACGGCTGCGAACGCGACCAGCGTGACGGTCACGTTCAATGGCACGAACTACCCCGCCACCCTGACTGGCGGTAACTGGACCGTGGCGCTGCCGGGCCCGCTGGCGGACGGCACGTACACCGTCACCGCGGTGTCCACGAACAGCGCGGGCACGAACAGCCCGACCGCGACCACCAACTTCACGGTGGACCAGACGCCTCCGACGGTGGCGATCGACGCGCCAGTTGACGGCGCGATCCTCAACACCCCCAACGTGACGGTGGAGGGCTCGTCCTCGGGTGCGTCGTACGTGACGCTCACCGTCGGTGCCGCGAGCTACGGCCCCATCACGGTCAATGGTGACGGCAGCTGGAGCTTCCCGCTGCCCGGCCCCCTGGCCGAGGGCTCGTACACCGCGACCGCGGTGGCCACGGACGCGGCGGGCAACACCAGCACGACCGCGACCACCAACTTCACGGTGGACCTGACCGCGCCGACGGTGGAAATCAGCACCCCGGGCGACGGCGATGTCATCGGTACCAGCACGGTGACAGTCACCGGTACGGCCACGGGCGCGACGTCCGTGACGCTGACCTACAACGGCACGGACTACGGCCCCATCCCCGTGGATGGCTCGGGTAACTGGAGCTACCAGTTGCCGGTGTCCCTGCCGGAGGGCTCCATCACCGTGACCGCGGTGGCCACGGACGCGGCGGGCAACACCAGCACGCCGGACAGCACCACCTTCACGGTGGACCTGACGGTCCCCACGGTCGCCATCTCCAATCCGCTGACCGGCACCTCGGTGAACACCGGCACGGTGACGGTCACCGGCACGACGACCAACGCGACCTCCGTGACGCTCACCTTCGGTGCCGCGAGCTACGGCCCCATCACGGTCAATGGTGACGGCACCTGGAGCTACACGCTGCCCGGCTCCCTGGCCGAAGGCACGTACACCGTGACCGCGGTGTCCGTGAATGGCGCGGGTACCACCAGCGCGACCGCGACCACCAACTTCACGGTGGACCTGACCGCGCCGACGGTGGAAATCAGCACCCCGGGCGACGGCGATGTCATCGGTACCAGCACGGTGACAGTCACCGGTACGGCCACGGGCGCGACGTCCGTGACGCTGACCTACAACGGCACGGACTACGGCCCCATCCCCGTGGATGGCTCGGGTAACTGGAGCTACCAGTTGCCGGTGTCCCTGCCGGAGGGCTCCATCACCGTGACCGCGGTGGCCACGGACGCGGCGGGCAACACCAGCACGCCGGACAGCACCACCTTCACGGTGGACCTGAC
>NZ_RAVX01000018.1:130033-181858 GCF_003611605.1 Corallococcus sp. AB011P
CGGGTAACTGGAGCTACCAGTTGCCGGTGTCCCTGCCGGAGGGCTCCATCACCGTGACCGCGGTGGCCACGGACGCGGCGGGCAACACCAGCACGCCGGACAGCACCACCTTCACGGTGGACCTGACCGCGCCGACGGTGACCATCACCACGCCGGCCAACAGCTCCACGGTGGGCGCCAACGTGACGGTTACCGGTACGACCGCGGGCGGTGCGACGAGCGTGACCGTGTCCTTCCAGGGCACGGACTACGGCCCCATCCCCGTGGATGGCTCGGGTAACTGGAGCCAGGCGCTGCCCGGCCCGCTGGCAAACGGCACGTACACGGTGACGGCGGTGGCGGTGGACGCGGTGGGCAACACCAGCACGCCCGCGACCTCCACCTTCACGGTGAACACGGCCGCCCCGACGGTGGCCATCACCGTCCCGGCCAACGGCGCCACGGTGGTGGTCCCCAACGTGACGGTGTCGGGCACGTCCGCGAACGCCACGTCCGTGACGGTGCTGTTCCAGGGCACGATCTACGGCCCCATCGCGGTGAACGCCTCCGGCAACTGGAGCCAGGCGCTGCCCGGCCCGCTGGCGGACGGCACGTACACCGTCACCGCGGTGTCCACGAACGGCGCGGGCACGAACAGCACGACCGCGACCACCACCTTCACCGTCAACCAGGCGGGGACGGTGGATACGGACAACGACGGCCTGACGGACGCCGAAGAAGTCCTCGCGGGCACCGACCCGAACAACCCGGACACCGACGGCGACGGCATCCCCGACGGCATCGAGGTCAAGGTGGGCGGCACGGATCCGCTGGACGACGATTCGGATGACGACGGCATCCTCGACGGCAACGAGGACAAGGACCACGACGGCGTCGTCGACGCCGACGAGACGGATCCGAACAACCCGGACACCGACGGCGACGGCCTGACCGACGGCGTGGAGCTGGGCCTCACCCAGCCGCAGGGCGACGACACCGACTCGACCAGGTTCGTGGCGGACAAGGACCCGTCGACGAAGACGAACCCGCTGGACGACGACACGGATGACGACGGTCTCACCGACGGCAACGAGGACGCCAACCACGACGGCCTCAAGGACCCGACCGAGACGGATCCGAACGACATCGACACGGACGACGACGGCCTGACGGACGGCCTGGAGTTGGGCCTCACCCAGCCGCAGGGCACGGACACCGACCCGACGAAGTTCAAGGCGGACCAGGACCCCGACACCAAGACGAACCCGCTCGACCCCGACACCGACAACGGCGGCGTGTTCGACGGCATCGAGGACAGGAACCACAACGGCCGCGTGGACGTGCAGGAGTCCGACCCGCTCAACCCGGCGGATGACCAGGACGCGGACGGCGACGGCATCGACAACGCCACGGAGCTGGAGCACAGGACGGATCCGTTCGACTCCGACTCCGACGACGACGGCGTGCCGGACGGCATCGACGGACTGACGGACACGGACGGCGACGGCGTCATCGACGCGCTCGACCCGGACAGCGACAACGACGGCATCAACGACGGCACGGAGATGGGTGTCACCGCGGAGACCGCTCCGGCGGGCACCGACAAGACGTCCCCGAACTTCAAGCCGGACGCGGATCCGACGACGAAGACGGACCCGAAGAACCCGGACACGGACGGCGACGGCCTGAAGGACGGCGAGGAGGACGCCAACCACGACGGCCGCCGTGACGCCACGGAGACGGATCCGAACATGAAGGACACCGACCAGGGCGGCATCGATGACGGCACGGAAGTGAAGGGCGGCTCCGATCCGCTCGACGCCAACGACGACTTCCTGGTCGTGGGCCACGGCTGCAGCACGGGCGGCTCCGGTTCGCTGGCGCCCTTCGCGCTGATGCTGCTGGCGCTGCCCCTGGTGGGCCGCCGCTTCCGCCGCGCCGGGGACCTCCTGGCGCGCGCGGGTGGGGCGCTGGCCGTGTTCGTCATGGCGCTGGTCGTGGGCATGGGCACCCCTGCCCACGCGCAGGCCACCGCCGTGTCGCAGGCCATCGACGTGCAGCAGTACAAGCCGGGCCCGGGCGTCGCGGACGTGCTCGCGGTGCACGGCGCGAAGGTGCAGCGGCACCTGGGGTGGAACGTGGGGCTGTCGGTCAACTACGCCGACAAGCCGCTCAACTTCTTCGACCCCCGCTCGGACACGTACGTCACCTCCCTGGTGAAGAGCCAGGTGGGCTTCGACCTGATGGGCGCCGTCGGCCTCTTCGACCGGTTCGAAATCGGCGTCGTGCTGCCCATCACCATTCAGGGCTCGGAGAACTCGCCGGCCGTGGACTCCTCCTTCGCCAATGGGGTGAGCGGGGGCGGCATCGGCGACCTGCGCCTCATCCCGAAGGCGCGGCTGCTGGATGGCGATGACTACGGCGTGTCCGTGGTGCTGCCCATCTCGCTGCCCACCGGTGGTGCGTCGAACTTCCTCGGCGGGTCCGGTGTGTCCGTCAACCCGCGCGTGGTGGCGGAGTACGGCAAGCGCTTCCGCGTGCTCGCCAACGTGGGCGTGGACATCCGCGAGTCGCAGCAGCTGCGCAACCTGAACGTCGGCAGCGCGCTGGCGTACGGGGTGGGCGCGGAGGTTCCGCTGGGTGACCTGCCGCTGGCCGCCCAGGCCTCGCTGGTGGGCTCGATGGGCTTCAAGCAGCAGAACGAGGAGGAGCGTCCCCTGGAGCTGCTCGCGGCCCTGAAGTACCGCGCGCCTACCGGTCTGTCCGCGCAGGTGGGCGCGGGCCCGGGCCTCACGCACGGCTACGGCACGCCGACCTTCCGCGTGCTCGCGTCCGTGGCCTACAGCACCCCGGAGCGCGCCCCGGCGCCTCCGAAGCCCGTGTGCCCGGAAGGCCCCGAGGACTTCGACGGCTTCCAGGACCAGGACGGCTGCGCGGATCCGGACAACGACGGCGACGGCATCCTGGACACGGCCGACCAGTGCCCCAACGAGCCGGAGACGGTGAACGGCTTCGATGACGATGACGGCTGCCCGGACACGAAGCCCGTGCCGCCTCCGCCCGCGCCGGTGGACACCGACGGCGACGGCCTGATGGACCCGGACGACAAGTGCCCCAACGCGCCCGAGGACTTCGACGGCTTCCAGGACGAGGACGGCTGCCCGGATCCGGACAACGACAAGGACGGCATCCCCGACACGGCGGACAAGTGCCCGCTGGAGCCGGAGACCATCAACGGCGTGGATGACGAGGACGGCTGCCCCGACAAGGGCAAGGTGAAGGTGCTCGTCGAGGGCGAGCGCATCCTCATCCTGGAGAAGGTCTACTTCGCCACGAACAAGGACGTCATCCTGCCGCGCTCGTTCCCCATCCTGAAGCAGGTGGCCGCCGTGCTGCGCGCCAACCCGCAGGTGGAGCTCTTGCGCGTCGAGGGCCACACGGACAGCCAGGGCAACGACGCCGCCAACCTGGACCTGTCCAAGCGTCGCGCCGCCAGCGTGAAGACGTTCCTCGTCAACGAGGGCATCGCGGGCGAGCGCCTGGAGTCCGAGGGCTTCGGTGAGTCGAAGCCGGTGGACACCAACAAGACGGCCGCGGGCCGTGAGAACAACCGCCGCGTGGAGTTCAACATCACGCGGATGGCCAAGGTGGAAGTGGAGAAGCCCGCCCCGTAGCGCTGCACTTCAGGAATGAAACACGCAAGGCCCGGTTCCCCCCGAGGGAGCCGGGCCTTTTCGTCATCCACGCCCCGTCCTGTCACGTCATGCGTGCGCGGAAGGCGCGTACAACTGGTCACGGCGAGTCACCGGACGCGAGTCAAGAGGGTGTTTACATCCGCGCGATGTCCGCATGGCCGCTGATGCCATTCGCGTAAGTGGGCGTCAGGACTCGGCCGCGCAGCAGGGCGCTACAGGCTGGTAGCGGAATACTTGCCAAAGCGCCCGACTTCCTGATGATTGTTGAGGGTGGGTGTTTCCGCGGACGGCGCCGCGGTGCTTCCGCCACGAGGACGACATGGACCAGTTCGAGCAGAACAAGCAGGCCGCGAAGATTCGTGTCGTGGGCGCGGGCGGGGCGGGATGCAACGCGGTCAACACGATGATTCTGTCGAAGCTGGATCGCGTCGACTTCATCGCCGCCAACACCGATGTCCAGGCGCTCGCCGCGAGCAAGGCGCCCACCCGGCTGCAGCTGGGCCAGGCGCTCACCAAGGGCCTGGGCGCCGGCGCCAATCCGGAGATGGGCCGCGAGGCCGCCCTGGAGTCGCGCGATCAGATCGCCGCGGTGCTGGAAGGCGCCGACATGGTCTTCGTCACCGCGGGCATGGGCGGTGGCACCGGCACGGGCGCCGCGCCCATCATCGCGGACATCGCCAAGAGCCTGGGCTGCCTCACGGTGGGTGTCGTCACCAAGCCCTTCCTCTTCGAAGGCAACAAGCGCCGCAAGCAGGCCGAGCAGGGCATCGTGGAGCTCAAGGCCGCGGTGGACACGCTCATCACCATCCCCAACCAGCGCCTGCTGTCGCTCTCCAATGAGCCCATGCCGCTCTTGGAGACCTTCAAGCGCGCCGACGAGGTCCTGCTCAACGCCGTGCAGGGCATCAGCGACCTCATCCAGTACCACGGCTACATCAACGTGGACTTCGCGGACGTGAAGACCATCATGAGCGACAAGGGCCTGGCGCTCATGGGCACGGGCCACGCCTGTGGCGACCGCCGCGCCGTCACCGCCATGCAGCAGGCCATCTCCAGCCCGCTGCTGGAGGACGTCTCCATCGACGGCGCCACGGGCCTGCTCATCAACATCACCGGCGGCCGCGACATGACCCTGCAGGAGGTCAACGAGGCGCTGACGCTGGTGCACGACGCGGCGGACGGCGAGGCGGAGATCATCTTCGGGTCGCTCATCGACGAGCAGATCCAGGACGAGGTGAAGATCACCATCATCGCCACGGGCTTCGTGCACCGGGACGCGCCCAAGGTGCGCCCCATGGCTCAGGTGGTGCAGGTGCCGCTGGTGGGCCGTCCCTCCACGCAGCCTTCCGTGCTGTCCTCGTCGCGCGAGGAGGTGGCCAGCCTGGTGCCCACGAAGGGCACTCCGCGTCCGGCCATGTCCACCGTGGAGTCGCCCAAGTCGTCCATGCAGAGCGCGCGCACGGCCGTGGTGAAGGACGCGGCGCTGCCCCTGGACGAGGATCAGTTCGACATCCCCACGTTCCTGCGCCGTCAGGGCCAGACGGAGCTGCCGTAGTCAGGCAGCGGCGGGGACACTAGCGGGGGAGGCGGGCGACGCTCGCCGTGCCCCTGCCGGTGAGGCGGTCGCATTTGGTGAACAGTCCGTCCACCTCGTCGTAGAGCGCGTCGATGCGCTCCGACGCGCTGGGGGCGGGAAGCAGCCCGTCGCCGGACAGCTCCTCCAGGCGGGTGCCGGCGCGCTGCAGCAACTGCAGGGCCTTGAGCAGGGAGCGGCCCTGCTGGGTGCCATCGGGCGTGAAGAGGGTGCCGCCCTCGTAGAGCGTCACCAGATTGGCGCGGGTGTCCTGCTGCCGCTGGTTGAGCCGGTTCCGGTACAAGTCCAGACGGCGGGCGCGACGGGCACCATGCAGGTCCACGACGCTGTGCGTTCCTGTCGAGGGAGGATTCACGTCGGGCAAGGTACGCCAGGGGCTCGCAAGCCCGCAAATTTACGGGACTGTACGGACCTGTTGCGCGACCGCCCGGACGCTTGTCAGTCAGGGGGGTGGGGGTTAGTTTGGCCGCCCTTCGCAACGCCAGGGTGCCTGCCATGTTCCAGAAGCTGCTCATCGCCAACCGGGGTGAAATCGCGCGTCGCATCGGGGCGGTGGCCCGGGGCATGGGCGTGAAGACGGTGGCGGTGCACTCGGACGCGGACGTGAACCTGCCCTTCGTGAAGGAAGCGGACGAGGCCGTGCGCATCGGCCCCGCGCCCGCGAAGGACAGCTACCTGAGCATCCCTGCCATCCTGGAGGCCGCGAAGAAGACGGGCGCCCAGGCGGTGCACCCGGGCTACGGCTTCCTGTCGGAGAACGGCGAGTTCGCCCAGGCGTGCGCGGACGCGGGCATGGTCTTCGTGGGTCCGCCGCCGGAGGCCATGGCGCGGATGAAGGACAAGAGCCAGGCGCGCAAGCTGGTGTCCGCCGCGGGCGTGCCGGTGGTGCCGGGCAGCGACGGCGTGCTGCCGGACGTGCAGAGCGCCCTGGAGGCCGCGGAGCGCATCGGCTACCCGGTGCTGTGCAAGGCCGCCAGCGGCGGTGGCGGCATTGGCATGGCGGCGGCGAACACCCCCGCGGAGCTGGAGAAGGTGTACCGCCAGTGCACGGACCGCGCGAAGGCCGCCTTCGGCCGCGAGGGCGTGTACCTGGAGCGCTACTTCCCGGCGCCCCGCCACATCGAGGTCCAGATTCTGGGCGACACCCACGGCCACCTCATCCACGGCCTGGAGCGCGAGTGCTCCATCCAGCGCCGGCACCAGAAGGTGGTGGAGGAGGCCCCGTCGGTGCTGTTCGCCAACGGACGGAACGCGGCGCTGGCGGACACGCTCTTCACGGCGGCCGTGAAGGCGGCGAAGGCGTTCGGCTACGCCAACGCGGGCACGGTGGAGTTCCTGTACTCCGACGGGCAGGTGTACTTCATCGAGATGAACGCCCGGCTCCAGGTGGAGCACCCGGTGACGGAGCTGACCACCGGCCTGGACCTCATCGGCTGGCAGCTGCGCATCGCCGCGGGTGAGAAGCTGACGGTGAAGCAGGAGGACGTGAAGCGCAAAGGGGCGGCGCTGGAGTTCCGCATCTACGCGGAGGACCCGGTGAAGTACTTCCCGTCCCCCGGCCCCCTGAAGGTGTTCCAGCCGCCCACGGGCGAGGGCGTGCGCCTGGACTCCGGCTACGCGGAAGGGGACGTGGTGACGCCGAACTACGACCCGATGATCGCCAAGCTCATCATCAGCGGCGCCACGCGCGACGAGGCCATTGCCCGCGCGGTGAAGGCCCTGGAGTCCTTCCGCATCGAAGGCATCAAGACGAACATCCCGCTCCACCTGCGCATCCTGAAGGACCCTGCCTTCAGCGCCGGCGAGCTGGACACGCACTTCCTGGATCATCACGCGAAGCCTTAAAGGGCGGCGGGGAGACCCCCCGCGCTCGTTTCCCACCCGAGGAGGGACGGTTCATGGCGGACGTTGCGGCGCACATCACGGGCACGGTGTGGAAGATCGAAGTGAAGGTGGGCGACAAGGTGGAGGCCGGCACCACGCTCGTCATCCTCGAGTCCATGAAGATGGAGATGCCCGTGGAGGCCGAAGAGGGCGGCACGGTGAAGGAGATCCGCTGCAAGGAAGCGCAGGCGGTCAACGAGGGTGACGTCCTCGTGGTGCTTGAGTAGCCACGGGCTTCACGCAAGGAGACGGGAGCGACGCGCAGGATGGAGCCCACGCTGGAGGTGGAGGATCGCGAGGGCGGTGTCCGGGTGCTCACCGTCTCCAACCCGTCGCGGCGCAACGCGCTGAATGACGCGTTGCTGGCCCGGATGGACGCGGCGCTGGAGCCTGCCACCCACGTGCGAGCGCTGCTGGTGCGCGGCCAGGGCGGCCACTTCTGCGCGGGCTACGACTTGACGCACCTGGGGCCGCCGGGCGCGGACGGGCGGCTGCCGGATGACCCGCTGGTGGCGTGCCTGCTGAAGCTGGAGCGGCACCCGGCGCCGTCGGTGGCCCTGGTGCAGGGCGGCGCGGTGGGCGCGGGCTTCGACCTGGCGGCCTCCTGCGACTTCCGCGTGGGGGCTTCCGACGCGTTCTTCCTCATGCCTCCGGCCCGGCTGGGCATCGTGTACTCGCCGGAGGGCCTGTCGCGGGCTGTGCGGCTGGTGGGGCTGTCGCGCGCCAAGCAGCTGTTCCTCACCGCGCGCCGGCTGCCGGCGGCGGAGGCGCTCGCGTGGGGCCTGTTGGATGAGTGCCCCGAGGACGCGGAAGGACGCGCGCTGGCGCTGTGCGCGACGCTGGCCGCGGGGGCTCCGAAGGCGGTGTCGGGGATGAAGGAGGCGTTCGGGCTGCTGGCGCGCTCCGGGTTGTCCCCGGAGGACGTCGCGCACCTGCGTCAGGTGCGCGGCGAGGCGTTTGGCAGCGAGGACGCGAAGGAGGGGCGCGCGGCCTTCTTGGAGAAGCGCGCGCCCCGGTTCTCCGGCCGCTAGGTGTCGCCGAACAGCTCGCCCATGCGCAGCTGCAGCGCGGAGGCGATCTTGTAGAGCGACGAGATGGACGCGGAGGACTCCGCGCGTTCAATCTGGGACAGCAGGGACACGGACAGTCCGGTGCGGCGGGCCAGCTGCTTGAGCGTGAGCTCCTGCGTCTTGCGCGCGTCGCGGATGGTGCGGCCGATGGCGCGGTGCAGGTCCGCTTCCGGGTCCTGGGACAGACCCTTCTTCTGCAGCGCGTTGCGCACGGCGGCCGTGAACTGCTCCGGCTCCATGGGCTTCTTCACATAGTCGGACGCCTGCGCCTTGAGCGACGCGACGGCCGTGTCCACGGTGGGGTAGGCCGTGGCGACGATGACCGCGATGTCCGTGTCGTACTTGCGGATCAGCTCCAGCACTTCGGTGCCGGACATCTGCGGCATCATCATGTCGAGGATGACGAGATGGAAGTCGGAGCCACGGAGGATGTCCACCGTCTGCGTGGGGTCCGTGGTGGTGACGACCTCGTAGCCTTCACGGGTCAGCACGAGCTTGAGGTAGTCGCAGTTGTCCTGCTCGTCATCAACTACCAGGATGCGAATCTGCACAGCGTCTCCTCGCTGCAGGGTTGAGGGAAGTGCTGCGGGGATCTACTTGCCATCACGTGAGGTGGGGGGATTTTGCGTCGGGGGCGGCGTCTCGGTGAGCTTGCCCAGGGCTTTGATCACCAGGTCGCGCTTGGGATAACCCTCATCCGTGAGGGAGAGGAACTGCCCGTAGTGCCGCACGCTCATCTCGGTTTCATTGCGCTTCGCATACGTGAAGCCCAGCATCAGGTGGCACTCAGGGATGTCTGGCGCCATCAAGGCGCAGTCCTTGGCAATCACCAGCGCCCTATCCAGCTCCTGATCCTTGATCAGGGCGCGGACCTTGGCCTGGATCTCCTCGATGTTCTTGGCAACCCCCTCCGCCGATTTCATTCGCTGCATGTACTCGGACGTGGGCTGCCCAGCCGGCTTCTTGGCGGCGGTAGTCGCTCCCTGCGCATCCGAAGGAGGGGGCTCCGTCACAGGGGTGGTCTGCGCGGCCTGCGCCTGCGCGGCTTCCAACTGGTCGCTCAGCTCCCTGCGGGCCTCCGCGAAGACCGTGTCCTCGGGGATGGCGCTGAAGCTCTTGACCGCGCCATCGACCTCCTTGGCCTTGAGGGCCTTGCGGGTCGCTTGGATGGCGCTGTCCGCCTTCTTTTCCTTGTCCAGCCGTGCCTGATGCGCCTCCAGGGTCGTGGCCGGAAGCGCCTTGGTCTTGCGGAGCGAATCGAGCGCGGTGGCGGCGATGTTCAACTTGCCCCCCTGTAGCGCATCCAGGAAGGCCTGATCCGCCGGAGGTTCGGGCGCCTTCTCAGGCGTCGCGGGCGGGTTCGCGGCCACGGTCTCCGGGGGCTTCGTCTCCGGGGGCTTCGTCTGCGGCGGCGGCTCCGGGATGGACTGCGGATCCGCGGCGACCACGGGGGGCGTGGTGTCCGGCGGCTTGGGCAGCAGGTCCTGGCCCTTCACCACGAAGATCGCCGCGCCCGCGCCAATGGACAGGAACGCGATGACCGCGGCGACCCACATCTTCTTGGAGCCGGTGCGGCCCTGCGCGGCGATGTCGTCTTCCAGCGAGCCGGGCCCCACGAAGCGCAGCTTCACGTGGCCCATCTCGATGATGTCACCGTGAGAGAGCGTCGCCTGGGCGTAGCTCTCGCCGTTGACCGTCATCCCGTTGGCCGACTGCATGTCGATGACGCGCCACTCGCCGGTCTCCTCGCGCACGACCTTCGCGTGCGTGCGGGACAGCGAGCGGTGGTCCAGGGCCACGTCGTTCTCCGACGTGCGGCCGATCCGCAGCTCCGTGCGGTTGCAGTCGTACTCCTGGCCCTTGAATTCGGCGGGGCCGAGCACCACCAGCCGGGGCTGCTCGTCCTCGGGCACGCGCTCCACGCGCCGGGGCCGGTCCGCCTCCATCTGGTCCATGCGGATGATGGACGTGGCGTTGCGGCGCGCATCCGCGGACACGGGCGTGTGCTCGTGCTCGTCGCCCGAGTCGTCGTCCTCCGCCTCGTCCTCACCATCCACCATGGTGTCGCGGGGACGGGGACCTCCGGCGACCTCGTCGTCGTCCTCCTCCTCGGGCTCCGGCTCCGGCCGGCGGGAGGCGGGCACCTTGGCGGTGATGGCGCCAGTAGGAGCGCCGGCGTTGGCCGCGCCCTCGACCTGCAACGCCAGATCGTAGTCGCCGATCTGGATGAGGTCGCCCTCCTTGAGAGGGAGCTGGCCTGCGACGCGCTCTCCGTTGATCCGGGTGCCGTTGTAGCTCCCCAGGTCTTCGAGCACGACGTGTCCATTGAGGCGCACGAGCCGGGCGTGTCGACGTGACACGTTTCGCTCAGTCAGGCGGATGGTGTTCCCCTCCTGACGGCCAATGGTGATTTCGTCGCGCACGAAGGGAACAACGGTCTTGCGCCCCTCGTCGTCTTCGATGATGAGCTTCAGCACGGGTCCGGTCCGAGTACAGCTATAGCAGAATGCCCTTTGCCGAGACAAGCCATGTATCCCCCGAGAACAACAGGGTTTTTCGCCCATCCCAGGGGCAGGAAGGCACTGTTGTCCATCGGTCGATTGGCCGGAAAGGGTGGGGAGGGCAGGATACCGGGGCTCACGATAGCGCTGATCGCGGCGCAGGCCATTCTGTACACCTTGGTGGCGTCCGGAGGCCCACCCGGAGTGGATGCGCTGCTCCACTGGGGGGCCAAGTCCGGCCCCCTGGTGACGGACGCGGAGCAGGGCTGGCGGCTCCTGACGGCCAACCTCCTGCACCGGGACGCCCTGCACCTGGGCCTCAACCTGCTGGTGTTCGCGGGGGTGGGCACGGCGGTGGAGCGCTCGTGCCGGTGGTGGGACTACGTGGCGCTGCTCGCCGTGTCCGGGCTGGCGACGATGGCGGGCTCGCTCTGGTGGTCTCCAACGGTGAGCGTGGGCGCGTCCGGGTGGGTGTTCGGGTGCGTGGGGGCGCTGCTGGTGCTGGGGCGGCGCGCCCGGACCGGGGCCGGAAAGGCGCGGCTCGGGTGGTTCTCCGGGGAGAACGCGCTGCCCACGGTGCTCGTCTTCCTGTGGCTCGGCTGGACGAGCGTGGGCGTGGACAACGCCGGGCACATGGGGGGGCTGATGGCGGGGCTGCTCGTGGGTGTCCTCTTGCGCTCGCGGGCGTGGGGGCCGGGGGGCTTCCGGGCGGTGGCGCTGGTGGGGCTCGCGGGGCTGGGCGCGGCGGTGGTGGTGGCGGAGCGGTCGCGGTGGCGGGTGGAGCACGACGACGGCTTCGGGGTGGCGGTGTCGCTGCCGGACGGCTGGCGCCGCGAGGAGGACGGCCAGGAGCGGCGGGCCTTCTCCAATGGCCTGAAGGGCCTGGGGCGGGCCACGCTCACGGCGGAGGCCATCGAGGCGGGTGAGCCCGGGGACGGCTCGGTGCAGGCCCGGCACTTCCTGGACGCGTCGCTGGTGCCGGGGCGGGCGGGGCCGGAGGGGCGCACGGTGTCCGCGGGCGCCGTCGAGCCCGCGTCGCTGGGAGGCCGTCCCGCGCAGCGGATCCGCGCGGAGCTGGACGGGGTGGGGGGGCGGACGCACCTGGTGGCGTGGTTCGTGCCACGTGGGGAGTGGGTGTACCGGCTCGTCTTCACCTGGCCACAGGCCTACCCGGCGTACGCGCGGGTGGTGGAGCGGATGACGGCGGACGTGCGCTTCGAGGAACCCGCGAGCCTGCGGGTCGCCCGGGCCCGGGCGCTGCTGGTGCCGGGCGTGGCGGGGCCGCTGCGGGAGCTGGGGCATGCGCTGCGGCGGTGGGGGCTGCCGGCGGATGCGGTGGAGCCCCTGGCGTCGGCGGTGCGGCTGGCGCCGACGCAGGTGGACACGCGCGTGGAGCTGGCCCGTGCGTACTTTGAATCCGGGCAGGTGGAGGCGGGCTGTCACTCCGCGGCGGAGGCGCGGGTGTATGGGCCGTCCGACACCGGCGCGCTGGAGGCGGGCGTGCGCTGCGCGCTGGCGCAGGGGGATACGGCCGAAGCCCTGCTGCGCCTGGAAGAGGCCCGTCGCGTGGACCCTCGGAATGCGCGCCTGCGCGCGGCCGAGGGCGCCTTGAAGGCGGCGGTCGAGGCGCCGGGGCCGGCTCCCCAGAGGCGGTGACGCGGGAGTTCAGCGCTCGCCGAACGGTCGCACCGCGAGCCCCGCGCCCAGCATCCCCTCGTCGCGCCGGAAGAGGCCCGCGTCGTTCAGCACTCCCGTGGCGGTGAGCCGCGCGAAGACCGGCGCGTCGTTGACCGCGAGGAGCACGTGCTCCAGCGCGACCTCGCCCCTCGCCCGGAAGTGGGCGCCGCCGTCGAAGTCGAAGCTCCAGCCCGCGAGCCCCGTCGCGCGCAGGGCCCACCTGCCATCCCGCGTCTCCCAGCCCGCGTCGAGCAGCAGGGACGTGAAGGGGGACGCCTCGTTCCGGGTGCCCTCCGGTGAGTGTCGCAGGGCATGGCTCGCGGCGGGGCCCACGGCCAGCCAGCCCCACTCCGTGTTCGTGCGGAGCGGATCCAGCAGCAGTCCCACGCGGCCCGTCTCCAGCGTCCAGCCCGGGCCCTCCCAGACGCGCCGCTCCAGGTGCGCCGCGCGCAGGGCGAGGGCGACGTCGAACGGGAAGGGGATGTTCCGGGGCCGGCCGATGGTGACGAGGAGGGAGCCTTCCTCCACGTGCCTGCGCAGCAGTCCGTCGTACGCGGTGAAGGTCAGCCCCTTCTGCTCGCCGCCCCACGCCTCCGTCATGAGCAGCCGGTGAGAGTCGATCCACAGCGAGTCCGCCTTGCTGCCGCTCGAGCGCACCGTGCGGACGAGGAACCCCGTGCGCACGGCGAGGGCCTCCGCGTCGTCCTGCACACGCAGCGCGGTGCCCAGCACCCAGCCGGTGCCGGGGTCGAAGCAGGTGGGGAACGTCTCCCCGGTCGCTGTCTGGCCCTGACAGGACAGGCCGGGCGTGGTGCCCAGGAGCAATGCCAGCGCGAGCGCCACCATCCCGGACCTAGCCCTTCCCGGGAGAGGACGACGGCGCGGACCTTCTGGCCGGGGCCCACATGGAGAAGCGCAGGCCCGCCTGAGCGGACCACTCCCAGCCGGCGGGCGCGTTCGCCACGTCGTCACGCCACGTCCCGCGCCCGTCCAGCGTCAGGCTCACGGGCTGGTCGTTGATGGCCAGGGCGATGACCTCATAGCTCGCGCGCAGCCGCAGCCGCTCCGGACGCAGGGGGCGGCCCTCCACGGCTTCCGCGAACAGCACCTTCTGGGCCTCCGCGCCGAAGCGCACGTGGTGGAAGCCGTCCCGGTCCAGCGTGAGGTCCCCCTCCAGCGCCGCCGCGGGAACGAGCGTGAAGAAGCCGTTCGTCCGGTCGCGCTCCAGGGCGGGACCGGCCCGCAGGCGCACGTAGGATACGAGGTCGCTCGAGTGCCACAGGTCCAGCGTCACGTTTGTCGCGACCACGGAGAGGAAGTCCGCGTGCACGTCCTCGCGGCGCGCCTGTTCGCCGTGGAGCACCTCCATCCAGAAGCCGAGGTTGGCGTAGATGTCGAAGCGCCGGGGGCGGCCGTAGAAGGTCGTCACCCGGAAGAGCGGCGCGTCATTCTGGCTGCGGAAGTCGTAGCGCAGGAGCGTGGCCTCGTAGGAGGGCGCGTCCCCCAGGTACAGTTCTGTGTCCAGCAGCGTCATCCGGTGCAGCCGGTCCGAGTCTCCTGGCCACTCCAGGTCCACGCCGAAGTCCACCCGCACGCGTTCCTCCAGGCGGTCCGTCTCGCGCACCCAGCGCGGCGCCCAGGCCCCGCCCACGTAGACGCGCCGGTGCAGGTCGAAGTTGTACTGGAGCACCCGCCCGCGCTCGTCGCGGTACCAGCCCGGCGGCGCCTCCGCGATGGCGGGCACCATGCGATACTGGCGCGCCGTCTCCATGGGCATCAGGTTCGGCACGCACCCGTCCACCCGCTGCAGGGGCTGGTCCTTCTCGTGGCCCTCCACGTCCAGCTCATGGGCGGGCGACACCAGGCACTCCCGCTTCACGTCGTCGCAGTGGGCACGCCACGCTCCGGAAGGCACGGCGGGCGTGGGCGGCAGGGCGAGGCACCGCACCTGCCCACCATAGGGCTGCTGGGGAGACGACGCGTTTGGAACGGCCATCTGGAAGTCCCACGGCTCCGGCGCCGCGGGGGGCGTTGCCTCCACCGTCTCTTCGACCGGAGCTTCGACCGGAGCCTGGGGCTCCGTCCCCTCCGGCGCCTCCACCTGCCCCAGCAGGAAGGCACATCCCAGGGTCACCGCTGAAACCAGCATCACTGCTCCTCTTGAGATTGAGCGGCCCTTCGCGTTCCGGCCACGCGGTCAGGCTTGGTGATGGGGGGGCATTACAAGGCCCGTGCCCCTGGCTGGAGGACGGCCTTTCGCGGACTTGCCCGTGCGGCTGTGCAGGCGCCTGCACAGCCCCTGTGCACGCGGCAGCGCGTGCGCTGGCGCGAGAACGACGCACTCCCTTCCAGGTCGGTCGACCGGCGGGGGTGGTGGGGATATAAGCCCCCCGGCCCCATGGGGTGCACGGTGGCCCGTCCCGGACGACGAAGGAGCACGCGCGCGTGGCAAGCGACGGCGAAAAGAACTCGCAGGGGGAATCCACCTTCACCCAGGCCATCCTCGGTGATGACACCCTGACGTCTTCATGGGGGCGGCGGTGGCTGGCCCTGTCCTTCAGCGCGCGCGTGGTCCTGGCGACCGCGGGCTTCGCGGCGCTGCTCTTCGTGCCCTACCTGGGCGCGGTCGGCCTGTGGGACCCCTGGGAGACGCACTACGGCGAGGTGGGCCGGGAGATGATCCAGCGCGGCGACTACGTCTATCCCTTCTGGGAGAACGCGTGGTTCTTCTCCAAGCCGCCGCTCACCATGTGGATGCAGGCGCTGGGGATGAACCTCGTCGGCGCGCTCCGCGGCGACGGCGCCATGGGGCTCTACACGGAGTGGGGCATGCGCATGCCCTTCGCGCTCCTGAGCATCACGGCCGTGGCGCTCCTGTCGCTGGCGGTGGCGCGCGTGGTGAACATGCGCGCGGGCCTGGCCACGGGCTTCGTGCTGGCCACCATGCCGCTGTACTTCCTGCTCACCCGGCAGACCGTCACCGACACGCCCTTCGTCACCACCTTCGTGTGCGCCATGGCGTGCGCGATCATCGGGCAGTTGGATGACACCACGAAGCACCGCGCCGCCTGGTGGTACGCGTTCTACGTCTTCGCGGGCCTGGCCTCGCTGGCCAAGGGCCTGTTGGGCGTGGGCCTGCCCGCGGTCATCCTGGTGCTGTACGCGGTCGCTGGCGTCATCCCGTGGAACCGCGAGAGCCTGGAGGAGCACCTGCGCTGGCTCACCCGCGGCGAGGTCCGCGCCCAGGTGCGCGCGGGCACGCGGACCATGCCCGTGCTGTGGGCGCAGATGTACCGGATGAAGCTGGGCACGGGCATCCTCGTGTTCGCGGCGGTGGCGGTGCCCTGGTACCTGACGCTGGTGCTCTTCAACGGCGTGGACGACGAGGGCAAGCTGTTCTGGTACCGCTTCTTCATCCACGACCACTTGAACCGCCTCACCGCGGGCGTGCACACCACCACGCCGGGCGGGTCGTTCACCTACTTCATCGAACAGGGCGGCTTCGCCATCTTCCCGTGGGTGGCGCTCCTGCCCGGTGCGTTCGCGGTCGTGTCGCGCCTCAAGCTGCGCTCGCGGGACAAGGCGGACCACCTGGCGCTCATCGCCGTGCTGTGGGTGGCGTTCGCGTTCTACCTGCTGGCCTCCAGCGCGACGAAGTTCCACCACTACGTGTTCCCGGTGCTGCCGGGCCTGGCCATCCTCATCGCGCTGTTCGTGGACCGGCTGTGGAGGGACGGCATCTCCGAGCACGCGGTGAGCCTCATCTTCGGCCTGATTCTCTTCATCCTGGTGGGCAAGGACCTGGCGGAGAACCCCAAGGACTTCACCGACCTGTTCGTCTACAACTACGACCGGCCCTATCCGCAGGACCTGGTCACCAAGCCCATCGCGTTCTTCTCCTCGCGCCCGCTGTGGATGGGCGACCTGGTGACGCTGGTGCTGCTGGCCTTCGGCGTGTACCTGGCCTTCGACGCGTTCTCCTCCAAGGCGAAGCTGGAGCGCCCGGCCGCCGGGCGTGCCATCGCGCTGGGCCTGCTGCTCACCGGCGGGGCCACGCTGGCCGCGGTGGCTTCGCAGGGGCAGGTGTCCGCGATGGGGCTGTGGGGCGTGGCGCTGCTGGCCGTCGCGGGCTTCCTCATCTGGCAGGCGTCGCGGCCGGAGGAGGCGCCGGGGCGCACGGTGCTCCAGGCAGTGGGCTTCGGACTGGCGCTGGTGGGCGTGGCGCTGGCGGTGCGCGGCTTCAAGGGACCGCCCGCGTCGGACGCGCTGTTCAAGGCCCTGTCCGGCACCATCAACGTGAAGGTGGGCATGGGCTTCGCGTTCGGCGTGGCCGGCGTGCTGGCGGCGGTGGCCGCGCTGCAGCGCTCGCGCGTGCTCTTGTTCAGCACCTTCTGGGGCCTGGCCGCGGCGTTCGCGCTCTGGTTCAACTGGGGCCACTGGGTGGACCTGTCCCACCACTGGACGCAGCGCGACCTGTTCTGGCGCTACTACAACCAGCGCAAGGCGGGCGAGCCCATCGCCGCGTACATGATGAACTGGCGCGGTGAGACGTTCTACTCGCGCAACACGGTGGAGCAGTTCCGCGCCAACGACGCCAACACGCGCATGCGCCAGTACGCGGCGCGGCCCGGCCGCGAGTGGGCGCTGGTGGAGCACAACCGCGTGAACCTGCTGCGCAACGCGGTGGGCTCCGACAAGAACGTCACCCTCATCGACCGGGACATCAACAACAAGTTCGTCCTGGTGACCATCGAGTGAGCATCCTCGTCCCGCCCCCGCTCGCGGAGCCCCCTGCGAGGGGAGGCCTGCGCGTCCGCGGACTGGCGAAGCGCTTCGGCGAGCGCACCGCCGTGGAGGACCTCACCTTCGACGTGCGGCCCGGCGAGGTGTTCGGCCTGCTGGGCCCCAACGGCGCGGGCAAGACGACGACGGTGCGCATGCTGACGGGGCTGCTCAGGCCCTCCAGCGGCGACGCGGAGGTGTGGGGCCACTCCGTCACGCACGACGGCGAGTCGCTGCGCAAGGTGGTGGGGCTGCTCACCGAACAGCCCGGGCTCTACGACCGGCTCACCGCGCGGGAGAACCTGCGCTTCTTCATGAAGCTGCATGAGATGGACGAGTCCGTCGCGTGGCCCCGGGCGAAGCACTACCTGGAGCGCTTCGGGCTGGGCGGCCGCGAGGACGACCCGTGCGGCGGCTTCAGCAAGGGCATGCGCCAGAAGCTGGCCATCGTGCGCACGCTGGTGCACGACCCGCGCGTCATCTTCCTGGATGAGCCCACCAGCGGCCTGGACCCGGAGTCCGCGCGCACCGTGCGCGACGCGGTGGCGGAGCTGGCCTCCGAGGGGCGCACCATCGTGCTGTGCTCGCACAACCTGGCGGAGGTGGAGCGGCTGTGCGAGCGCGTGGCCGTGGTGCGCCGCCGCCTGCTGGCGCTGGGCCCGGTGCGCGAATTGCGCCGCGCGGGCCAGTCGCTGGACGTGCGCGTGGAGGGCAATGCGGAGGCCTTCCTTCCCGCGCTGGCGGCGCTGCCCTTCCGGCCCAACGTGCTGGTGGAGGGCGGGCGCCTGCGGGTGATGCTGGCGGATGAGGCGCGGGCGCCGGACGTGGTGGCGCGCCTGGTGGCGGCGGGGGCTCGCGTGCACAGCGTGGTGCCCGCGCAGCGGCCGTTGGAAGAGGTGTACCTGGAGCTGCTGCGGGAAGAGGAGACGTGAGCATGGCCTTCCGGCCGCGACGCGCGTTGGCGGTGTTCTGGAAGGACTCGCTGGACCTGCGCAAGAACGTGGGCCTGCTCGTGTCCATGGCGGTGCTGCCGCTGGTGATGGTGACGGTGCCCATTGGCGTGGTGTGGACGTACGTGCGCCAGCCGGACCACGCGGACCTGCGCACGGTGGCGCTCTTCTACGACCCCACGCTGCCCCTGGGCGCGAGCGCGGCGCGCTTCCTCATCGACAAGTCGCTCACCGACTGGTTCGGCATGTTCCTGGTGATGCCCGTCTTCATCCCCATCCTCATCGCGTCCCAGAGCGTGGCGGGGGAGAAGGAGCGCCGCACGCTGGAGCCGCTGCTCGCGTCGCCCGTGTCCGCGGCGGAGCTGGTGGCGGGCAAGTGCCTGGCCGCGCTGGTGCCCGCGGTGGTGCTGACCTGGGTCGCCTTCGCGCTGTTCTGCGTGGGCGTGGACTGGGTGGCGTGGCCGCTGGTGGGCGCGCCGCTGATGCCCAATGCGCTGTGGGGCTTCGGGGTGTTCGTGCTCGCGCCGCTGTTCGCCTTCTTCGGCAACGGCGTCGCGGTGCTCATCTCCGCCCGGGTGAGCGAGGCGCGCATGGCGCAGCAGCTGTCCGCGCTGGTGGTGCTGCCGCTGGTGGGGCTGGTGGGAGGCCAGGTGGCCGGCGTGCTCAAGGCGGGCGTGGAGTACTACGCCATCCAGGGCGCGGTGGTGCTGGTGCTGGACTTCATCCTGCTGGCGGCCAGCATCCGGTTCCTGGACCGGGAACGTCTGGTCAGCCGCTGGGGTTGAGTCACTGGCGGGTTGGAGAGTGGACTGCCAGGGGGCCGGGCGGACGGGCAGGCGCCCGTGAAGCTGTTATGTTCCGGGCAGGATGCCGGGTGAAGCGCGGTGGCGCTTTCGCGCCGGCGGCCCCGCATTTAGGGGTTGGGGATACGAAGCTTTGAAGACCTGCCGCCCACGCGGCCACGGAGGCGCTGAAACAGACATGGGGATCTTCGACAGCATCAAGGGCGAGGCGCAGCGGAACTTCATCGCCCGCGCGGACAGCGCGAAGGGTGAGATCGTCTACAAGTATCCGGAGAAGAACGTCCGGATGAAGACGCAGCTCACCGTGGACGCGGATGAGGTGGCGCTGTTCGTCAAGGACGGCAAGGTGGAGGGGAAGCTGGGGCCCGGCCGCCACACGCTGGACACCAACAACATCCCGTTCCTGTCGCGCCTGCTGGAGGGCTTCACCGGCGGCAACATGTTCATGGCGGAGATCTTCTTCGTCTCCAACCGTGAGCACACGGGCGTGAAGTTCGGCGGCCCCATTGGCGACGTGCGCGACCCGGAGACGGGCCTGGGCATCGGCACCATGGTGTACGGCGACTTCTCCATCCGCGTGACGGAGCCGGAGAAGCTGGTGGTGGGCCTGGTCGGCATGGGCCGCGCCTCCAACGAGGAGTTCCTGGGCTGGTTCAAGGGCCAGGTGCTCAAGGTGACGCGCGACCGCACCGCCGAGCTGCTGGTGAAGAAGAAGTGGCCGCTGCTGGACGTGACGAGCGGCGCCTACGTGGAGGAGATGGAGCAGGAGATTCTCGCCGGCCTGAAGCCGCACGTGGACTCCTACGGCCTCACCATCGTCCGCATGGGCAACTTCGTCGTCAGCATCAAGCCCGAGGACGAAGTCACCCTGAAGAAGCTGTCCAAGGACGTCGCGTACTCGCGGCTGGCGGGCGGCTTCCAGCAGTACGCGCAAGGGCAGGCGATGCTCGGCGCGTCCGAGGGCATGGCCAAGGGTGGTGGCGGCTCCGACGGCGCCATGCAGGGCATGGGCATGGGCATGGGGTTCGGCATGGCGCAGATGTTCGCCAACCAGCAGCAGCAGCAGCAGCGCCCCGCGGAGCCCGCGCAGGCGGCTCCTCCCGCGGACACGCGCAGCCCGGCGCAGCGGCTCAAGGAGATCAAGGAGCTGAAGGACGCGGGCGTGCTCTCCGACGAGGAGTACGCCGCCAAGCGCGCGGAGCTGATGAAGCTGCTGTAGTCCCGCGGCTGTCCGCGCTGACTTGAACGAGGGCCCTGTCTCCCTGTGTGGAGGCGGGGCCTTCGCGCGTTTCAGGGGGCGGGCGTGCCGGGCACGGCGAGGCGCAGCTGTTCGTGCAGCGTCTCCGCGCGCAGGTAGAGGAACTGCACGTCGCCGAAGGCCAGCGTGGCGCCGTCGTGGAGCATCACCTGGGCCTTGAAGCCCAGGGGCGCGCCGTTGATGAAGGTGCCGTTCATGGACTGGGCGTCGCGCACGGAGAAGTCCCCGGTGCCCGCGTTCCAGCGCAGGGTGGCGTGGTGCTGGGAGACGGAGGGGTCCGGCACCACGAGGTCGCACGCGTCGGTGCGGCCCACGGTGAACTCCTCGCCGTCCTGGTTGGGCTGGAGGAAGTGCACCTCCAGGTTGTCGAAGTCGCGCAGCATCGCGAGCAGCCGCTCCTCCATGCGCGAGCGGTGCGCCATCCCCACCGTGCGCATGCCCACCATGCCCGGGGCCACCACGGCCTTGAAGGCGGCGTCCACGGGCTGCTGGATGAGGGCGATAGCGCCGGACGCGGACCGGAAGGACTCCAGCGAGGCTCCCGCGAAGGGACGGAGCTGTTTCACGGACACCATGGCCCTGGACCCTACGTGCAACCGGCGGGGACGGGAAGGGCCCGGTGGGGCGTGGAGGCGTGTGCCTACGAGGCCAGCGACGTGGCCTGGGCCCGGGGCATCTGGGGCACCGGAGGCGGCGCCGGCGGTGGGGACGGCTGCGCGGGCGTGTCGTCCAACCGGCGCAGGTCCAGCTTCATGGGCACCTGGAGCGTGGTGCTCAGCCGCAAGAGCAGCACGTCCGGCGCGAGCCCGTTCTCACCAATCGCCTGCGTCACTTCGCGCGCGGAGGGCGCGGTGCCCCGGGCCCAGAGCTCCTTGAGGAACGCGCCCGCCTCCGGCGCGTGCCACCACGCCGGGCCAAAGCGCGCCTTCAGCTGACCCTGGAGCTGCCCCGCCAGGAACCACGCCCGGAAGCTGTCGGCGGACTGGTAGAAGTCCTCCTGGTCCACGAGGTATCGCTCCACGTCGTCCGCCGTCATCGGCATGGCGCCCGTGCGCGCCATCAGCGCGCGGTACAGCTCGCGCGGATCCACGTCCGTGCGGCGGTGCAGCTCCAGCTGGTAGAGCAGCCGGCCCGCAGCGTGGCGGATGAGGTACAGCTTGTGCGCGCTGGAGGCCGCCAGGTACTGGGCGCGCTTGTCCGCATCTCCCAGCACGCCCGCGTTCTCCTCCAGCCACACCGGGTCCTCCAGCAGGTCCTCGAAGAGCGCGGAGTACGCCTCGCCCACGGTGGGGTTGCCCAGCCGCGCCAGCTCGAAGCGGGCCTCCTGGGTGAAGGCCGTGTGCAGGAGGTGCCCCACTTCATGCAGCACGCGGCCCTGGTGCAGCACGCCCGTGCCCGGCTTGAAGGACAGCCTCACGTCGGACGGCACCTTCACCGCCAGGGCCAGCGGACGCGGGTTCTTCCGCGGCAGGTCGCGCGCGTCCACCTTCACGTTGGGCAGCGCGTTCAGGTCGATGCCCAGCCCCGCCACCGTGGCCTGGGCCTTCGCCAGCGACTCGCCCTTGGGGAACGCGTCCTCCACCTCGCGCGAGCGGAACAGGCGCGGGATGTCCGCGCGCGTGATTTGCGCGAAGGGCAGCCCCAGCTCGCGCTGGGAGAGCCGCTCCATCACCAGCCGGTACGGTTCCTGGGTGGCCTGGAGCACTTCCTCCGCCAGCTGCGCCAGCCGCTCCAGGTCCGCCTGCCGCAGCTCGCTGCCGAAGGCCTCGTAGGACTCGAAGCCCATCTGCTGCACCAGCTCGCGGGTGCGTGACTCGCGGCGCAGGAGCGTCTGGTTGAGGCGCGTGAGCGCGGGCGTGGCCGCCGCGTAGAGCGCCTTGCGCCGGAGGGCGCTCTTCTCGTTGGCGAGCAGCCGCTCCAGGTCGTGGTAGCTCACCTCGCGCCCGTCCACGTTCAGCTTGAGGGACGCCTCCAGGTTGGCGGAGGCGTCGTTGTGCTCGGCCAGCTCGTGCGACAGGAACTCACCGGCGAAGTGACCGTGGAGCGCGGTGAGGGCGCGCAGCTCGCGCGGGTCCTTGGTCAGGTGTCGCAGCCGGTCGATGCGCCGCAGGTTCTCCAGGCTGAAGAGCGCCTGCTTGCCGCTGTAGGTGGCGGCGATGTCCACCGCCTTGCCCTCCGTCCAGAAGTCCCAGACGAGCCGGTGCTGCTCCTCCAGGAGGAGCGCGGCCTCCGTGGACAGGGCGTTCACCTCTCCGGTCAGCAGTTCTTCCTCGCTGGGAGGGGGGACCACCACCGGGGGTGGCGCCTTGTGACAGGCGCTCAGCAAACACATGGCGGCGGCGAGGAGGGACGGAATCCTTGGGGACATGGGCCGCCCATGTTACTTCCGACCCGCCGATGCCCAACGTAAACCCATGGCGAGCGGCCCGGGGACGCCAGGGCCTCTACTCCGCCCTGCGACAGTTCTTCGCTGGCCAGGGTTACCTGGAAGTGGAGACGCCGCTGCTCGTGCCCACGCCCGGCATGGAGCCGTACATCTCCGCCTTCGAGACGCCCTTCGTCCCGGAGACGGACCTGGGCAAGGCGCGCACGCTCTACCTGCACACCAGCCCCGAGTACGCGATGAAGCGCCTGCTCGCGCAGGGCGCGGGGCCGCTGTTCCAGATATGCAAGGTGTTCCGGAACGGCGAGGTATCCCAGACGCACAACCCGGAGTTCACGCTGCTGGAGTTCTACCGGCCGCACGCGGACTACCACGCCATCATGGACGACCTGGAGGGCGCGCTGGCGGCGGCGGGCCGGGTGGCGGCGGACGCGAAGGAGGGTGACCCTGTCGCGGACCCCGCCTTCTTCACGCGCACGCCATACGAGCGCGTGACGGTGCGGGACGCGGTGCTGCGCGCCACGGGCGTGGACATCCACGTGCACCCGGACGGCGCGTCGCTCAAGCGGGCCGCGGACGCCGTGGGCGTGCACACCGGGAACTCCACGTCCTTCGACGACGTCTTCTTCCACCTCTTCCTGGAGCGGGTGGAGCGGGGGCTCGGCCACGAGCGGCCCACCTTCCTCATCGAGTACCCCGCGTCCATGGCGGCGCTGTCCCGGCTGAAGCCCGGCGACGGCCGCGTGGCGGAGCGGGTGGAGCTGTACGCGAAGGGGCTGGAGCTGGCGAACGGCTTCTCTGAATTGACGGACGCGGTGGAGCAGCGCGCGCGGCTGGTGGAGGAGCAGGAGCTGCGCCGCAAGCTGGGCCGCGCCGTGTATCCCCTGGACGAGCGCTTCCTGGAGGCGGTGGGCCGCATGCCGCCGTCCGCGGGCATCGCCGTGGGGCTCGACCGAATCCTGATGCTGCTGCTCGGGGTCCAGCGCATCGAGGACGTCCTCCTGTTCCCCGCCCACGGGTTCGTCTGATGCTCAAGGTGCTCCAGACGCTGTTCGCTGGCACGGCCACGGTGGGCCTCACGGGCGTGACGTCCGCGACGGTGACGCTGCTGTCCGGGTTGGAGCAGCACCCGGCGGCGGACAAGGTGCTGGGGGCCTGGGGGCGCTCGGCGCTGGCGGCCGCGGGCGTGCGGCACGAAGCCTTCGGCCTGGAGAACATCCCGAAGGACGGCAACGTCGTCTTCGTGAGCAACCACCAGTCGCACTTCGACGCGATGGTGAACTTCGCGCACATCGACAAGCACACGCGCTACGTCGCCAAGGCGGAGCTCTTCAAGGTGCCCGTGTTCGGCCGGGCCATGCGCGTCGCGGGCAACATCCCCGTGCAGCGCACCGGCGGCGCGGATGACCGGGCCCGGCTCCAGGAGGCCGTGACGGCGCTGCGCGAGCGGGTCAGCGTGCTCTTCTACGCGGAAGGCACGCGCAGCCCGGATGGCGAGCTGAGGCCCTTCAAGAAGGGCGCCGCCACGCTGGCCATCCAGGCGCAGGTCCCCGTCGTCCCCATGGCCGTCTCCGGCACGCGGCTCATCCTCCCCAAGGGCGGGCGGGCCATCCAGTGGGGCCAGCGGGTCGCGTTGGTGGTGGGCAAGCCCGTGCCCACCGAAGGGCTGACGTTGGCTGACCGGGATACCCTTACCCGCCGCCTGGAAGAAGCGGTGGCGGGGCTGTACGCCGAGGCGCGCCAGCGCTCGGGAGACATTTCATGAAGAAGAGCACCCAGGCCCAGTCGCAGGCCCACCCCTGGCACGGCATCGCGCCCGGGCCGGAGGCCCCTGAAGTCGTCACCGCGTACATCGAGATCGTCCCCACGGACGCCGTGAAGTACGAGATGGACAAGGAGTCCGGCATCCTGATGCTGGACCGGCCGCAGCGCTTCAGCAGCCAGTGCCCCACGCTCTACGGCTTCATCCCGCGCACGTACTGCGGCGAGCAGGTGGCGAAGCGCTGCGCGGAGCGCACCGGCCACAAGGACATCCTCGGCGACGGGGACCCCATCGACATCTGCGTGCTGACGGAGAAGGTCGTCTCCAACGGCAACCTGCTGGTGCACGCGGTGCCCGTGGGCGGCTTCCGCATGGTCGACGGCAATGAGGCCGACGACAAGATCATCGCGGTGCTGGAGTCGGACCTCGTGTACGGCGAGCTCCAGTACATCGCGCAGCTGCCGCGCCCGCTGCTGGACCGCCTGAAGCACTACTTCCTCACCTACAAGCAGATCCCGGGCGAGGGAAAGCGCAGCGTGGAGATCGCGGAGGTCTACGACCGGCAGGAGGCGCTGGAGGTCATCCGCCGCAGCATGCGCGACTACGACAAGCTCTTCGTGGAGCCGGAGGCGAAGCCCGCGAAGAAGTCCGCGCCGGCCGCTCGCCGCAAGACGGCCGTGGCGAAGGCGGCGGCCAAGGGCCCCATGGGCCGGAGCAAGAAGTAGCCGCTTCCTGAAGTCCCACCGCGCGGGAAGGGCAGGGCCCCGAAGGGCCCCCTTCTCGTCGCGTGTGGGGCCTGCCTACGAGCGGCGGGCGCGCTTGGGCGCGGAGGTGGCGGCGCGCTTGCCCCGGGCCGGAGCGGCGGCCTTGCGCGCCGTCTTGGCCTTGGCGGCGGAGGCCGTCTTCGCCACCTTCTTGGTGGCCTTCTTCGCCGCGGTCTTCACGCGGGCGGCGGCCTTCTTGGCCACGGCCTTCACCTTGCCCACGACCTTCTTCGCGGCCTTCTTCGCCGGGGCCACGGCCCGGCGCACGGAGGGCTTCTTGCCCGCGGCGGCCTTCTTGGCCGGCTTCGCGGCGGGGCCGGGGACGGCGGTGCCCCGGGCGGGCAACTGGTCCACGAGCTTCTTCGGCGCGATGGCGCGGTAGCTCTCGTCGATCCACGCCTTGATGACGGGCACCGGCACCTGCGAGGCCTCGTCGAAGTGGGCGGTCACCCAGCCGCTCTTTCCCAGGCCGTACTCGGTGGGCTCGGTGAAGGGCAGCGTGAGGGCGGCGTCCTTCGAGTCGGGCAGCTTGGCGGAGAGGTTCAGCTTCTCGCCGTCGACGGTCATGAAGAGGAAGGTCTTGTCATTGACCTTCATCGCGCGGTGGCCCCAGGGGAAGTCCTCGTGGGCGCCGGGGTAGCTCATCGCATGTTCGCGCAGTACCGCTTCGACCTTCTGCGTCTCGTTCTCTGCGGGCATGGGCACCTGGCTTCGTTGTGGGTCGTGACAGCTTAACCGCACCTGTCTCATCCAGCGTATTCCCCAATGTGTCGGTTGCAGGAGGAAAGACAGGTGACGGGTCACCCGTGGTTTCCCGCATCCGTCGGAGCCCTTGGTCCTAGGTACGGGGTGGGGGGCACGCATAGTCTCGGGGTCAACGATAAGGAGTCGTTTCCCGATGCCCCAGTCACTGCTCGCCACGGATGGCTACAAGTTCAGCATGGCGGAGGCCGGCTGGCCCCTGCGGAAGGAAACGTTCTACTACTCGCACCGCAAGGGCGGGCCCCAGGTGATGCCGCTGGACCTGGCGGCCTGGGTGAAGAACCTGCTGCCGGAGCCGCAGCCGGACGACTACGCGTTCCTCGCCCGCCACGACTACGAGATGGGCGTGGGCTTCAAGGCGGCCATCCTGCGCAAGGCGCAGCTGTCCGTGCGAGCCATTCCGCGGGGCGCGCTGTTCCTGCCGCGCGAGCCCATCCTCACCATCACGGGCCCCTCCGCGCTGGTGTCCTGGCTGGAGCCGATGCTGTTGCAGCTCAACTACCGCGTCCAGGTGGCCACTCAGGCGCTGCAGGACCGCGAGGCCCTGGCCCGGACGCTGGCCACGGTGACGTGCGAGGAGGAGAAGCGCATCGCCCTGGAGACGCTGGACCAGGTGGGCGTGCGGGCCATGTCCATCCAGGTGGACCCGGAAGGCTACGTGCGGCGGGTGCGGGCGCAGGTGCAGGAGCTGGTGGACGTCGTCGAGGACCCCTCGCGCATCTTCGAGGTGGGCCTGCGCGCGGCGACCTGTCTGGAGCAGCACGAGCTGGCCCTGCGCGCGTGCCAGGACGCGGGCGTGCAGCGCACGAGCAACGTGGAGGGCGCGCGGGTGCTGGGCATGATTCCCGTGGGCACCATGGGCCACGAGCACGTGCAGCGCTACGGCTCCGACGACGCGGCCTACCGCGCGATGCACGAGCGCCGGCCGCAGCGCTCCAGCTACCTCTTGGACACCTTCGACACGCTGACGTCGGGCATCCCCGCGGCGTTCAAGCTCATCTCGGAGGAGCCGCAGGGCGGGGACTCCATCCGGTTCGACTCCGGGAACAAGAAGCTCCAGTACCTGTACGCGGTGACACGCGCGCGCGACCTGGGCATCAAGCCGGTCATCATCCTGGAGGACGGCCTGGACGCGCAGATGACGCGCGAGTTCGAGGAGCTGCGCAAGCAGGTGGGCTGGGAGCCGACGACGCAGTTCTACGGCTACGGCGGCCACATCGTGGCGCGCACCATGTCCCATGCGCTGACGCGCGACCGGGTGGCGGCCATCTACAAGCTGTCGTGCTCGGGCGCGACGCCGGTGATGAAGTTCGGCAACGAGCTGGCGGAGGGCAAGCAGAGCGTGCCCGGGACGCCCATCGTCTTCCGCCGCCGCACGGGCACGGGGCCGCTGGGGCTGGTGGGGCAGGCGGGGGAGGCGACGCCCCAGGGCTACTTCCCGCTGATGGAGTCGGCCCCGTCCACGCCGTCGCTGGTGGGGACCGAAGGCCTGACGCAGGAGGAGCAGCGCATCGGGTACACTGCCACCACGCAGGCGCTGGTGGAGTCCCTCACCCGGCGCCACTTCCCGCAGGGCCGCTGACGCCATGGGCGCGGCGGCGCTGATGGGCCTGGAGAGCACGTCATGCCGCTGCCGCTTCCCCGGTTCCACGACGACGCACGTGTCGGCCAGCTCTACCTGGAGCGCGTGGCGGAGGTATCCCAGGAGGCCCACCGCTACGCCGCCGAGCACCGCGTGCGTCCGGCCCGCGAGGACCGCTTCCGCATCGCGGCGTTCGGCATCGACGCGCAGGTGGCCTTCTGCACGCCGGGCGCGAGCCTCTTCGTCCCGGGCGCGGTGGAGGACACGCAGCGCACGCTGCGCTGGCTGTACACGCACCTGGACCGGCTGACGGGGCTCGTCTTCTCGCTGGACACGCACCGGGCCTTCCAAATCTTCCATCCAGGGTGGTGGAGGGACGCGGAAGGGCGTCCGCCCGCGCCCATGACGGTCATCACCGCGAAGGACGTGCGGGAGGGCCGCTGGCGGGCGACGCGCTACCCGGAGGAGAGCCTGGCGTACTGCGAGGGGCTGGAGGCGAGCGGCCGGTACGTGCTGACCATCTGGCCGTACCACGCGCTGTTGGGTGGGCAGAGCCACGCGCTGGTGCCCGCGATGTACGAGGCGAGCCTCTTCCATGCGCTGGTGCGGGACACGCCCACGCACTTCGAATTGAAGGGCGAGCACCCGCTGACGGAGAACTACTCCGTGATGGCGCCGGAGGTGACGGAGGTGAAGGGCCAGCGCGTGGGCGAGTTCAACGCGCGGCTGATGGAGCACCTGCTGTCGTTCGACCGCGTGTACGTCTTCGGTCAGGCCAGCTCGCACTGCGTGCTGTCCACGCTGCGCGACCTGCAGCAGTTCCTGGAACGCACGGACCGCTCGAAGCTGGGGAACATCTACATCCTGGAGGACGCGATGAGCCCCGTGCCCGCGCCTCCGCTGGAGCCGCTGCCCGCGGCGCTGGACTTCCCGCGCGTGGCGAAGGAAGCGCTGGCGGGCTTCAAGGCCGCCGGGATGCAGGTGGTGCGGACGACGGATCCGATTCCGTAGGGACGCGCCGCGCTGCCGCTACCGGCCCAGGTGCGCGAGCGCCCACTTCGCGGTGGCGTCGCGCAGCGTCTCCCTGGCGGTGGCGCCGGGGCGGGCCTGTCCGTTCAGCTCCACCACCTCGCGGAAGAGGGACAGCTCCGGTCCGTTATCCCGCTGCACGACGCCCGCGAAGAGCACCACGTGCGTGCCCTGCGCGCGCGCCAGCCTCGCGAGCGCCACGGGGCCCTTGCCCATGGACGTCTGCCGGTCGAAGCGCCCCTCGCCCGTGAGCACCAGGTCCGCGAGCAGCACGCGCCGCTCCATCCCCAGCGCCCGCGCCACCAGGTCATACCCGGACGTGAGCTTCCCGCCTCCGAGCGCCGCGAGCCCGTAGCCCAGGCCTCCGGCCGCGCCCGCGCCGGGGAGGTTCGCGGCGTCCTCGTCCACGATTCGGCAGAACGTGGCCAGCGCCGCCTCCAGCTCCTCCACCGCCGCCGCGTCCGCGCCCTTCTGCGGACCGAAGAGGCGCGCGGAGCCGTCCGCGCCCAACAGCGGCGTCGTCACGTCCGTGGCGATGAGCAGCTCCACCTGCTCCAGGCGTGGGTGCTTGCCGCTCGTGTCCACGCGCGAAAGCCTGGCGAGGCTCGCGCCCCCCGGCGGCAGCGGCGCCCCGTCCGTGTCCAGGAAGCGGAAGCCCAGCGCCTCCAGCGCGCCCTTGCCGCCGTCCGTGGTGGCGCTGCCGCCCAGGCCGACGATGAGCCGCTCGCACCCCGAGTCCAGCGCCGCGCGCAGGAGCTGCCCCGTGCCGTACGTGCACGCGGCCCGCGCATCCCGCTGCTCCGGCGGCACCCGCGCGAGCCCCGAGGCCTGCGCCATCTCCACCACCGCGGTGCGCCCGTCATCCAGCCGCGCCCAGCAGGCGTCCACCGGCGTGCCCATGGGGCCGCGCACGGTGAGCCTGCGGCGCTCGCCCTTCGGCATGCCCACGAGCAGCGCGTCCAGCGTGCCCGGACCTCCGTCCGCGAGCGGCGCCACGTCCAGCACCACGTCCAGCGAGGCCTGCCGCAGCCCCTCCGCCATGGCGTCCGCGGCCTCGGACGCGCTCAAGGTGCCCTTGAACTCCTGGGGCGCAAGCAGCCAGCGTGGGGGAATCATGCTCGGGCACCTACGGGCTTGGACCGCGCGGACACGGGGGGACTCCGGTGGGCGCTCCGCCACCGCGTCTGCAGCATGGACGTCATCGTTCCTCCCGGGCCGGGGCGGTACTGACCCCGGCATACCATTCCAGGAGGGGACGTGGTCCCCGCAGCGACGGCATCACGCGCTGTGAAATCCGCTCCAACCGCAGGAGGAGCTTGGACACCTCGTCCGACGGCTGCCGGGCGGGGCCCTGGATGCGCTGACAGAAGAACGTGCGGCACCCGAACGGCCGGTCCGCGTACACGGTGCAGCGCAGGCCCGCGGCGTCCAGGTAGGGGCAGGCGCCGTCGGCGCGGGGGGGCGGAAGGGGCTTGCTGCGCTTGAGCAGCTCCCACTCCGGGAGCCATAGCCAGGGCTGGCGCTTGGTGACGGCCAGCTGGCAGCACTCGCCGCTCGCGGGACACGAATACGGGGCGTACGCCTCGTCCGCCTGGCGGTAGACGGTGCGCGTCTCCTGGAGGGCGCGCTCCAACGCCCGCGTCCCGGACGCGGGGGTCTCATCGTCTGCGTCGTCCCAATCCCGGCGTGCCATGACTGAACCGTTCCCGCACGTCGGGGTCCGCTCGATGGACCCCTTGGATGGGTCCTACCCTATCTCACAGCATGCGCAGGACGAAACATTTGAGGTAGCGCGTCTCGCGCAGGTTGAGGAGGACGGGGTGGTCGCGGCCGGCGCCGCGGCGCTCGATGATCTGCACCCGGCGCTTCGCGTCCGCCGCCGCGGAGGCGAGCATCTCCTCGAAGGCCTGCTCATCCACGTGGTACGTGCAGCTCGCGGTCACCAGGATGCCGCCGGGGCGCAGGAGCTGGAAGGCGCGCAGGTTGAGCTCCTTGTAGCCGCGCACCGCCGCCGGGATCGCGTCCTTGTTCTTCGCGAAGGAGGGCGGATCAATCACGATGGTGTCGTAGCGCTTGCCCTCGTCCACCGCGTCGCGCAGGAAGTCGAACGCGTTGGCCGTCACGACCTCCAGGTTGGAGAGCTTGTTGGACTGGGCGTTGTCGCGCAGCTGCGCGGAGGCGGACTCCGAAATCTCCACCGCCGTGACGTGCTTCGCGCGCGTGGCCAGCTGGAGCGCGAACCCGCCCACGTAGCTGAAGCAGTCCAGCGCATCGCCGAAGGCGTACTGCGCCGCCATCACGTGGTTCTCGCGCTGGTCCAGGAACGCGCCCGTCTTCTGGCCCTCCAGCAGGTCCGCGCGCATGCGCACCAGCCCCTCGTCGAAGGAGACGGGGCCCGGCGGCAGCGCGCCGCGCAGCAGGCCCTTCTCCGGGAGGAGGCCCTCCAGGTGGCGCACGCTCACGTCGGAGCGGTTGACGATGCCCTTCGGGTGGAACTGCTCCTCCAGCAGGTCCGCGATGAGCGCCTTGCGCTGCTCCATGGCGGGGACCAGGAACTGCACGCTCAGGTAGTCGCCGTAGCGGTCCACCACGAGCCCGGGCAGGCCGTCCGCCTCGCCGTGCACCAGGCGGTACGTCGTCTCGCCGGGCAGCGCCAGCTTGCGCAGGCTTTCCGCGGACTGGAGGCGCTGGCGGAAGAAGTCCACGTCCACCGCGACGTCGTCGTTGGTGAGCCAGCGCAGCGAAATCTTGGACTGCTTCGAATAGAAGGCCTTGCCCATGAACCAGCCGCGGCCGTCCACCACGCGCACGACCTCACCGCCCTGGAGGCCGGGGTCGCCGTTGAGGTCCGCGCGGTAGATCCACGGCGGGCCCGCGAGCCAGCGGTCGGAGCCGCGGCGCAGGAGCATCACCTGGGGGATGCCGTCCGGGCCCAGCTCTGGCGACGTGCGGTCCGGCCGGAGCTTCTCGGGGCGATGTCCGTGCTTCTCCGGGCGATGGCCGGGCTTCTCCGGACGCGGGCCGGGCTTGCCGCCGCGTCCGGGGGGAGGGGAGCCGGGCCGGCCGGAGCGGGGGGGAGAGGTGGGCTTCATCGAGGCGTCTCGGAGGGAAAGAGGCGGGGGCGACCGGGCGGCGTATACTCGCAACCCGCGTGAGTTACGAGTTGGTCCTTCAGGCGCGGACCCCAGGCGCCTCCTTCGACATGGCACGGGTGGACGCCCTGCTGGCGGCGCGCCCGGGGACCGCCCGCCCGGACGGCGTGCGCGAGTGGGACCTGGGGGTGGGCACCGTGGAGGTGCTGCCCCTGCGCGACGGCAAGCGGGTGGTGGGCGCGGAGCTGCGCGTGCCGCTGGTGGATGGTGAGGAGCTCATCCGCGAGGTCCTGACGGAGGCCGCCGGGCTGGCCCACAAGGCCCAGCTCCGGCTGTTCGACCCGCAGCTGGGAGAGGTCCTCACGGGCTCCTCCACGGAGCGGGTGGTCGAGCAGTACCTGCGCACGGAGCACTACCGGCGCACCGCGAAGCCCATGGAGATCACCCCCGGCCTGGCGGAGGCGATGGACCGGGCCGAGCGCGTGAACAGCCTGGGCCTGCCATCCGAGCGCATGTCGCTGCCGTCGCGGCTGGTGCTCTTCGCGGTGGGCGGCTTCGCCCTCCTCTACTTCGTGATGAGCTTCCTGATGGCGAAGCTCAACGGGGAGTGAGCCGGGGGGCGCCGGGGACCCTGGCGGGCGGAACGCACAGCGCGTACGGCGGGCAATGGGCGCCGGAGTGAATCTGGCGTTAACGTGCCAGTGTGCTCAAGGCCCTCGTCATCGTCTGCATCCTGTTGCCCCTGGCGGAGCTGTACCTGCTGATCACCCTGGGGCATCACATCGGGTTGGGGGCCACGCTCGCGCTGCTGGCGGCCTCCGCCGTGCTGGGAAGCCTCATCGCCCGGAGGCAGGGCGAGAAGGTGTTCCGCAACTGGCGCGAGGCCATGGCCGGTGGCGGCGTGCCCGAGGAGGGCCTGCTCAACGGCGTGCTGGTGATGGTGGGCGGCGCGCTGCTCATCGCGCCGGGGTTCATCTCCGACGTGATAGGGCTTTCGCTGATGGTGCCGCCGGTGCGCCGAGTGGTGACGGCGCGGGTGAGGCGCTCGCTGGAGCAGACGCTGCGGTCGGGCACCGTGCGCTTCACGCAGGTCGGGCCTGTTCCGGGCGTGGACCCGTTCCAGGACGCCCGGCGCTTCGACGCGCAGGAGACGGCCGCGAAGGTGGAGTCCTCGCCCTCGGAAGAAGGCCCCACGGCCTTCCGCCGCCCCCGGAGCGAAGGGGGCGAGGTGGACGCGGAGTTCACCAGCGACGAGGAACCCCGGGGCTGACGGGCCCGCGCTGGGGCGACCCGTTCCAGCGCGGCGTTACGGGCGCGGGAGCCGGCATGGGCGCGGGGGCCTTCGCGGGGGCACCGGGCTCGGGTTCGGCGGACATGCCCAGGGCGATGCGGGCCTCGGTGGCGTAGCGGCCGTTGGGGAACTCGCGGAGGTACTGGCGGAACTCGTCCTCCGCGTCCGCGGGCAGGTGCTGCCTGTTGAAGCAGCGGCCGCGCAGGATGCGGGCCTGTTCCCGGTGGCTCGTGCGAGGGCTGGCGGCGGCGATCTCCCCCAGGCCCACGAGGAACTGGCCGCACGTGGTGTTGGCCGTCTGGACCTTGGCGTAGCCGAGGAAGCGCTCATCGGAGTCATCCGACAGCAGTCCGCCCGGAACGAGCCCCCCCAGCGTCTTGCGCTTGCGCGGCTCCGCGGGCGTGGCCTGAGCCATGGAGGGAGCCTGCACGGCGCCCGGCGTGGGCGCGGAGGACGCGAGCGAGCCCGCCGAAGCGCCGGGGTAGGGCGCGAAGTCGTCGGACGGGGTGGGCTCGCGCGGAGGCACGGCCCGCGGAATCTCCGTATTGGGAGCGTGCGTCTGGGCCAGGGCCTCCCCCGGCGAGGGCACGGCAGGGGCCTGCGCGACGGCGGTGCGAGGCGCCTCGGGATCCGGAGCATCGGGCGTCTTCTGGGCGACGGCCTGCGACGGCGCGGTGTTGTTCTCCACGGGCGCCGAGGCGCCGGGCGCTTTCAGGGCGACGGCCTGCGACGGCGCGGTGTTGTTCTCCACGGGCGCCGAGGCGCCGGGCGCTTTCAGGGCGACGGCCTGCGACGGCGCGGCGTTGTTCTCCACGGGCGGAGTGCCGGGAGCCTGCGTGAGCGCCTCCGAGGGCGTGTCGCGGGTGGCAACGGACGGACTCACCTCGACGCGTGACGGGCCCTTCTTCGAGGGCACGACGCTCGCGACCGCGACGCCGGGCTCCGCGGCCCGCAGGTCCCGGAACGCCTGCCGGTCTCCAGCGGAGAGCGCGCGAGGCTTCAAGGTTTCACCCGTGCCCGCGAGCTCCACGCGCTCGCCCGCGTCCACGAAGCGCGGAGGCTGACCCTCCGCGTCCACTCGCACGCGTCCTTCGAGCACCGCCACCGCGGCCCCGGCCGCCGTGCGCTCCACGGAGAAGACCGTCCCCACGACGGACACCCGCAGGCCCGCGGACTCCACGAGGAACGCATCGCGCTGCGCATGCGAGGCATTCACGGACAGCCGTCCCTGCTGGACGGTCAGGTGCACCGCCTTCGACTCGGCGCGGGCGAACACCACGTCCGAGCCCGCCGACAGACGCACGCGGCTTTCATCCGGAAGCCGCAGCACGGCCGACGCCTTCGGAGGCGTCCGCACCGCCATGCCCGAGCGCAGCCGCATCCCGGCCGCCAGCGCATGTTCCACACCCGTGGCCTCCCGCACCACCGCGCCGGTGACACGCTCCGCCTCCGTGGTGGACTCAGCTTCCGAGTGAGCCGCGACCGCTTCCAGCTTCCCAGGCGTCGAAGGGGAGCCCTCACCCGACGCGACCGCTCCCTCCGTGGCGCCACGCTGCCCGGTGGCCTTCAAGTCCTCGGGTACGGTCCGCTCGCCGGAAGCCCCAACGCCCGGGCGGGTCGCGACCGGGGACTCCGGCCCTTGCGCCGCATTCTTCCAGCGCGCCCCACCCAGCCACACCACCAGCGCGACGGCGCAGGCCCCCGCGAGCGTCATCGCCCACGGCGACAGGAACCGCCGCTCGGGCACCGCCATCCGCTTCGCCGCGGCGGCCTTCAGCTTCGCCCCCGTCTCCTCCCACCGCACGGAGGGCTCCACCGAGCGCGCCGTGTGCAGCAGCGCCCGGGCCTCCACCACGCGCTTCCACTCCGCCGCGCACGCGGCGCACTCCGCCACGTGCGCCTCCACCCGGGCCTTGCCGGCGGCATCCAGCTCCCCCGCGGCCAGCGCCCACAGGGCCTGTGTCTCATGGCCGGCCATGGGAACCTCCCACCGGCCGGGCGACGACCAGACGCTGCATGGCTTCGGTGAACTCCAATCTCGCGTGGTGCAGGCGGCTGCGCACGGTGTTGGGAGAGCTTCCCACGGCGACGGCAATCTCGTCCGGGCTCATGCCGCACAGCTCGGCGTAGACGAAGACGATGCGCTTCTTGGGCTTGAGCTTCTCGAGCGCCGCCTCCACCAGCCGGGCGGCCTGACGACGCTCCGCGGCGCGCTCCGGGTCCTCCCCCGTCGCCACCATCTCCGGCGGGTCCGCGAAGGGGTCCTCCGGCCGGCGCCGCTTCCACCTCAGGTGGCTGAGCGCCACGTTGGCGCACACCCGATAGAGGAACGTCTTGAAGCGGGACTCCCCCCGGAAGCCCTTCACCGCCGTGAGCAGCCGCAGGTACGTCTCCTGAAGGAGGTCGTCCACCTCCACGCGGTTTCCCACCAGGTGGCGCAGGGTGCGCGCCGCGTCCAGCTTCGTGGCCTCGTAGAGCTGCTCGAAGGCGGCCAGGTCCCCCTCCTGGACCCGCTGGACCAGGAGCCGCAGGCGGGCCTCGTCAGCGGAAGCCGCCCCACGCGCGTCCACCGCGCCCACGCCGGACTCCGGCGGGACCGCGGACGCCCACGTGCGCGCTCCTCGGCTGAACACCAGGGCTTCTCCTTCAGGGCGACGCCGGACGTCCCCTTTCTCCAGGAACGCCCTCCAGTCTGTATCGGTGGTCCAGACGAGCACACTGCCTCCGTGCCCCTGGGTCTCCGGAGAGACGAAAAAAGATCAAAATTATTTGATCAATCTGGCCCCCTCTTGCGTCGAAGGCTCTCGAAATCGGATGACCCCCCCGGTGGCCGGTCCGGACCCATCCCATTCCTTTGGAGCCCCCACTCATGAGGAACATCACGCTTCGCGGCACATTGGTCGTGCCGTTCCTTACGCTGTTAGGCCTGTTGTCGGGTTGTATCCTCGAGACGAATGGCGGCGGTTACTGGCCCGACGACGACTACGACTACAGCTACGGCTGTTCCACCACGTCCGACTGCGGCTCGAACCAATACTGTCACTCGGGTAGCTGCTGGGACCTGGACTCCAACTCCCAGAACTGCGTCTTTTCCAGCGAGTGTCCCGGCACGCAGATGTGCATCAACGGCTGGTGCGCCCAGTCGTGCTACCGCGACTCGGAATGTGGCGCGGGCGCCCGCTGCAAGGACAACTTCTGTACCTCTTCCGGCACCAAGCCGGACGCGGGCACCACGGACGGTGGCACCAAGCCGGATGCCGGCACGAAGCCGGACGCGGGCACGGACGGCGGCACGAAGCCGGACGCGGGCACGGACGGCGGCACCAAGCCGGACGCGGGCTCCGACGGCGGCACCGCGGTCTGCCGGGTCAACTCTGACTGCGGCGCGGACCACTACTGCATCAACGGCGCGTGCCGTCAGCAGTGCGACCGGGACGACAAGTGCGGCCCGGGCGGCTTGTGCGTCCAGGGCCTGTGCCAGAAGCCGCCGACGGACCCGAACGCGTGCACCACGGAGGCCCAGTGCCCCACGGGCCGCGACTGCGTGAACGGCCAGTGCCGCGCGTCGTGCTCCTCCACGACGGAGTGCTCGGCGGACACCAAGTGCGAGGTGGGCTACTGCCTGCCCATTCCGTCCGGTGGCCAGTGCAAGGCCAACTGCGAGTGCCCGGCCGGCCAGGTCTGCAACAGCGGCCAGTGCAAGTCGCCGCAGCCGGACCCGGGCCAGTCGTGCCTCGCCAACTGCGACTGCCCCTCCGGCCAGGTGTGCAACGGCGGCTACTGCAAGCAGCCCGTGCCGGACGCGGGCTCGGGCAGCAACATCTCCTGCACGGTGAACTGCGAGTGCCCATCCGGTGAGGTCTGCACCAGCGGCAAGTGCAAGCTGCCCCCGGCGCAGCCGTCGAACGACGCGGGGACGTCCGGCACCGTGTGCCGCGCCAACTGCGAGTGCCCGGCTGGACAGGCCTGCACCAGCGGCCAGTGCAAGCCGGTGAACCACGGCTCCGGCAAGGTCTGCCAGGCCAACTGCGAGTGCCCGTCCGGCGAGCGCTGCCAGGACAACGTCTGCTGGCTGTAGCCGTCAGCGGCTGAAGCTCACCGCGAGGGGGCCACCATGCGCCAGCATCGGTGGATCTCCTTGCGGTGGAAGTCCTCGGGGATGGAGCGGGGGGTGATCTCCTCCACCTGCGCCATGCCCCGGGTCGCGGAGTCCTTCAGTTCGAAGCCCAGGAAGTTGGTGGAGAAGTAGAGGACGCCTCCGGGGGCCATGAGCGCCCGGAGGTGTTCCAGCATCCGCACGTGGTCGCGCTGCACGTCGAAGGTGCCCGACATCTTCTTCGACGTGGAGAACGACGGCGGGTCGCAGACGATGAGGTCGTACTTGTCGTCCCCGTGCTTCGCCTGGTCCTCCAGCCACGCCTTCGCGTCCGCGCGGATGAGCACGTGGCGCGGGTCCGCGAGGCCGTTGAGGACCAGGTTGTCCTCCGCCCAGTCCAGGTACGTGTTGGACAGGTCCACGCTCACGCTGCTCGCCGCGCCGCCCGCCGCCGCGTACACGGTGAACGCGCCGGTGTAGGCGAAGAGGTTGAGGACGTGCTTCCCCTTGGCCTCGCTGCGCACGCGGGCGCGGGTGTTGCGGTGGTCCATGAAGAGGCCGGTGTCCAGGTAGTCGCCCAGGTTCACCCAGAACTTGAGGCCCTGCTCCTCCACCACCAGCCGCTCGCTGCCCTCTCCCACGCGGCCGTACTGCGAGCGGCCCCAGGGCTGGGGCGTGTGTGTCTTCACGGACGTGCGCTCGGGCGGCACGCCCAGCACGGCGGTGACGGCGGCGAGTACTTCCGCGCGGTCCGCATCCGCGTTCGCGCCCTTCGCGTGGGCCTTGCGGCGCGGGAACTCCACGACGTGGGCGTGGTCGCCGTAGAGGTCCACGGCGTAGGAGTACTCAGGGATGTCCCGGTCGTAGACGCGGAAGGCGGTGAGCCCCTGCGCGCGAGCCCACTTGCGCAGGCGCTTCGCGTTCTTGCGCAGGCGGTTCTCGAACATGCCCGCGCCCTGCGTCTCCTGGTTGCCTTCGTCCGCCATGGCTCCCCTCATATTGCAGGCCGCCCCGGGGGCGGGGGAAAACCACGGCCCATGAGCGTGCGCGTCGAGAAGAACGGCCCCGTCACCACCGTCATCCTCCACCGGCCGGACGTCCGCAACGCGGTGGACGCTGGCACGGCCCGGCAGCTGGCGGACGCCTTCCGGGCCTTCGACGCGGACCCCGACGCGCGCGTGGGTGTGCTGTACGGCGACGCGGGCACCTTCTGCGCGGGCGCGGACCTGAAGGCCGTGTCCGAGGGGCGCCTCCTGCGTCTGGAGCCGGACGGCGACGGACCCATGGGGCCTTCGCGCATGCGCCTGTCCAAGCCCGTGGTGGCGGCCATCAGCGGGCACGCGGTGGCGGGCGGCCTGGAGCTGGCGCTGTGGTGCGATTTGCGCGTGGCGGAGGATGACGCGGTGCTGGGCGTCTTCTGCCGCCGTTGGGGCGTGCCCCTCATCGACGGAGGCACCGTGCGACTGCCCCGGCTGATTGGCCTGTCGCGCGCGTTGGACCTCATCCTCACCGGCCGCCCCGTGCCCGCCTCCGAGGCGCTGGGCATGGGCCTGGTCAACCGCGTGGTGCCGAAGGGTGAGGCCCGGGCCGCCGCGGAAGCCCTGGCCGCCCAAATCGCCGCCTTCCCGCAGGCCTGCATGAACGTGGACCGGGCTTCCGCCTATGCCCAGGGCGACCTGGCCTTCGAAGACGCGATGCGCCAGGAATTCGAGGGCGGGGTGAAGGTGCTCCAGTCGGAGTCCATCCCCGGGGCCACGCGCTTCGCCCAGGGCGCGGGCCGGCACGGCCAGTTCGAGTAGGACCTCGGGGGACGCTGCACGGCCGGTGGGACTGTGTTAGTTCGCGAAGCCATGCGCTTCGACACGCTCGCCATCCACGCCGGCCAGGAGCCGGATCCCACCACCGGCGCCATCATGACGCCCGTGTACCTGACCTCCACCTACGTCCAGGACGGGCCGGGGGAGCACAAGGGCTACGAGTACAGCCGCACGCAGAACCCCACGCGCAAGGCGCTGCAGGACTGCCTGGCCGCGCTGGAAGGCGCGAAGTACGGCGCCGCGTTCGCGTCCGGCCTCGCCGGCACGGACATGCTGATGCACATGCTGGAGGCCGGTGACCACGTCATCGTCTCCGACGACGTGTACGGCGGCACCTTCCGCATCTTCGACAAGGTGTTCAAGCGCTCCGGCCTGAACTTCTCCTTCGTGGACCTCTCCAAGCCGGAGAACTTCGAAGCGGCCATCACCCCGAAGACGAAGATGGTCTGGGTGGAGACGCCGACGAACCCGATGCTCAAGCTCATCGACCTGGCGCGCATCGCCGAGGTCGCGAAGAAGCGCGGCATCATCTCCGTCGCGGACAACACGTTCATGACGCCGTACTTCCAGAAGCCCCTCGACCTGGGCTTCGACGTCGTGGCGCACTCCACGACGAAGTACCTGAACGGCCACAGCGACGTGGTGGGCGGCTTCGTCTGCACCAGCCGCGACGACATCGCGGAGCGGATGTACTTCCTGCAGAACGCCGTGGGCGGCGTGTCCGGCGCCTTCGACAGCTTCCTCGTGCTGCGCGGCGTGAAGACGCTGCACGTGCGCATGGACCGCCACGCGCAGAACGCGATGAAGGTGGCCCAGTACCTGTCCACGCACAAGCAGGTGAAGAAGGTCACCTACCCGGGCCTGGAGACGCACCCGCAGCACGCGCTCGCCAAGCAGCAGATGACCGGCTTCGGCGGCATGCTGACGTTCGACATCCACGGCGGCCTGGAGGCGGCGCGCACCTTCCTCAAGACGGTGAAGGTCTTCGCCTGCGCCGAGTCCCTGGGCGGCGTCGAGTCCCTCATCGAGCACCCGGCCATCATGACCCACGCCTCCATCCCCAAGGAGACGCGGGAGAAGCTGGGCATCGCGGACGGCTTCATCCGCCTGTCCGTCGGCATCGAGGACGCGCAGGACCTCATCGACGACCTCGCGCACGCGCTCGACCGCGTGAAGTAGTCCCCGGCGCTCGCTCGCGCTCCAGGCGGCCGGCCCTGCCCTCCGGGGCAGGGGGAATGTTGGTTGGGACACAACGTTTCCGGCGCGATGCGTAACCGACTGCTTGGTCCCACCTGCCTCCTGGGCGCGTGGCTCGCGACTGGCTGCGAGTCACCGCCTTCTCCCACTGACTCCGACGTTCCTCCGGCCGCGCTGCCGGAGTCGCTCTCCGCGTCCAACTGCAATCAGCTCGTCACCAAGGCGGTGACGGCCAGCGGTGACGACGGCAACGTTCCCGGCAACACGCAGGACGACAACCTCGCCACGCGCTGGAGCGCGCAGGGGACGGGCGTCTGGCTCCAGATGGACCTGGGCTCGGCGCAGACGCTCACGGGCACCACCATCGCGTGGCACCGGGGCAACGAGCGCCAGAACCACTTCGTCGTCTCCACGTCCACCGACGGCGGCACCTTCACCCAGGCGTACTCGGGTGACAGCGCGCTCAACACGTCCGCGCAGACGGTGGCGTTCTCCTCGCGCAGCGCGCGTTACGTGCGCATCACCGTCAATGGCAACACGGTGAACGACTGGAACTCCATCGCGGAGGCCCGTGCGTGCGCGGCCGCCGCGCCGCCGTCTTCCTCTGATTCAGGCCCCGTGCTGCCGCGCCTGCCGTACCTGCAGAGCGTGAAGCAGACCTCCGCCATCGTGGCCTTCCGCACCGCCAGCAGCTGCAACCCCACGGTGCGCTACGGCGAGGGCACAAGTCTCACGTCCTCCGTCAGCGCGGGCGTGTCCGGCACGCGCCACGCGGTGAAGCTGGATGGCCTGTCCGCGGGCCGCACCTACAGCTACGTGGTGGAGGCCTGCGGCAGCAAGACGGGCCTGCGCGGGTTCCAGACGTCCACGACGTCCTCGGCCACGAAGGCACACTTCACCGCGATGGGCGACTTCGGCACCGGCGGCAGCATGCAGGCGAAGGTGATGGCGGTGATGAACACGCCGCAGTGGCGCTCGGAGTTGCTGCTGGCCCTGGGCGACAACGCGTACCCGGACGGCACGGACGCGGAGTTCCAGGAGCACCTCTTCAAGCCCATGGCCGGGCTGCTGCGCGAAGTGCCCATGTTCGCCACGCCCGGCAACCACGAGTACGTGACGAACCAGGCGCAGCCCTACCTGGACAACATGTACCTGCCGGCCAACAACCCGCAGGGCACCGAGCGCTACTACTCGTTCGACTGGGGCCCGGTGCACTTCATCTCCCTGGACTCCAACTGCGCGGTGGGCCTGGCGTCCGCGGACCGGTGCACGCTCGCGGCGCAGAAGGCGTGGGCGGAGTCGGACCTGGCCGCGAACACGCGCCCGTGGACGGTGGCCTTCTTCCACCACCCGTCGTGGTCCAGCGGTGAGCACGGCTCGCAGCTCACCATGCGCCGCCAGTTCGGCCCGCTGTTCGAGAAGTACGGCGTGGACCTGGTGCTCACCGGCCATGACCACGACTACGAGCGCAGCAAGCCCATGTACGGAGACAACGTGGCCTCCAGCACCCAGCGCGGCATCCCGTACCTGGTGGTGGGCAGCGGCGGCGCCACGCTGCGTGCCTTCCCCTCCAGCCAGCCCGCGTGGACCGCGCTGCGCGACAACCAGGCCTACGGCTTCCTGGACGTGACGGTGGACGGTGGAACGCTCACCGCGCGGCTGATCACCTCCGGCAACACCGTGCGCGACACGCTGACGCTCAGGAAGACGCTGGCCAAGGCTTCGGCCCGAGGTGTCCAGGCCAGCGCGCTGGAGGCGGATGAAGCCGCGGCGGAGGAGGCGCACGACACGCCCCCGGGCCCCACGGACGACCGCGCCGAACCGTTGCAGCGCGGCCCCGTGCCGCCCGCGGACACGCTGGAGTCCGTGGCCGACCCGGAAGAGCCGCTTCCGCAGTAGCCGCGAGGCCCGCCGGAGGGTAGGGAAGGGCGGAATGAACCGCCGGCGGGCCCGGCACCCACAGAAGGGACACCATGCGCTACTTCGAGGACTTCCCCGTCGGCGAAATCATGGAGCGGGGGCCGTACGTGGTGACGCGCGAGGAGATCATCGCGTTCGCGCGCCAGTTCGACCCCCAGCCCTTCCACATCGACGAAGACGCCGCCGGCAAGAGCATCTACGGCGGCATCATCGCCAGCGGATGGCACACCGCCGCCATCTGCCACAAGCTCATGGTGGAGGGCCTGCTGGGCCAGTCCGCCGGCATGGGTTCGCCCGGCCTGGACGAGCTGCGCTGGAAGAAGCCGGTGCGCCCCGGTGACTCGCTGCGGATCCGCATCGAGACGCTGGAGGCGAGGCCCTCCGCGAGCAAGCCGGACCGCGGCGCGCTCAAGCTGCGCCTGGAGGTCGTGAACCAGAATGGCGAGGTGGTGATGACGGAGGTGGCCAACGCCCTCTTCGCCCGCCGCCCCCCGACCCCCTGACGGTTCAGTCCACCTGCACGGTGCAGTCCTCCAGCTCCAGCAGCAGGGGCTGCCGCATGGGGACCCGCCACGTCTCGCCAGGTGTTGAAGACGTGGTGCCCCCGGCGGTCGTGGTGCCCTCCACCACCGTCACGACGTAGCAGGGGTGGTGGCCGCCGCCCACGGTCACCTTCACGTGGTGGGGCGCCACGCCGGGCCGGTCCACCACGACGGTGTTGGTGGGGGCGCTCCCCACGGTGAGCCCCGGCCTCCAGACCTCGCGCCGGCCGCCGAGCAGCAGCTCCGGGGTGAGGTCCGGGACGCGCGACAGGTCCCAGTCGAAGAGGCAGGGCTCCAGGCTGGCCTCGCCCTCCATCCCGTCACTGAAGCGGACCCGGACGGTGAAGGGCGCGACACCGCGGGCTTCGAGAATCGTGGCGGCCATGGAGTGCGTGCCTTTTTCCGTTCCGGGGAACCCACACTTTGAGTTCCAGGGCTGACCTGGGTTACCAATACGCCCAAAGGAGAAGCCCATGTCCAACCCCAATGAGGTCGTTCCTCCTCCGGCGCCCAGCCGGCTGAAGCGCCCCGTGGAAGTGGTGCGCGCGGAGCTGCTGGCGGATGCCGACGTGCAGCAGCAGGCGGAGATGCTGAAGATCCCCGTCGCGCAGTACGTGGAGAAGATCCTCGACTACGCCATCCACCCGGACAAGCCGCCCCAGCTGGAGATCATCCCCGACGAGGAGCTCAAGGCGCGCGACCCGAAGATCGCCACGGTGGAGGAGATCGGCACCCACCTGCAGAAGATCATCGACGGGGAGGTCGTCATCAGCCCCGCCCAGCAGCGCGACGGCTTCAGCAGCGACAAGAGCCACGAGCAGCGCTACAGCGCCGCGCTGGGCTCCGCCAGCAAGCCCGGCCAGACCGTGGCGCCCAAGCCCGGTACCGCCGTGGATCCGGCGGAAGCCAAGAAGGGCCCCATCCGGGGCTGAGCCGCCCCGCCAAAGCCCCGGAATCCCGGGGCTTTTCAGTGCGAGGCTCGGATAATCCCGGAACCGGAAACTTCTCCGGCGTCCCTCCGAGAATCCCACTGTCAGTCTCACTTCGAGGGCCCGCGCGGCCCTCCACGAAAAGGATCAGACCATGGGTGGCATCGGCAAGGCTCTCGGCAAGGTGATGGACATCGTCAAGCCGTTCGTGACGATGGTGAACCCGCTCCTGGGCGCGGCGATGGGCTTCGCCAGCGGCCTGATGCAGGGCAAGAACCCCCTCCAGTCGCTGCTGGGTGCGGCCACCGACCTCATCCCGGGCGGCGGCGTGCTCAAGAACGCGCTGGGGACCTTCGCCAACTCCGGCCTGATGGACGGCGCGGGCGGCAACAGCCTGCTGTCCGGCGCGCTGAACCTGGCGACGGGCAAGAACAAGGTCACCGACATCATCGGCGACCTGTTCAAGTCCAACAAGAGCAACCCGCTCACCAACCTGGGCATGAACAACGCGGCCGAGCTCGCCGCGCAGCGCATGTCGACGTTCGTCTCCTAGTCCATGAAGCCCGTCCGCTTCGACTCCAAGGTCCACCACGAGCTGCTCAACCTGTGGCGCAAGCCGTGGGATGAGACGATGACGCCGGAGGCCCTGCCGGAATACGGCTTCGTGGTGCCGGACAAGGCGGCGGGCTTCCTGTACCGCACGGACAGCTCGGTGGCGTTGATTGAAGGCATCATCGCCGCGCCCGGGCTGACCAAGGAGGACCGCAACGAAGCGGTCAACGCCATCGTCGCCGCCGTCCGCGACGAGGCCCGGCGCCAGGGCTTCAAGCTGCTCCTGGGCTACTCGCAGCTGGACGCCATCAAGAACCGCGCGGAGCGCTTCGGCTTCATGCACGTGGGGCCCGGCTACCACATGGTGGCCCTGGACCTGACGAAGCCGGACCCGCCGGGACTCTGACGGACCCCGCATCACCGCCGCGATACACGACGGGCCCGAAGGGAGGATGTCCTCCTCCTTCCGGGCCCGCGGTGTTTCAGGCTCTTGCGCCCGCGGCCTTAAGCGGCGGTGCGGTGCAGGTAATCGATGAGGTCGATCTTCGTGACGATGGCGACGACGGTCTCTCCGTCCTTCACCACGGCCACGTTGTCGCGCGCGAAGATTTCGCGCAGCCGGTCGATGCTGGCGTCGGCGGACACGGCGCCCTGGAGCGGGGCGACGATGGGGTCGATGGCGTCCTGGAACTTCACCTTGTTGGCGACCAGGGCGTTGAGCAGGTCGTACTCGTGCACCATGCCCACGGCGCGCCCGTCGTCGGACACCACGGGCATCTGGCTGATGCCGTTGCTGCGCATGGTCTCCACCACGTGGTCCACGCGGTCACCGCGCTTGGCCGTCTTCAGGTCGCGGGGCTTCGCGCCGATGATGTCGCGCACCGTGCCGGCGCCCTTCTCCTGCATGAAGCCGTTGTCGCGCATCCACTCGTCGGAGTGGAACTTGCTGATGTAGCTGCTGCCGGAGTCTGGCAGGACGACCACGATGGTCTTCCCCTTGCCGACCTCCTTCGCCAGCTGCACCGCCACGTGCACCGCCGCACCGGACGAGCCGCCCGCGAAGATGCCCTCTTCACGCGCGAGGCGGCGCGCGGCGTTGAAGCACATGCGGTCATCCACCTGGCGCACGTCGTCCACGACCTTGAAGTCCATGGCGCCGCAGAGCATGTCCTCGCCAATGCCCTCGACCTTGTAGACGTGCGGCTCGGTGAGCTTGCCCGTCTTGAAGTAGCCCTCGTAGACGGAGCCTTCCGGATCCACGCCGACGTTCTTCAGGCCGGGGATCTTCTCCTTGAGGAACTTGCCGGCGCCGCTCATGGTGCCGCCGGTGCCCAGGCCGGAGACGAAGTAGTCAATCTTCCCGTCGGTCTGCTGGAAGATCTCCGGACCCGTCGTGTGGTAGTGCGCCTCGATGTTGTCCGGGTTGTGGTACTGGTTCAGCATGAACGCGCCCGGCGTCTCCTTGGCCAGTCGCTTGGACGTCTCGTAGTAGCTGCGCGGGTCCTCCGCCGGAACGTTCGTCGGCGTGACGACGACCTGGGCGCCCATGGCCTTCAGGCGGTTGATCTTCTCCAGGGACATCTTGTCCGGCATGGTGAAGATGCACTTGTAGCCCTTCACCGCCGCGGCCAGCGCCACGCCCATGCCGGTGTTGCCGGACGTGTTCTCCACGATGGTGCCGCCGGGCTTGAGCCGCCCCTCCCGCTCGGCCTTTTCGATGATGTAGAGCGCCATGCGGTCCTTGATGGACGCGCCGGGGTTCATGAACTCGCACTTCACGAGCACGGTGGCGTCGTTCGGACCGACGAGCTTGTTGAGCTTCACCAGCGGCGTGTGGCCAATGGCGGTGAGGATGTTCTGTTGGATGTCCATCGTGCGTGGCTTCCCGAAAAAAGTGAGGGTCGGGGCCTTATATGTGCTCCGCCCTGTCAGGGGGAACATGCCCGAAGGCGGGCCCCTTCCTGACGCAGGATGCCGCGAACGGGGATGCGTTGCCCTGGCCCTCGGGGGGCAGGCCTTCCTGGAGGGAGGGCTTGAGGTTCCTCGTCGCGTAGGCGACAGGGCAGGCGTCCGCCGGACGCGTGGCCCACGAGGGCTTTGACCCGCCGCGCCGTGCCTCCGATACTCGCGGGCGTCTTTTCCTTCCCCCTCTGGAGCACCCGCCCCCCATGGAACTTGAGGCCGCCCTTCGCGACCAGGTGGGACAGGCCATTGGCCGTCCCGTCCCCGATGCCCCCATCAAGAAGTTGAAGGGCGACGCGAGCAACCGCTCCTACTACCGCGTCGGCACGCCCCCGGAGAGCTGGGTGCTGATGGTGATGCCGCCGGACGCGACGAAGAAGAGCGAGGAGGCCACCAAGGGCGAGCCCCCGAAGGAGCTGCCCTTCGTCAACGTGCACCGCTACCTGGACCGCCTGGGCGTGCGCGTGCCGCGCATCCTCCGCTACGACGAGCCCGCGGGCATCATGGTGCTGGAGGACCTGAGCGACATCACCTTCGAGTCCGCGCTGGAAGGCGGCCGCCACAACCAGGCGCTCTACACGCGCGCGGTGGACCTGCTGGCGAAGCTGCGCGTGCAGGCGGAGAAGCAGCGCGACCCGGAGTGCCTGGCCTTCACGCGCGCCTTCGACGAGGACCTGTACGACTGGGAGCTGCATCACTTCCGCGAGTGGGGCCTGGAGGCCTGGAGCGGCAAGCTGCCCACGGACGCGGAGCGCGCGGAGCTGGACGCCACGTTCCGGGACATCGCGAAGCAGCTGGCCGCCGCGCCGCGAGGCTTCACGCATCGCGACTACCAGAGCCGCAACATCATGGTGAAGGAGGGCGAGCTGGTGGTCATCGACTTCCAGGACGCGCTCCAGGGCCCGCGCCAGTACGACCTGGTGGCGCTGCTGCGCGACAGCTACGTGGAGCTGGACCGCGACTTCGTGGAGACGATGCTGGACCGCTACATCGCCACGTTCGAGCAGGAGAGCGGGGAGAAGATCGACGCGAAGGAGTTCAAGGCGTTCTTCGACCTGCTGACCATCCAGCGCAAGCTGAAGGACGCGGGGCGCTTCGAGTTCATCAACCGCGTGAAGGGCAACCCGGGCTTCCTCGTCTCCATCCCCGCGTCGCTGCGCTACGTGAAGGCCGCGTTCGCGCGCCGGCCGGAGCTGGCGGGGCTGCAGAAGCTGATTGCGAAGTACGTGCCCGAGCTGGCGGCCTGAAGACATGAAAGCGATGGTCCTCTGTGCGGGCCTGGGCACGCGCCTGCGCCCGCTCACGGAACGCTGGCCGAAGCCGGCCATGCCGTTCCTCGGGCAGCCGCTGTTGCGCTACCACCTGGCGGTGTTGAAGGCGGCGGGCGTGACGGAGGTGGGCATCAACACGCACCACCTGCCGGACACGATGGCGGCGGTGGCCCGCGCGGAGTGCGAGCGCGCGGGGCTGCCGCTGCACGTGGTGCACGAGCCCGTCATCCAGGGCACGGGCGGAGGCATCCGCGGCCTGCGGGACTTCCTCTCCGGAGATGACTTCCTCGTGTTCAACGGGGACATCCTCTTCCCGGTGGACCTGAAGCCCGTGGTCGCGGCGCACCGTGAGTCCGGCGCGGTGGCGACGATGGTGCTCTTGCCCATGCCGGAGGGGGAGAAGTACGCGGCGGTGGAGGCGGACGCGGGCGGGCAGGTGCGCCGTATCGCGGGTTACGGGCCGGGCGGAGAGGGCCTGCGTCCGTGGCACTTCACGGGCGTGCACGTGATGTCCCCCAGCGTGTTCGACTTCATGACGGCCGAAGGTCCCGAGGACATCAACCGCGAGGTCTACGTGCGGGTGATGCAGGCGGGGCTCCAGGTGCGTGGGCACGCGGTGGATGCGTACTGGTCCGACCTGGGCATGCCGTCGCGCTACCTGGCCACGGTGCGGGACGTGCTCGAAGGGCGCGTGCCGTTGCAGGCGCTGGGGAAGGACTCACCGCTTCACGGGCTGAAGGCCGGGGCGGACGGAGCCTGGGTGCACCCGGAGGCCCGCGTCGCGGGGACGGTGCGTGGGCCCGCGTACGTGGGCGCGGGCAGCGTGGTGGACGCGGGAGCCACCGTGGGCCCGGGCGTGTCGGTGGGCCCGGGGGCGCGGGTGGGGCAGGGCGCGAAGCTGGAGCGCTGCGCCGTATTCGAGGAGACGCAGGTGTCCCCCGGTGAGGCGCTCACTGAAGTGCTCGCGTGGGGATCGCATCGGGTGCCCGCGCCGCTCGCGGGGCGCTGAGCCCGCGGGCGGGGGCTCTCTCGCGATGGATGAGAAGCTGAGAGCCCCATGGCCTCCCCCCGGCGGCGGTGCACCGCACAAACCTGTCGGACAGTCGGACAGGTTTTTGAAGACCGTGGCCAGGAGGGGCGCTGCTCCGGCCACCGGAGCCTGTTGGACCGTCGGACGGGTTTGGACCGCGTCGGGCTGCTGGCGAAGTCCGGTGGCTGGAGGCGGCGCTTCGCGGTGGGGGTTGGCTGTTCTCGCGGTGCATCGGCGCCGCGTCCGTGGCTCACGGCCTGGCGGCGACCTTCACTCCGGAGCCATCTGGACTCCAGGTGGCTTCCAGCGTGAGGCGGGGACCGAACGTCACGCGCAGCTTCTGGCCCGGCGTGGCCCATGAGATCTTCGGGGCGTCGTCCGTGCCATCCTCCTGGCGCTCCGCCACGACTTGCTCCTTGGCATCCGTGATGCCGCTGTCGCGGTCGTTCCAGGACAGCAGGACGGACCCACGGGCGCGGGCTGGCCCAGCTCCTGGACGCCCTCCACCAGCTTCGTGGTGAGCGGCTTCGCGAGCGTGACGGTCCGCCGCGTCTCCGCGTCGCCCCACTTGGGGGCCGGATGCGTGGAGCGCAGCGTCTCCTTCGTGCCCGCGTCGATGGCATCCACCCGGACGCGCAACGTGCGCACGCCGTCCTTCGGAACGAAGAGCAGCGCTCCGGGCTGGAGCACCGCGCGCACGTGATGGCCCGTGGCTGTCTTGCGGGCTTCGTAGGTGCCAGGACATGGGGACTCCTCAAGACGAAGGCCCGCGCTCCTTTTGGGAGCACGGGCCTTCACGCGTCCGGAGGGGACGGGTTCCTCAGGCGGCGTGGTAGCGCGCGAGCACGCAGGTGACGTTGTCGTTGCCGCCCGCCGCGTTGGCCAGGTCGATGAGCTGGCCGCACGCCTTTTCCAGCTCCGGCGTGCGCGACAGGATGTCCTGCATCTGCGCGTCGGTGATCATGCCGCTCAGTCCGTCCGAGCACAGCAGGAAGACGTCGTTCTCCAGCGGATCCACGCGGGTGACGTCCACCTGCACCTGCTCCTTCATCCCCAGCGCCCGGACGATGACGTTCTTGTGGGGGAAGTTCTCAATCTCCTCCGGCGTGAGCTTCTTCGCCTTGAGGTAGTCGTTGAGCAGCGAGTGGTCCTCCGTCACCTGCTGGAGGATGCCGCCGCGGAAGAAGTACACGCGGCTGTCGCCCACGTGGCCCACGTAGACGCCGTTCTCCGCGAAGTGCACGGACACGATGGTGGTGCCCATGCCCTTGTACTTGGTGTCCACCGTGGCGCGCTCGAAGATGCGCGCGTTCGCCAGCTTGATGCCGGTGGCCAGGCGGTTCTCGTCGTAGTTGCGCTGCTTGTCCATCTTGAAGGGCCAGGTGGCGTCCTGGTCCTTGGACGTGAGGCGGAAGAACTCACCCAGCTCGTCTACCGCGATGCGGCTGGCGATCTCCCCGGACGAATGGCCTCCCATGCCGTCCGCCACGACCATGAGGTTCTCCTCGGGGAGCACGAGGTAGTTGTCCTCGTTGTGGTTCCGCTTCATCCCGACGTGGGTGCTGCCGGCGACCTCGATGCGCATGCGAAGGGACTCTTCCGGGGAGAGGCGTGAAAATCGGGGCGCGACGTTAACAAAGCGCTCCAAAAGGGGTCAAAAACCTCTCGTCTGTCCCAGCATTCCCCCCTCCAGGTGCGGGTGGGGGGGAAGGCACGGGCGCCCGAACCCCTAGGCGCCCGGGGCTTCTCCCGGGGCGAAGACCAGGCGGTCGCCCTCCTGGGTGCCGCTGGCCAGGAGGACCCCGGCGGGCAGCTCCAGGACGGAGCGGGCCTTGAAGTAGATGGACGAGGTGCGCCAGGGAGGCATGGCGGACAGTTGCTTGACGATACGCCCTTCCGCGTCCAGGAAGGCGACGTCGATGGGGATGCGCATGAAGAAGGTGTGGATGGAGTTGCAGGGGGCGATGTGCATCCCGCCCCCCATGGGCAGCGAGGCGCGGCCCATGAGCCCCTGGAAGCGCTGGACGAAGGACTCGGCGCGTTCGGCGCGGTCCGCGAGCAGCCGCTGCCGCGTTTCGTTGGTCACCCTCCAGTGCATGTCCGGTGTTCTATCCCATGCTTGAGCCCCTGGCGTCCCCCCTGCACCTGGTCCTCGTCTCCCCGCAGATTCCTCCCAACACCGGCAACGTGGCCCGGCTGTGCGCGGTGACCGGGTGCCGGCTCATCCTGGTGGAGCCCCTGGGGTTCTCCATCGACGACCGGAACCTGAAGCGGGCGGGGCTGGACTACTGGGACAAGGTGTTCCTGAAGCTGTACCCGACCTACGACGCCTATGTAGCGGAGTACCCCCAGGCCCGGCGGTGGCTGTTCTCCGCCCGGGCGGAGACATCGCTGTACGCGGCGCGATTCGAGCCGGGGGACCACCTGGTGTTCGGCTCGGAGGTGACGGGGCTGTTGCCGGAGGTGATGGAGGGGGGGACGGGGACGCCGGTGACCATCCCGATGCTGCCGGAGCGCCGGAGCTTGAATCTTTCGACGTCGGTGGGGATTGGCGCCTACGAGGCGCTGCGTCAGGTGCAGCTGGGGACAGCGGCCAGGCAGGCACCGCCGTCGAATTGAGGGGCGAGCGGGACGGGCTACACTCCGTGGCCGAATGTCCGCCTCGCAGGTCGCCGAAGCGCTGTATGCCGCCCACAAGTCCCGAGCCACCGGCCGGCTGACGCTGCACGCCGGTGGACGCGAGTCCGCGCTGTGGCTGCGCGAGGGCGACCTGGTGGGCGCGAAGCTGGGCTTCGGCTACCAGACGCCGGCGCAGGCGCTCTTCCAGAACGGGCTCTTGGGCGTGGACGCCCTGGACGCGCTGTGGGCGCGGGGTGGGGCGGCGGCGCCGGACGAGGAGCTGCTGGAGGACAGCGGGCTGCGGCCCGCGGTGGTGCACGAGCAGCAGGTGCTGGCGCAGGTGCGGCGGCTGAGCGAGCTCGCGGAGAGCGCGGACTTCGAGGCGGAGTCGGTGGAGGCGGCGGGGGATTTCGCGCCCATCGCGGGCGTGCGGGTGGTGCGGGCGGCGCTGGAGCCGGCGCCCAGTGAGCCCGTGCCCGCGAGGGTCTACCGCTGCCCGGAGGTGGCGGCGTGCGAGCCGTGGCTGGCGGATGCGTCGGAGCGGGGCCTGCTGGAGACGCTGGGGGCGTTCCGGAGGCCGGAGTCGCTGACGGGGGCACAGCAGGCGCTGCTGCGGGTGCTGGAGCGCGAGGGCCGCATCGAGGCCCTGTCGGTGGAGGAGTGGGAGGAGCGCGAGCGGCTGCGGCGTGAGGAGGAGCTGCGGCAGGCGGAGGAGGAGGCCTGGGCCATCGAGGAGGCGCGCCGGCGCGAGGAGGCGGAGCGGCGCGCGGAGGAGGCGAGGCTCGCGGAGCTGGCGCGGCTGGAGGCGGAGCGGCTGGCGGAGGAGGCTCGGCTCGCGGAAGAGGCTCGGCTGGCGGAGCTGGCGCGTATCGAGGCGGAGCGGCTGGCGGAAGAGGCTCGGCTCCGGGCGCTGGAAGAGGCACGGCTGGCGGAGGAGGCGAGGCTTCGGGCGGAGGAGGAAGCGCGGCGGGAGGCGGAGCGGCTGGCGGAGGAGGCTCGGCTCGCGGAGCTGGCGCGCATCGAAGCGGAGCG
>NZ_RAVX01000019.1:0-94185 GCF_003611605.1 Corallococcus sp. AB011P
CTCTCTCTCAGCGAGAACTAGACGCAGTGGCCCTCAGATTGAACCAGCGTCCGAGAAAGACCCTGGGGTTCGAAACTCCCGCCGCCAAACTGCACCAGGTGTTGCGTTGACGGGTTGAGCGCACCGCAGCTTTTTTTAGGATGTCGCGCTCCTCGCGCAGCACCCGCACCTCGCGCCGCAGCCGCTCGAGTTCGGCGCGCTCATCCGAGGCGGCACTGCTCGCCCTGGGAGCTGGCCTGCTCTCGCCGTTGCTGCTGGGGGCGCGACTGCCGCTCCCCTCCAGCTGCTTCTTCCAGTTGCGGATGCTCTGCTCGGTGCAACCGAACTCTCTTGCGAGACTCTTGCCGGACCGGCCGGCCTTCATCAGCTCGACGACCCGCTCACGGAACTCCGGCGGGTATGGGGGGCGTGACTTCGGCATCGTGGGACCCTTTTCGCACAGCGGGTGGGACTCCACGAAACCGGGGCAACTTCAGTTCCGCCATTCTGGGGCCAAGGACCTTATTGCTCAGGCTGATCGACAGAGTAGGAAGCTTAGGGAGAGTGGAGTTCCCATCCGATGGCACGTTGCGGAAAAGCGTGCTGCCGACGCAATGCGGAAGCTCCTTCAGGAAGCGGGAATCAAAGGAGTTGAAGTCGTCCACACTCCGGCACTCTGAAGAGGTTGATTCGTGACCAGCACATCCACGCCAGAGATATACCCGGAGACTTACAATGCTTGCGCCTACTGGGGCTCACGCAAGGAGTCTCCCGAAGAGTGTGCCCGGCGGACAGCGGCATTCCTCAACCTCCTGGCCTCCTGTGATCCCTTCCTTGCCCATTGGTACAAGCCCGCAAGGTCACGGAAGGACGCACTCAAGCATCCTCTGATGCCACCCGATGTGCCGACGCTGGCCGAGATGTTTCAGCGCGGGGTGAACCGCGAGAAGGGGGGGCCTGCTTTCGAGGATCTTGGCTTTAGCTTCTGGTTCGGGAACGGAGGAATCGGCGCGGACAGCGTAGACCTGCGCATCAAGTGCGGCGACTACAGTGGTGCCAACCCCAATCACTGCGTGATGCCACTACCCAGAAGGGGGCCGAACGCGGACCGGATCGTTACGACTCCTGTCCTGGAAGGCATCGTGAGAGCGATGATTTCCGCCTGGGAGCCCGACTGGGCATTGGCGGGCTCGACTACCTACAGGATGCAGTACCCGGAGCCAGACTCGGCGCCCTTTTCCCTGGGGTGGTTTACGTACCTCTCACTTCGCTTGGGCGCGGTGCCGCCACTGCCCACCCCCGTGCGCATCGAGCCGGTCGAGGACAAGGGCACGTTGATCATCCTGACCCCCGAGCGATTCACCGTGGCCAACCCCGAGCACATCGCGCTGGCGCGGCGGGTGCGCGAATTGTTGGTCCGAGCGGGGCTCATGCAATCCGCATCCTTTTGAGCGTCCACTTCGCGATCCAGCAGGCGCCAGCGTCATGGGAAGAAAGCGAGCTCGTCTTGTGCGGCGAGCCCGCTGAATTCCTTCACGTCAGCGGACGTTCAGATTCACGATGGCGTTGGTGCCCATGACGGCGCCAAAGGTGTCGGCGATGGTCACCAGCGCGGACTTGTGCAGCACATCATGGGGAATGGTGCCGCCGCCGGGCACATCGATGTCCCGGGTGGCCGAGGCGTCGTCCGCCACGATGACGTTGTAGCCGAGGGGGACCGCATCACGCGCCGCGCCGGACACGCAGGCGTGGGTCATCAGGCCGGAGATGATCAGCGTCTTGATTCGGGAGATCTGCAGCTCGTGATGGAGCTCCGTGCCCTGGAACACGCTGATCTGGTTCTTCTTCACGACCTTGTGATGGGCGGCCGGCTGGAGGTCCTTGTGGCAGAAGACCGTCGCGCTGTCGTGGGCGAAGACGGGAGCGCCGGACGGGCTCACGTGCCACACGTGGAAGACCGGCAGCTTGTGCCGATCCGCGAAGGCGATGAGTCGCCTGGCGTTGTTCAGTGCTCGCGTCCCATCCGGAATGGGCAGTTTTCCGCTGAAGTATTCTTCCTGGAAGTCGATCACCAGCAATGCGGTGCTGAAGGGGTCAAGCGAGTCCGGGGCGGATGCGCCAAGGATGGTGCGGATCGTGGGGTGCGACACTCTGTTCTCCGGGTCGAAGGCGGGGCGAGGATGGACGGCCGCGCGAGTGTACTCACCCCTTGCCACCGGACGCTCGGGTTGTCCTGAATTCCGTGTTGTTACTCCGGGGCCTGGGACAGCAGCGCGGCGTCCCGGAGCAGGGCTTCCAATCCGCCTGCTCCCTCGGTGACCCGGTAGTAGCCGCGAAGCTGTCCCCGGGCGTCCACGAGCACGAAGTGCTCCCCATGGAAGACGCTGAAGAAGTCGTCTTCGCCCGCGTCGGCGTCGCGGCCCATCATCACCCGGAAGCCCTCCAGGACGGTCGTCTCCACCTGGTCCAGCGGCCCTGTCAGCAGCGTCCAGTTGGACGTGTCGATGCGATGGTCGCGCGCATAGGCGGTCAGCCTCTCCGGCGTGTCGTAGCGAGGGTCGACGCTGAACGAGGCGAAGCGCACGTCCAAGCCCTGCTCCCGGGCCTGTCGCTGCACGCGCAGCATCTTCTCCGTGAGCAGCGGGCACACGGTGGGGCAGCGGGTGAAGAAGAAGTCCGCCACGTAGAGGTGGCCCCGCATGTCGGTGTCGGAGAAGGGGCGTCCCGTCTGGGCGGTCAGCTCGAAGCGCGGGAGCGGCCCGTACAAGGGCAGGTTCTCCGCGGCGATGCGCGCGCGTTCGCGTTGAACGCGAGGCCACGCGGTGAACAGCAACGCGATGACCGCTGCTCCGGCGAGCACGAATAGGGATGGGGTCTTCATAGAGGGGGACAGGAGCGCAGACAGCGCGCGTCCGTGATGACGCGTTCGGAAGTGGATGGCGTCTGGTTCGAGTCGTAGACGCCCCGGACCTGGAGGCGTTGGTCCACCAGCAACAGAAGGCGTCCGCTGTCCCGCAGCGGCTGCCAATCCGGGTGGAGCACCGTGGAGTCGCGCGACGTCGCGATGACGACCTGGACTGGGACGCCGTCGGCCTTCAGCCGTTCTTGGACCTGCCGCAGGAAGGGGAGGGGATGCGCGTCCAAGTGGAGCAGGGTGAGCTGTCCCTGAAGCTGCCCGGTCTCCAGCGGTTGGCCCTGCTCATCGCGAAGGGTGAGCGAGGGCAGTGGCCCATACACCGGAGGGGGGACCTCCAGCTCCCACGAGGCATTCGTCGTCGGCGCCTCCGACCAGGCGAAGTCCAGCACCAGCACGAGCGCCGCGCATGCGAGCGCGGACACGGTCAGCCCCGCGGCTCCCAGCACCACGAACACCCACGAGCGGGGCTGCGCGGAAGAGGACGGAAGGGCGGACATGATGGCGCACCCTCTCGCATCCAGACCGCATGCGCGATGCGACACCTTGTCGCAGAACCCGGGCGGGCCTCTTCCGCTACACGGCAAGGATGATCAAGGCACTGCTGATGGGAATGCTGTTGCTGGGAGCGACACCCTCCGCCGAACCAGATGCTGGCCAGGTGAGCGCGGTCGCTACCGTGGGAACAGTGGCCAGCGCATCCGGCCGGCTCCGCGTCGAGGTCCTCTCCTCGATGACACCGCTCCGAAGAGGCGTTCAGACGTTCCAGGTGCGAATCACCGAGGCCGTGTCGGGAAAGCCGGTGCCCGGTGTCGTGCTGTCCGTCCAGCCCTGGATGCCCGCCATGGGCCACGGCATCTCCGAAGTTCCCCGAGTCACCGCGAGAGAGCCAGGGAGCTTCGAGGTCTCCGACGCGGACCTCTTCATGCCCGGCGTCTGGGAACTGCGCTTCACGCTGAAGGGGTCGGTGGTGGAGGACTCCGCGACCGTGACCCTCAAACTGGGACGGTAGTCGCGGCGGGCGCTGCGAGCAGGGAGTTGTTCGGCCGGTGGAGTGCCATCCCTGCCCGACGAGGAAGTCTGAGCGGGAGCGAGGGCCTCAGGCCTTGAGCGCCGAGGGAGCCGTCTCGCGCGGCATCAGGCCGGTGAACTCGTAGATGAACGCGCCGTTCTCCGTGACGTCCACGGTGCAGGCGCCCGCGCGGGAGAGCTCCTCGAGCACCTCCTTGGCCTCGGTGAAGGAGAGGTGCGTGCCCGTCGCCACCTCGGCGATGGTGACGCGGCCGCCGTGCCCCTGCGCGCAGGCGAGCACGGCCCGCTCGACGTCGCGGGAGTCCAGCGAGGGCCGCACCACGACAGGCGCATCCCTCAATTCGGGCGGCAGCTTCGCGCGCCGCGCGGAGCGGACGAGCGCCAGGCCTCCGAGGACGAAGACGGCGCCGAGGATGATCCCCGCGACCGTGTGGTCCGCGGTGCCATTGATCAGCTTGTCGATCTCGAGGCCAATGCCAAAGACGCCGAACGCGGCGAGCGCCCACCCGATGATGCTCTTCATGCAACCCCCTTCGCGACGGGACCACCCATCCGTCCCCCAGCGCGGGTTCATAGCAGAAGACGTCGTGTCTCAAGCGGACGCAGGGGTCCACCCGGAGTGCGTTGGCGCGCCGGTCCACCCGTGGAGTTGAATGGCTCAAGAGGACCCCATGCCGACCGACCCGTCCAATACCGCCCCCTCGCGCCTGCCCGTCGTCTTCATCCCGCACGGCGGTGGCCCCTGGCCCTTCGTGGAAATGGGCCTTCCGAAAGCCGAGGTCCAGGCGCTCGCGACCTACCTGCGCCAGGTGGGCCAGCAGCTCGCGACGCCACCCAAGGCGCTGCTCGTCATCTCCGCCCACTGGGAGGAGCCCGTGGCCACGGTGATGACGTCCACCGCGCCACCCATCCTGTATGACTATTACGGGTTCCCGCCGGAGTCGTACCGCATCCCCTGGCCGGCGACGGGCAACCCACGGCTCGCCTCGCGCGTGCGCGAACTGCTCTCCTCGGCGGGCTTCGCCACGTCGGAGGACCCGGCGCGCGGCTATGACCATGGCACCTTCATCCCGCTGAAGCTGACGTATCCGGAGGCGGACATCCCCTGCGTCCAGCTGTCGCTGAAGCAGGGGCTGGACCCGGCGGAGCACCTGGCCATGGGCCGGGCGCTCGCGCCGCTCCGCGACGAGGGTGTGTTCATCATCGGCAGCGGGATGACGTTCCACAACCTGCGCGCCTTCGGAGACCCTCGCGCGCACGAGGTCTCCGCGAAGTTCGACGCGTGGGTCCAGGACGCCGTCACCTCTCCCTCATCCGAGCGTGACGCCAAGCTCACGCAGTGGATGCAGGCTCCCTACGCGCGGCTCGCCCATCCTCGCGAGGAGCACCTGCTCCCCTTGATGGTCGCCGCCGGTGCCGCCGGTGAGGACCGGGGCACCACCGCCTGGTCCGGCTCCATGATGGGGACGCGCATCTCCGGCTTCCAGTTCGGCTGACGCGGCGGACCTCAGCCCTTGGGGGCCGGGGCCTGCTTCTTCTCGGCCAGGACCTTCAGGACCTCCTGCGCGGTGGCGGCCGAGGACGCCGGGTTCTGCCCCGTGACGAGCCGCCCGTCGCGCACCGTGAAGCTCTTCCACAGCGGGCCGGACTCGTAGCGTGCGCCCAGCTCGTGCATCCGGGTCTCCAGCGGGAAGGGGACGATGGCGTCGAACTTCGCCGCCTGCTCCTCCGCGTTGCTGAAGGCCGCCACGCGCTTGCCCGCCACCAGCGGCTTGCCGTCCGGTCCCTTCACGCCCACCAGCGCCGCCGGGCCGTGGCAGACCGCCGCCACCACCGAGCCCCGCGCGTAGCCCGCGGACAGCAGCTGGTGCGTCGGCGCGTGCTTCGCCAGGTCCCACATCACGCCGTGCCCGCCCACCACGAAGTACGCGTCGTAGGTGTCCTTCACCTGGGCGAGCACCTTCGTGTTCGCCAGCTTCTTCGTCGCCTCGGCGTCCGCGAGGAAGGCGCGTGTGTCCTCCGTCTGCTCCTTTTCACTGCGCGGATCCACGGGCGCCTTGCCGCCCAGCGGCGACGCGATGTCCACCTGGGCCCCGGCCTTGGTGAACTGCTCGTACGGCGCGGCGAGCTCCTCCAACCAGAAGCCCGTCTTCTCCCCGGTGTTCCCGAACTGCGAGTGGCTGGTGACGATGAGCAGCACCTTCACGGCGGTGAGCGCTTCCATGGGACGTCCTCCTTCGAGCCCCCTTCCACGGGGGCGATGGGCGATGAAATACGTCCCGGCCCTCCCCAAGAAAATCGAGAGCTGCTTCACATAAACTGAAGCCATGCTTGGCAATCACGAAGCGCTCTGGACGCTGTGGGAGGTCAGCCGGGCGGGCACGCACGCGGCCGCCGCCACGCGCCTGGGCATCACCGCCTCCGCCGTGGGTCAGCAGCTCAAGGCCCTGGAGCGGCACGTGGGCGTGGCGCTGTTCGAACGGGTGGGGCGCCGGGCCCGTCTCACTCCGGCGGGCGCCGCCCTCGTCGCGCGGCTGGGCGAGCACCTGCCCGCGCTGGACGCGGCGCTGGAAGCAGCCTCCGAAGCCCAGCGCGCGGTGCGCGGCGAGGTGTCCCTCGGCGGCCCCTGGCCCTTCTTCCGGTACTGGCTCCGGCCCCGCCTGCCGGGCCTGCTGGCGCGACACCCGGAGCTGCGGCTGGACGTGCGCTTCGACGTGCCCAGCCGCGTGTCTCGGCTGTTGCTGGAGGGCGCGCTGGACCTGGGCATCCTCGGGCTGTTGCCGGACGCTCCGGGACTGGAGGTCCGGCCGGTGGCCCAGGAGGAGTTCGTCGCCGTGGGCGCGCCCGCGTACCTGAAGCGCTGGGGAACCCCGCGTGGTGCGCGCGACTTCGGTGCGCACCGGTTCATCGCCTTCGACGCGGACCTGGCCATGCTGGCGCCGTGGTGGCGCGCCGCCTTCGGGCCAAAGGAGCCCCTGCCGGCGCAGGTGGTGTGCCGCGTCGCGAACCTGGACGAGATGCTGGCCCTGGTGGATGCGGGCGTGGGGCTGGCGGTGCTGCCCGACTACCTGGTGGCGCCCGCCGTGCGCGAGAAGCGGGTCGTGACGCTCACGCCAGAGCAGGGCCGGCGCTCCGCGCGACGGCCTCGGGGAACGCTCTATGTCGCGTGGCGCAGGGCCGCGGCACCCACGGCCCGCTTCCTCGCGGTGCGCGACTGGCTCCTGGCCGGATAGGCGCTGCTTCCGGAAGGCAGCGGGGCAGCGCGTGCCCGCCCGCCCTCCGGCCGGGGAGGAGGGCGCGTCGGGTAGCCAGGCCCAGGCTCGAACGGTCGTGGTTCCCGGCGGGGCAGGGTGTCCCCATCTTTACCGGGGGAGAGCGGGCTCGTGCGCCATGGACGGACTCCGTCGGGATGCGGGCTCTTTCGCACGACGCGGGAGGACGTGGCCAATGCGAAGAATGCGCGGGACGGCGGGCCTGCTGGTGCTGGGCCTGGTGGGACTCGGGGGACTGTCGGCGTGCCACGGCGGCGAGCCGGGGGCGGACGGCCCTTCCGCGAAGCACCGCGAGGGACGTTCGGAGGTGCTGCGCGGGCTGATGGCCTCCAAGGAGACCGTGGACCCCAAGGCGCTGAAGACCGCGGGCTCGGAGGCGAAGGGCGCGCCGCCCCCCGCTCCGGCGCCAGAGGGGACGGGCGGCTCCGGTCAGCAGCCCCGGCCCATGGGCTGGGCCGCGGGCCGCGTGTCCTGGGTGGGCGACGACGAGCTGCTCTTCGTGGACGGCCATGGCCATGAGCAGGAGGTCTTCGTGGACGAGGCCACGCGGCTCAAGCGCGCCGACGAGAACGTGCAGCTGCACGACATGTCCGAGGGCGATGAGATCCGCGTCACCTACGAGGACCATGGCCAGGAGTGGATCGCCCGGGACGTGGAGGCGGTGCCCGCGGAGCCGGAGCCCGGGCCCGACCCCGCGGCCCCGCCGCTGCGCTGACTAGAACGCGCCTCCGTCCGCGCGCCGGCCCGGCGAGGACTGCAGCCCGGGCGTCAGCGTGGTGTGCAGCACGAAGCTCGCGTCTGGCGACAGGTCCGGGGAGCGGTTGATGGACACCGCGTCCACGGTGCTGAAGTACTCGACGCGGTCCACGACGCCGCCGTCCGGGCGCTTGAGCTGCACGCTGTCCGACGTGTTGTTGAGGCTCAGGGACCCGCTGGAGGCCGCGACGGTGTCGGGCGTGCCGGCCGGGAAGCCCGCGGGCCCACCGAAGACGACCAGGGGCCGGCCCGGTTGCAGCACCGTGCCCGCGGCGAAGACGTGCTGCGGGTTCAGGGCGTCCCACAGGATCCAGCCGGACAGGTCCAGCGGGGCCGTCCCCGTGTTGTAGAGCTCCACGAACTCGTGCGCGGTGCCGCCGGGGAGCGCGGGCTCGTTGGCGAGCAGCTCGTTGATGATCACGCGGGGCTCCGCGCGCGTGAACCAGATGCGGCCGGGGCTCATGTCGAAGCGCGACGCGTTGGCCGTGTCCACCACGCGCACGCGCACCAGGTCGCTCTCCACGTCCGGCACGGTCCACGTGAAGGTCCCCGCGCTAGCGCTCACGGAAGGGGCCACGACGCTCCAGATGTCGCCGCTGTCGTAGGTGGCCTCGATGCGCACGGTGCTCACGCCCGCCGAGCGCCACGTGACCGCCAGCGGGGTGCCCACGACGAACGTGCCACCGAGGGGCTCGGTGACCCGCACGCGCGGACCGGGAACGCCGCTCAGGTCGTAGCGGGTGAGGACGGGGTAGTGGTCGCTGACGGTGCGGGCGTAGTCCGGAATGGTCGCGTCGGGCCGGAGCACCTGGACGCCGCCGGGCACCGCGTCCACGGCGACCTCGTCGGTGACGAGCGTGTGGTCGATGACCTCGTTGTACTCCGTGGTGGTGCGGATGGTGGCGTCGGTCAGCACCTTCGTGAGGAAGGTGTAGTGCGTGGGGTCGTCCAGGAAGTTCAGGAAGGGCGTGGGCAGCGCCACGCCGTTCTGCGTGGAGATGGAGTGGTCCAGGTCATCGTTCCAGTCGCCGATGACGAGCACGCGCGCTTCGGGCAGCCACTGGTCCAGGTAGCTCTTGAGGGCGGCCGAGGAGCGCTGGCGCTGGCCGTAGGACGTCATGTCCTCGAAGGCCTTCATGTGAGTGACGATGACGACCAGCGGCGCGTCCTCGCCGTGGATGCGGGTGGTGAAGTCCACGCGCAGCGGCGGGCGTCCGCCGAAGTCGGCGGCCTGCGCGGTGAGGATGATCTGCGCGCTGCGGTAGGTGAGCGAGCTGTCGTAGAGGATGCCGGGCTTCTGCTCGCCCGCGGAGTACAGCGACGTGCCGCTGAGGACGTAGGTGGTGTTGTTGGCGAGGAAGCCTCTGTAGCCGCCGGGCAACCCCGCCATGAGCGTGTTGAAGTCCGCGGTGTCCACCATCTCCACCAGGCCCCAGACGTGGGCCCCCGCGTCGCGGATGACGTTCGTCGCCCCCGCGACCTGGAGGTCGTCGGGCACGCCGCCGTCGGAGGTGGAGTTGGCCGGGCCCTGGTTGGGCGCGCCGAACCACTCCAGGTTCCAGTGGCCCACGGTGAACAGGGAGAGGGTCGGCTCCACCCTCATCAGCAGCCGCGCGGACGCGGTCTGGCCGTCCGCGTCGCGCACGATGGCGGTGAAGGGCACCGTGCCCGCGGCGGTGGGCGTGCCGGACAGGGCGCCGTCGGTGGAGAGGGTGAGCCCCGCGGCCAGCGTGCCGGTGAAGCTCCAGGTGAGCGGCGCCCGCCCGCCGGAGGCAGTGAACGTCATGGCGTAGGGCTCCCCCACGCGTCCGTCCCCGAGCCCCAGGGACGTCACCGTCAGCGCCGGAATGCCTGCATCCGGAACTCCCGCATCGGGGGACATGCTGCCGCCATCGGAAGGCGAGCCGCCATCGTCCGGCATACCGCCATCACCCGACGAGCCGCCATCACCGGGCACGCCACCATCGTCAGGTGTACCGCCATCACCGGGTACGCCACCGTCGTCAGGTGTACCGCCATCACCGGGCACGCCACCGTCGTCAGGTGTACCGCCATCACCGGGCACGCCACCGTCGGAAGTCACGCCGCTGTCGGAGGGCACACCACTGTCGGCTTTCACCCCGGCGTCGGAAGGCACGACCGGCGTCGGAGGCGTGGAGCTGGGACACGCGGTGAGCAGCAGGGCGACGAGCGGCGCGACGATTCGAGGAAGAGCCATGGATGCCATCCGGTCCGGACGCTGCAAGGGGGGGCTGCGGCCCACCGCCATGACGGGCGGTGCATCCCCTGCTTCCAAGAGTGACACATCCCCCTGTCTTCCAAGAAGAAGGGCCGCGCCCCCCGGTGGGGGAACGCGGCCCTGGGTTACGTCAAGGTGTCAGGTCCGGCGATTACGGCGTCGGCGCACCCGGCGTCGGGGTGGTCACGAACGCGAAGTCCGCGTTGTTGTCGTTCGTGTCGTTGCCGTTCGGAGTCCGCTGCAGGGAGCCCGCCGCGGAGTTCGAGTCCGACGCGGAGGTGCGCGTGCCCTCCGCGAAGTTCAGCGACACGGTACCCGCGGCCGTGGCGATGGAGAACGTGCTGTTCTGGTTGCCCGGCTCGTAGAACACGGTGTCGAGGAGCGTGCCCGTCGTGTCGTCAACCAGGCCCACGCCGTCACCGCTGCCGTTCTGGATGATGTCGGTGTTCGCGTTGGTGGCCGACTTGATGATCAGCCGCAGCGTGCCCGCCGGCAGGGTCGCCGTGGTGAAGTACGGCTCGGCCGCCGCGACGATGTAGCCGCCCGCGGGCAGCGACGTGACCGCGTTGCCCTGCGCGTCCTTGGTGTCGGCCAGGTTGAACTTCAGGTACTCCACGCGCGGGTTGGCGGTGGAGTCGCCGTTGACGAACACCAGCTTGACGTTGGTCAGGTCCGCCGCCGCGGTGCCGCGGTTGTAGATCTCCAGGAACTCCGCGTTGTCGGTGCCCACGTTGTCGTAGTCGATCTCGTTGATGACCAGCGACGCGCCCGTCGGAGCAGACGTCAGGCCGGTGAACTTCGCGGTCTTGGCCGCGTCGTCCACGGCCTTGCCGGCGGTGTCCTTCACCTCGCCGTTCACGGTCACCGTGTACTCAGTGCCAGCCGTCAGATCCGCCGTGGTCAGCGCGACCTGGTTGCCCGTCGCCGTCGCCGCGGAGACGGCCACGGTCGGCGTGATGCCGAAGTCCGCCGCCTCCACGCTGGCCGCGTCGAGCCTCCGGTCGAACGTCAGCCGCACTTCCGTGGCGCTCAGCGCACGCGCCTCGGTGAGCTTCGGCGCGGGGCACGAGGTGATGGTGAGCTGCTCCGGCGCGAACACGGACACCTGCGGCTGGGCGTTGAAGCGCCAGACGATGCCGGTGGGCACGGCCACGTCGCAGCCCAGGACCAGGTCCAGGTCCGTGGACAGGGTGTTGGGCACGCGCAGGCGCAGGGGGCTGGGGGACGGCTCACCCGTGGTGATCAGCGGGAAGGCGGTGAAGGACGAGCCGCTGCCAGCGCCCGCCTCCAGCTTGCCGGACACGGTGACCAGGCGGCTCTCGTAGATGCCGGTCGTGCCGCCGTCCTCGAAGCTGCTCTCGCCGGAGATGTCCACCTTGAGGCCCGACACGTCGTTGTTCTTGCTCACCACGGTCAGGTCCGTGACGGTCTTCGCCACGTTGAGCCCGCTGATGATCTCCTTCTCCGTGACGTTCAGCGTCACGAGGTCACCCACGGCGACCGCCGTGGTGGACGCGGAGCCGCGCACGAACATCGCCGGCCCGTTGGCCTCGGCCTGCAGGAAGAAGCCGGAGGCCTCCGTGGCCGAGCTACCCGTCACCTCGGGCTTGATGAAGGTCACGAACGCGCCGCTCACGGGCTGCGGCGTGGCCAGAGCGCCCGTCGGGGCCGCGATGAACGCGGAGATCTGCGCGCTCGTCTGCGCCGGCGTCGTGGTGCCACCGTCGGTGCCCGCGTCCGTCGTGGTGCCCGCGTCCTCTTCCGGAGGCGTGTTCACCGTGCGCAGCTCGCACTTGTTCTCCACGCAGGCGTAGATCTGGCCCGCGGGCGCCGCGCCCTTGTCACGACAGTCGAACTGATCGACACACTCGTCGCCGCAACCCGTGCCGACCGTGACGAACACGGTGGTCACGAGCGCCGGCAGCCAGCTCCGCTTCAGGCTCTGCTTCAGCATGTGAATGCCTCCCAGATGGGGGTCCAGATTGCAGGTTCGGTCCCCCTTACACCCGAAAACAGAGGGGCGTCCATTTGCCCAACCACCTGCCACGTCCCTGTCACCTGAAAGGACGCCCAGGGGCCTGGGAATCGAAGGAAGTCAGGGACTCTTCCGTGCCGGGGCGGACGCTGGACCCGCGTACAGGTCGATGACCTCGCTGATGCCGCGCTGGCACACCGCGCAGAAGGGCACCCGGTCCCGGGTGAACATCATGCAGTCCATCTGGGGCCGGAAGTAACCCTTCGCCTCGTAGTGCGCCCCCTCGAAGGCGCCCACCTTCCCGGACAACTTCTGTGTGCCCAGGAATTTCTCCTCCCAGTCCCGCTGCGCCACGAAGAGCGCGTCCATCTCCGACTCGGGTTTACGCTCCGCGCGAATCTTCTGCCGGCGTTGCTGCACCTGCAGGGCGTGCGCGTCATAGGCGGGCTGATTCCAGGGCGTGGGCAGCGGGGTCCCCGGCGCCACCAGGTCCTTCCACTTGAGCTGGGCGGGGTCGTGGAGCGCGGTGACGTTCTTCTCCCAGGGCTCCACCCGCTCCGCGGGCGCGGCGCCGTAGATGGGGGCGGACGTGTAGTACTCGTCCGCCAGCCCCGCGAAGTGGTGGCCGAACTCGTGGACGAAGACGTAGGGCGCCCAGAGGCTGTCGGCGGCCACGGTGCTGAAGAGGCCGTAGATGCCTCCGCCGCCGTAGGTGTTGCCGTTGGAGAGGATCTCCACGAACTCGTAGGGCGCGAAGGCGGCGGTGTCACGCAGCGCGGCGTTGTCGAAGGTGAGGATGTAACGCTCGGCGCCAAAGGCGTCGTAGGTGGAGCCCAGGGGCGGGCGGCGGTGGACGCCGGTGGAGGGCCGGGAGATGCCGGACTCGGCCGCCTTGGGCATCAGGCCCCAGACGTTGAAGTCCGCCTTGCGCTCCTTGAAGGGGGAATAGCTGAAGAGGATCTCCACCAGCTTGCGCGCGTCCTTCTCGAACTTGGCGCGCTCCGCCTCCGTGTAGCCGTCCCCCAGGATGAGGAAGTCCACCTTGTCCTGCGGCGGCCCGTTCTCCAGCAGCTTCAGCAGCGGGCCCGGCGCGGGCGGCGAGGACGGATCCACGAAGGGGTCCTTTGGATCCACCACCAGTGACCAGATTTCGCGGAAGGCGTTCTGCGCGTCGCGCTTCTTCAGGATGACCTGGACGGGGCTGTCCGGCGCGGGGAAGCGCAGCGATTCACTGAAGGTGCGGTGGGCCTGCTTCGCCTCGTCCGTCAGCTCCCACTCGCCGAAGATGGAGGCGAAGCCGCGCGAGAACAGGAGCCGGTTCGTCCGCCGGTCCCGCACCTCGAAGAGGTACTTGCCCAGGTTCGTCTCGTCGATGGCCCTCGCCGGGTGGCCCGGCCAGGGCAGGGGCTCCACCACCAGCCGCTCCAGGCTGAAGCGCTCCTCGGTGGCGTTGCCGGTGTGGAAGTAGTCGACGCGGAACGTCCGGGGCGCGGCGAGGGCGGTGCTCGCCGTGAGCAGCAACAGCAGGAGGGAAGCGCGCATGGGGCGCGACTCTACGCGCCCGGCGCTTCCCGGCCAGGGACCTCTGGCCGGGACCGTCCGCTCAGAACGCTCCGGATACGCTCGCCGCCGCGCCCGTCTCGTCCGCCGTCACTCCCAGCGTCACGGGCGCTGGCTTCGAGGGGGAGGACACCAGGAAGAGCACCGCCCCGGTGACGACCGCCGCGCCTCCTCCCACGAGCAGCCCCGTCATGACGTTGCTCTTGCCCACCAGCGAGTCGCGCAGCGCGACGGCCCGCGCATCCGTGCTCACCAGCTGGCCGCCGTTGGCCGCGCGGCGGTCCTCCAGGCCGTTCAGGTCCTTCTGGGCCAACAGCCGCACCACGCCCGCGCCGCCCAGGGCCGCCACGCCCGCGCCCATCGCCACGTACGACGCCGTGCGCAGGCCCGCGCTGGGGGCGCCGCCGGAGCCATCCTCCGACAGCAGGTTGGGCGCGGTGAGGTCCGCGCCCGTGCCGGAGGCGCCGGCCGTGCCCCTCGCGCCGCCCGCGTCCCAGGGCGCCTTGCCGTTGGCGTTGTTCATCACCACGAGGTTGGAGGGCGAGCGCCCGGTGGTGACGAAGTCCACCAGCGCGGAGAGGGCCTCACCGGGCGCGTCCAGGCCCTGCGTCTTGAAGCCGCCCTCGCGCAGCTTCTGCCCGCCGTCGACGTTGAGCACCGTGGCGGCGAACCACTTGGGCCCGCTGCTCGGGCGCTCCAGCCGCACGACGATGACCTCCTCCACGCCCAGCGTGCCGCCCAGGCGCACCGCGTGGCTCCAGGTGCGCTCCTCGTTGCCGTCCGCGGCGGAGAGGCACGGGAAGGGCGCGGCCGTCACGGACCCCTCGTAGGCCAGGTCCACCAGCAGCGGCGTGTCCGCCCCCTGCGCCTGCACCTGCCGGGGGAAGCTCACCGCGTCCCCCTTCACCATCGTCAGCTCGTACGCGCCCGCGGGCAGCTCCAGCGTGAGCGGCGTCTGCCCCACGCTCAAGCCCTCCAGGTACGCGTCCGCCGCGGGCAGCGTGGACTTCAGGGACAGCTTCACCTTGGGCGTCTTGGCCAGGTCGCGGCGCAGCTTCTCGAAGGCCTGTCGGATGGAGGGGGCGTACTGGTCCGGATCCAACTGGTACTTCGGCTGGAGGCGCAGCACCTGGAGGAAGGCCGCGTCGCTGTCCTTCGTCTTCCCCAGCGCCCGGTGGTTGAGCCCGTGCAGGAGCTGCGCGTGGGCGAAGAGCTTCCAGCGAGGCTCGCCCGGCGGCAGGCGGCGGATGTCGCGCAGGGCGTCGTCCAGGAGCTGGGTCGCGCGGGCGTTGCGGCCCTCGTAGAACTGGTCCTGCGCGGCGTCCAGCTGGCGCTGGAGGTCCTCGAAGGAGCGCGAGGAGTCGGGGAAGAGGCGCTCGGCGAACTCGGGCGCGCTCAGCACGTGCTGTTCAGGGCGGGCGCGGAGGGCGTCGTAGAACGCCTTGGACTGGCCGCTCAGCTCCGCGTCCCGGCAATCGCCGCTGGAGACCACCAGCCGGTGGGGCGCGGCCCCCGAGGCGGTGGCGCACATCAGGCACAACATCAGCGCGAACGCGGACGGCTTCGGACGGAAGGGCATGGTCACGTGGGTGTGGAAGGGATGGCCGGACCGGCGATGCAGGCCGCGTTCCGTCCTCTACCGGACTGCCCACCCTCCAGGCCAGCGCCCCCCGGCACCTGCCTCCCGGTCCCGCATGTGGACCCCCGTCCGGATTCCGGGCCCCCTGCCTTGCTGGCTGCCCCCCGGGTGAGTCACCGGTGTCCCGGGTGCGACGCCGGGCGTCATCCCCACCTTTCCGTCCACGAACCCTTTCGAACGCTCGGGCCGCCGGGCCCGCCACAAGGACCCCACTCCATGGATCGCATCTGGAAGAAGAAGGTCATCGTCATCACGGGCGCCTCCAGCGGCATTGGCCGGGCCACCGCGCTGCTGCTGGCGAAGAAGGGCGCCCACGTGGTGCTCGCCGCGCGCCGGGAGGACCCCCTGGAGGAACTGGCGGCCGAGTGCGAGTCCCACGGCGTCCAGGCGCTGGTGGTGCCCACGGACGTGGCGGACGCGGAGGCCGTGCGGAAGCTGGCGGAGGCCGCGGTGGAGGCCTTCGGCCACTTCGACGGCTGGGTGAACAACGCGGGCGTCTACATGCTGGGCAGCCTGGAGGAGACGCCGGACGAGGCGTTCCGCCAACTCATGGAGACCAACTTCTTCGGCACGGTGAGCGGCGCGCGCGCGGCGCTGGCCCGGTTCCGCCGCCAGGGCTACGGGACGCTCGTCAACGTGTCCTCCACCTTTGGCACCGTGCCCGCGCCGTACCTGAGCGCCTACGTGGCCTCCAAGTTCGCGGTGCGCGGCTTCTCCGCGTCGCTGCGCCAGGAGCTGCTGGGCACGGGCATCGACGTGTGCACGGTGATGCCCGCCGCCATCGACACGCCCCTGTGGCGCCACACCGCCAACTACACCGGCTGGCGCATCCGCCCGGTGGAGCCCGTCTACACACCGGAGCGGGTGGCCCGCACCATCCTCCGCGTGCTGCGCCACCCCCAGGACGAGGTGATTGTCGGCCCCGCGGGGAAGAGCTTCGCGGCGATGCACGGCCTGTTCCCCCGCACGTATGAGCGCACCATGCGGGCCGGCACGGACGCGCTGCACTTCCAGGACGAGCGGCAGGGCCCCACCCCCGGCAACGTCTTCCAGCCCATGGAGGAGGGGGACACGGCCTCGGGCGGTTACCACGGCACCGGAAAACAATGGCTGCGTCGTCTGTTGGTGGCGGGAGGACTGGCCGCCGCGGCGGTGACGCTGCGCCGGCGTGCGGCCGAGCGGCACCTGGAAGCACGGCTGGCCCACGCCCTGGGGGTGTGATGCCCATGTTTCCGGGGGAGTCCCCATGCCGGGGCTCTTTTCGTGACGGGGCCATGACATGAACTGGGGAAGAGTCGCGCCCGCCATGAACATCGCCGTCCTCGTCAATCTGCGTGCGCGTAAAGGGACCGAGGGGATGGGCGGGCTCGTCAGAGACCTGCTCCCCCGGGCCCGGGTGGCCCTGACCCGTTCCCTGGAGGAAGCCCAGGAGTGGGTGGACCAGCTGAGGCATGACCCGCCCAGCCTGCTGCTCGCGGGCGGAGGCGACGGCACCATCACGGGCCTGCTCAACGAGCTGCGCTCCCAGGGCGTGGCCCTGCCGGCCATTGGCGTGCTGCCGCTGGGCACGGGCAACGCCTGGGCCCGGGTCACCGGAGCGCCACGTCCCCAGGTGGCCCTGAAGCAGATCGCCGCGTATGGCGAGCGCTTGCCTCCCCTGCGTCCCTTCTCGCTGGTGCGGGTGGAGGGCCGGGTGGCTCCCTTCGCGGGCACGGGTTGGGACGCGGAGATGATTCAGGACTTCAAGAACCAGCTCGCCGCCGCCGGTCCGCTGAAGAAGTCACAGGCCGGCCTGCGCGGCTACCTGGGCGCCATGTTCACGCGCACGGTGCCGCGCCACCTGTTCGGCGAGGGCAACCCGAACGTCTCCGTCTACAACCTGGGCGCGCCCGCGCTGACCATCGACGCGACGGGAGCGGTGCGGCCGCTGCCCAACGCAGGCGAGGGGCAGCTCTTGTACCAGGGCCCCGCGGGCGTGGCGGGCGCGGCGACGACGCCGGAGTGGGGCTTCGGCTTCAAGGCGTTCCCGTTCGCGCAGGCGGTGCCGCACCGGCTGTCCGTGCGCGTGTACGGCGCGGGCGTGATGGAGGCCACGCGCAACATGTTCCGCCTGTGGCGCGGCGAGCACCCCATGCCGCGCATGCACGACTTCTTCGTGGAGCGCCTGCGGATGGACTTCGACCGCGAGGTGCCCTTCCAGATGGGCGGCGACGTGCTGGGCATGCGCCGCTCGCTGGAGTTCGACCTCGCGGAGGAGAACGTCAACCTGGTCGACTGGCGGCGCCTGGGGCGGCTCGTCGCCGTCTAGGAAGGCGGTTCGCGGTCCGTTGCCTCATCCGGCGCGGAAGCACGGCTCGTGCGGAGGCGTCCGAAGCAATCGACGCGAAGCAATCCACCCTCCTTGTCCTCCGTTACGCGATTCTGTCCGAGATCGCCGGTGGATGGAGCCCTGGGCTGGAGTCCCGCCTCGGGAGGAGAAGCGTCACAACCTGTCCGACAGTCGGACAGGCTTCCCAAGGGCGCGTTCGTCTCGTCTCCTCCGGCACACTCCCCATCACGCTCGCAGGGGACGAGCGCCGGGGCAGCTGCGAACAGCGGCGCCGCGCTGCCCGCCTCCACGGGACAGTCCTGCCGCGGGGCATGAGGTGCAACCTCGATCGCCTCGTCGGCTGGTGCGAGGCGGCCGAGGCAGTGCTCCTCAACGGAGGGGCGTGCCTCAAGCGCATCATCCTGCGCGGTGGCTGACGCGGGGGCGACGGGGCTGCACTCCTGGGGGCGGTTGTCCTCGGGGGACGCCTGCTTCTGTGAGGTGGGTGCGAAGGCGTCCAGCACACGCTCATCGCACGCCTTCAGGAGTGCCGGCAGCTGGTGCAGGAGTGCCTGGGTGTCGCGGTCGTTCAGGGCATGCGTCGCGCACACGGCCCACTCGCGCAGCGACTCGCCACCCATGAGGGGCAGCAGCCGGGCCGCAGTGCCTCTGAAGGCCCGCTGTAGTGACTGGATGAGGAGCTGGTACCCGGGACGTGCCGCCGCCTGGGCTGCGAGCCGCAGCAACTCGAATTCCAGCTGCGCGCAGCGCTCCCCGGGGTGCCAGCGCGCCGCGTCCCAAAGCTGGAAGCAGGTGTCCCCCAGCCGCTGCAGATCCATGACGGAGGCATTCGCGCAGCAGTCGGCCAGCAGCTCCACCAACACCTGCCGCTTGAGGAAGAAGACGCCCTCCAAAAGCAGTCGGCACTCCTCGGAGCGCTCGTCATGGAGTGCCAGGCCCAGGTTCTCCAGCGTCAGCGACTCATCCAGTGCCACCGCTCGTGCCTGGCGTCCGGGATGCTGCACCACCAGCCCCCGTGCCGACAGCCGCCGCAGTGCCTCGCGCACGGTGCCCCGGCTCACCCCATAGCGACGAGCCATCATCCGCTCCGAGGCCAGCCGCCCGTTCCTCGGCAGCCGTCCCAGCGCAATCTCCCGCTCGAGCTGCTCCTCCACGTACGCCACGAGCCCCACCCGCACCATCTCCGTCCCCCTCCTCGCCCATGCTTCGCCCATCCAACCAGACGGGTCTGACATGGACGCGAGGACCCGCCCTCCTTGGCGCTCGCCGGGACAGCGCGGCCTCGGGTGGCGGGCAGCTCGAACTGGTCCGACAGTCGGACCAGTTCGAGGACATCGCGCCCGGCAGGCGGCTTCTGCCCGTGGACTGCCTTGGGGGCCGTTCCAGCACGCTGTCACGGCCTACCGCTGCGCTCCGTGAGTCGCGCGTTCTCGTGAGAACTTCGGCCGCCGGGGCTCACGAACCGCAGGAGACCTGTCCAGCCGCCGTGCGCCTCCCAAGCGTGAAGGCGCTTGCCGGCACCGTGTCATCTGGACACGATGGTGGCTGGAGGGTCTTCCCATGAGCCACACCTATGAGTACCCGCGCCCGGCGGTGACGGTGGACTGCGTCGTCTTCGGGTTGGACGAAGAGGACCTCAAGGTGCTGCTCATCCAGCGCGGCGTGGAGCCGTACCAGGGCCGGTGGGCGCTGCCCGGTGGCTTCGTGCGCATGGACGAGTCCCTGGAGGACGCCGCGCGCCGTGAGCTGGAGGAAGAAGCGGGCCTGCGCACCAGCCACCTGGAGCAGCTCTACACGTTCGGTTCTCCGGACCGCGACCCCCGGGGCCGCGTCATCACCGTGGCGTACTTCGCGCTGGTGAAGCTGTCTCAGCACCACCTCCAGGCGTCCACCGACGCGCGTGAGGCGGCGTGGTTCTCCGTCTGGGATACGCCGAAGCTCGCGTTCGACCACGCGGACGTGCTGGCCACCGCGCTGCAACGGCTCAAGGGCAAGGTGCGCTACCAGCCCATCGGGTTCGAACTGCTGCCGCCCAAGTTCACGCTGTCGCAGCTTCAGCGGCTGTACGAGACGGTGCTGGAGCGCGAGCTCGACAAGCGCAACTTCCGCAAGAAGATCCTCGCCATGGACCTGCTGGAGGAACTGGACGAGGTGGAGCAGGACGTCTCCCACCGCGCCGCGCGCCTCTACCGGTTCGACCACAAGAAGTACAAACAGCTCGAGAAGGCCGGCTTCAACTTCGAGCTGTAACCCTCACACCTCCCGCCACACCCATCGGCGCCCGCTGACAGGTTGTCCCACGTCGCCTTGACTTCGTGTCATTTGGACACTATGTTGGTGTCGTTGATACACGAAGTCGGGCGGCGCGGGGCCGTCCACTCGCCAGCAGGTTCCCAGGTGGTGCGTGCCCTTCGAGGGCCACGGGAGAGCCATGTCCACGCTGCCCTTCGATGTCGCGGTGGGTTCGGTGCAGGGCCGGGAGCACGCGCGCTCGGGACGCAACAACCAGGACGCCGCCTGCGTCCGGGAGAGCGAGCACGGGCTGGTGGTGGTGGTGGCGGACGGGTGTGGCAGCCAGCCGTGCAGCGAGTTGGGGGCGCAGTTGGGCGTGCGTCGGCTGGCGCAGGCGGCTCAGGCGAGGCTGGCGCGCGGTGAGACCGTGGACGGCGCGGACTTCCTGCCGGGGCTGCGCTCGGACCTGTTGGAGCTGATGGAGGGCCTGGTGTCCACGCTGGGGCGGGACGTGATGGGGGACCTGCTCTTCACGCTGGTGGGGGCGGTGATGACGCCGGCTCACACGCTCGTCTTCTCGTCGGGGGACGGGGTGTGGATGCTCAACGGCGAGGTACACGCGCTGGGGCCGTTCCCGGGCAACGCGCCGCCGTATCTCGCGTATGCGCTGCTGCGCGGGGAGGACGTTCAGCTGGAGCCTCGGGCGCTGGTGCCCACGGACGATGTGCACGCGTTGCTGGTGGGCACGGACGGGGTGGGGGACCTGCTGGGCCTTTCGCAGGCGCGGCTGCCGGAGCGCGATGAGCCCGTGGGCCCGCTGTCGCGCTTCTGGACGGAGGACCGGTACTTCACGAACCCGGACGCGGTGCGACGGCGGCTGGCGCAGCTCAACCGCGAGTCGGTGCGCGCGGACTTCGCGGAGCGGCGGCTGCTGCGCACGCCGGGGCTGCTGACGGACGACACCACGCTGGTGGTGCTGCGCCGCCGGATGGGGAGGGCGTGAGGCCATGGACGTCTGGCTGGAGGGAAAGAAGGTCCGGTTGGATCCGCAGCGGGCGCTGGGCAAGGGCGGCGAGGCGGATGTGTATGACCTGGGTGATGGCCGCGCGCTCAAGGTCTTCAAGCAGCCCGAGCACCCGGACTACCTGGGCCTGTTGCCCGAGCAGGCCGCGGCGAAGGCCCGGCTCGTGGAGCACCAGCGCAAGCTGCGCGCGTTTCCCTCGGGACTGCCGGCGCGAGTGGTGACGCCGCAGGCCCTGGCCACGGACAAGAAGGGCGTGGAGGTGCTGGGCTATGCGATGCGCAAGCTGGACGGCGTGGAGCCGCTGCGCCGGTGGAGCGAGCCCTCGTTCCGGCGCGCGGGAGGCAAGGCCGCGGACGCGGTGACGGTGCTGGCGGGGCTGCACCGGGTGCTGGCTGGGCTGCACTCGGCCAGCGTCGTGGTGGGGGATTTCAACGACCTGAACGTGCTGACGGTGGGCACGGACGCGTACTTCATCGACGCGGACAGCTTCCAGTTCGGTCCCTATCTGTGCCCGGTGTTCACGGAGAAGTTCCTGGACCCGCTGCGGCTGGATCTGGCCGCGCAGACGCTGACGCCCGCTCGGCCGGCGACGGTGGAGAGCGACTGGTATGCCTTCGCCGTCACCGTGATGCAGTCGCTCCTGTGCGTGGGGCCGCAGGGGGGCATCCACAAGCCGAAGACGCAGGCGGCTCGGCTGAACGCGGTGGGACGGATGCTTCAGCGGGTCACCGTGTTCCATCCGGACGTGCAGTACCCCAAGCCCGCGCTGCCCCGGGCCTCGCTGCCGGATGACTTGCTGCACCTGTTCCACCAGGTGTTCGTGGAGGACCGGCGCGGCGCGTTCCCGCTGCCGGTGCTGGAGGGACTTCGCTTCACGGTGTGCGCGTCGTGTGGCCTGGAGCACGCGCGGGCCGCGTGTCCCACGTGTCAGCCGCACGCGACGGTGGCGGCCACGCCGGTGTCGGCGGTGCGCGGGCAGGTGACGGCGAAGCGGACGTTCACGACCCGCGGCGTGACGGTGCACGCGAGCGCGGAGGACGGAGTGGTGCGCTTCGTCTACCACGCGGACGGCGCGTACCGGCGCGAGGATGGGCGCACGGTGATGCGCGGCGCGCTGGACCCGACGCTGCGCTGGGCGGTGCAGGGGGACGTGACGCTGCTGGGGCAGAGGGGGCGCGTGGCGGTGTTCACGCCGGGCCGGGAGCAGGAGTTCCTGGGCGTGGATGTCTGCGACAACCGGCCGGTGTTCGCGGCCAATGCCAGACACCGGTTCTGGGCGTCGGGCGGCGGGCTGTGGCGCGACGGTGTTTACGGGGCCGAGCGGTGGGGGGACGTTCTGCAGGGGCAGACGCGGCTGTTCGTGGGACCCCGGTTCGGTCTGGGGTTCCACCGCGCGGCGGGGCTGCGAGGCGCCTTCCTGTTCAACGTGGAGCGCAAGGGCCTGCGGGACGGACTCGCGCTGCCGTGGCCGTCAGGGCAGTTGCTGGACGCGGAGGCCGTGTTCGACGCGGACTCGGTGTGGCTGCTGCTCGCGGAGGAGTCCAACGGCCGCACGGTGCACCACGCGGTGTTGCTGGGCTCGGACGGATCGGTGCGCGCGAGCGCCCGAGCCGACGCAGGGGACGGCTCGTGGCTGGGGACGCTGGGTGGAAAGTGCGCAGTGGGGGGCGCTCTCTTCTGCGCCACGGACGCCGGGCTGACGCGCGTGGAGCTCCAGCAGGGCCAGTTGGTGGCGGTGCGCGAGTTCCCGGACGCGGAGCCGTTCGTGGACGCGGGCCGAGGGCTCTTGCTGTCGCGAGAGGGATTGACGGTGGTGGGGGCCCAGGACCTCACCGTGCTGCGGATGAAGTGAAACACACACAGGGGGATGGACATGAAGAAGACGACCGTGAAGGAACTGCCGCTGCCCGGGTTCTACAATTCCAACCACGCGGCGGAGTACGGCTACGGCGCGAATGCTGGGAAGCTCCAGCGTGACGCCGGAGCGTGGAAGGCGGCGCAGGGCGTGACGGCGGCGGCCACGGACCGCTTCAACCTGCACCTGCTGCTCATCGACGTGCAGAAGGACTTCTGCTTCCCGGATGGCTCGCTGTACGTGGCGGGGCGCAGCGGGCGGGGCGCCATCGACGACAACCGCCGCATCGCGGAGTTCATCTACCGGAACCTGGGGGCGCTGACGAACGTCACCGCGACGCTGGATACACACTTCGCCTTCCAAATCTTCTTCCCGTCCTTCTGGGTGGACCAGGACGACCAGCCGCTCCAGCCGTACCGCGAGGTGACTCGCGAGCAGATTGAACGCGGCCAGGCGAAGCCGAACCCCGCGGTGGCGAAGTGGCTGTGCGGCGGCAACTACCCGTGGCTGCTCAAGCAGGTGAAGTTCTACTGCGAGGAGCTGGAGCGCGCGGGGAAGTACACGCTCTACCTGTGGCCGCCGCACTGCCTGCTGGGCAGCGACGGGCACGCGCTGTCGGGCGTGGTGCAGGAGGCGCGGCTGTTCCACTCGTACGCGCGCGGCGTGCAGTCGTGGGCGGAGGTGAAGGGCGGCAACCCGCTGACGGAGAACTACTCGGTGCTGCGGCCGGAGGTGTTGATGCGGCATGACGGCCAGCCGCTCGCGCAGCGCAACACGCAGTTCCTGAAGACGCTGCTCACGTCGGACGCGGTGGTGATTGGCGGACAGGCGGCGAGCCACTGCGTGAAGAGCAGCATCGATGACCTGCTGGGGGAGATCGTCGCGCAGGACGCGGCGCTGGCTCGCAAGGTGTACCTGCTGACGGACTGCATGTCGTCGGTGACGGTGCCGGACGGCAAGGGCGGCTTCGCGGCGGACTTCACGCCGCAGGCGGACGCGGCGCTCAAGCGCTTCGCGGACGCGGGCATGCACCTGGTGAAGTCCACGGACCCGCTGGCGAGCTGGCCCGACCTGCACCTGGCGTGACGTCTGGCATTGGTACTCACACGAAGGGAGACACGGACATGAGCAAGGCGAACGGGACGGGTGTCACGAAGCTCTTCGAGGACGCGCACGCGGAGGGCATCCTCAGCCCCGCGGGGTTGCAGACGCTCACGGTGGTGGACCTGGGGGCGCAGATCCAAGCGGGCCTTGGCATCCACGTGGACGACGTGCAGGCGAGCGAGGTGGTGCTGGTGACGGTGATGCCGGATGACTCCGGGAGCATCTCGCACGCGGGGCACACGAAGACGGTGTGTGACGGGCACAACCTGGTGCTGGACGCGCTGCTGGCGAGCCAGCAGAAGGACGGCGTGCTGTTCCACACGCGCTACCTGAACGGACACGTGCTCAATCCGTTCCGGCCGCTGGAGGACGTGGTGCGGATGCACTCCAAGAACTACTCGGCGGACCAGGGGACGCCGCTGTATGACCAGGCGGTGGTGCTGCTGGGCACGGTGCTGGCGAAGTCGCAGGAGTTCAGCGGCAACGGAGTGCCGGTGCGCACGGTGACGCTGCTGATTACGGACGGCGCTGACGCGGGCTCGCAGAAGGCTCGGGCGAAGGACGTGGCGTCGCTGGTGAAGGACCTGCACCGGGTGGAGAACCACATCGTCGCGGCGATGGGCATCGACGATGGGGTGACGGACTTCCGGCGCGTGTTCCAGGAGATGGGCATCGCGGACCGGTGGATTCTGACGCCGGGGCAGAGCGCCCAGGAGATCCGCGCCGCGTTCCAGGTGTTCAGCCAGTCCGCCGTGCGCGTCAGTCAGGGCGCTGCCAGCTTCAGCCGCACGGCGCTGGGTGGGTTCGGAGCCTAGCGGGCGCGGAAGGCCAGGCGTTACGCCCGGAGGAAGTCTCCGAGCAGCTCGCGGACCTCCGCTGGCCGCTCCTCGGTCACCCAGTGGCCGGTGTCCCGGAGGATGTGGGGCTCGACCTGGGTCGCCACCGCTCGCGCCTGCGCGACGAGCGGTTCGCCCATGGACTTGTCACCGCCAATGACCATCACGGGCATGGGGAGTTTGTTCCGGGCCAGCTCCCGGAAGGACTTCTTGTCCTGGTCCAACGCCTGGAAGTAGCCCCATGTCGAGTGGAGCCGGCCCGGGGCCGCGTAGGCCTCCGTGTACGCCTGCCGTTCCGCTTCGCCGACGGCCTGGGGATTGGCGGCGAAGTCGGTCCAGAAATGGTCGAAGTAGATGCGCTCGCGCCCCTGCACCAGCTTCTCCGCGGTGGGGCCGTTGAAGGTGAAGTGCCACACCTCCAGGCTGCGCATGACCTGGTCGGACCAGGGCTCGATGCCCGGCAGGAACGCGTCCAGGAGGGCCAGGCGTTCGACCTCGTCGGGGAAACGGGCGGCGTAGGCATAGGCAACCATCAGGCCGATGTCGTGGCCCACGACGGAGACCTTGTCGAAGCCGAGCTTCTTCACCAGCGCGCGCATGTCGCCGGCCATCGTCTCCTTGTCATAGCCCTGCGCGGGGGCGGCCGAGCCACCCGCGCCTCTCAGGTCTGGGATGAGCACGGTGTGCTGCTTCGCCAGCTCGGGCGCAAGGCGCCACCACATGAGGTGCGTCTGCGTGTAGCCGTGCAGCAGCAGGACGGGGCTGCCCTTGCCGCCGATGACGAAGTGGATCCGCGTGCCGTTGACGTCCTCGTCGCCTTCGCGGAAGCCTTCCGGGAAGAAGGGACGGACGGTGCTCGGCTGCTGGCGTGTCATGGGCGCCTCCTCGCGGGAGCGGGTTCACGCCTCAGGGTGTGCATGCCCCGAGTGCGTGAGGCGCCAGGTCGAGCGGGGAGGCCGGCGCTCGGGTCCCCGGATTCCTCAGTCGTCCTGGGGCGGTAGCAGGCGGGACTGGATGAACTCCAGGTACTTCGCGTCGTCGCCTTCGAAGAGTTCCTCGCCTCCGCCCATGAAGGCGCGGGCCAGCTCATCGGCCGCGCGGGCTTCGTCTCCCAGCTCCAGGGCGCACTGGCCGAGCCGCAGGTGGATGAAGGGGTTGCCGAGCCCTCCCGGCGAGTGGACGGCTTCGCGGAAGTGCTCGCGGCAGTCCTCGAAGCGTTCGAGCTGGAAGTACATGTCGCCGATGGCGGCGCGCACCCAGGTGTTCTGTTGATGGTCGCGGGTGGGTTCGGGAATCAGGGCGAGGGCGGCCTTGAAGTGTTTCAGGGCCTCCTCGAAGTTGCCCTCTCCCGCGGCGGTGTCTCCCTGGGCGCAGAGGTCGGTGATGCGCTGGTGGGTCTCATCCGATATCGACGTCATCCGTGCTCCGGGGACCGGGGGGAGAATCGCGGTCCTCGGCACAGTGTAGATGACATGTCGTGGATTGGGAGACGGTGCTTGGGCACGAAACCGTGGGGACGGGCTGGCTGCTGGCTGATGCTGCTGGTGTTCTGGGTGGGCTGCGCCAGCGGACCCACGGTGCGGCTGCGCACGGAGCGGGGGACTCGGACGTATGCGCCGGCCACGTGGGACGGCCGTGTGCCGGTCAGTGCTCGGGAGTTCGAGGAGGCGCTGACGCGGCTGGTGCTGGAGGTGCCACTGACGGTGCGGGCACCGAAGGTGGTGCGCGCGGTCGCGAAGAAGGGGGCGCAGCTGGACCTGGGGCTCGGGTTCATGCTGCGGGACGGGTACGGGCGGTGGTGCCGCGCGCATGAGGCTCCGGGGGACTGCTTGTCCTTGCTGGCGGACGGTGCGGGTTTCGGTGAGTTGGACCGGCTGACGCTCGCGGTGGGCATGTCGCTGGACCCCTTGCGCGCGAGCATTGGGGCCGCGCTGCAGGACACGCTGAATCCGGAGTTCTTCGTCTCCGTGGTGGCGGGGGCCATCACCTCGTGGGTGGTATTGGCGGCGGCACCGGAGCCCCTGTTCACCAAGGCCGCGGCGGTGATTGCCGCCGTGTTCCTGGCGTACGTGGGCGTGCAGTCGTTCCTCACGGTGGTCCGGGCGTGTGGTGCGCTGAAGGATACGACGGACCGGGCGCAGACGTTCCAGGAGTTGGAGGAGGCGGCGGAGGTCTTCGCGCAGGCACTGGGGCCAGAGGTGGCGCGCGTGTTCGTGCTCGCGGTGACGGTGCTGGTGAGTCACGGCGTGACGGTGGGGCTTTCATCCGCGCTCTCGTTGATGCCGCGCTTCCCGGACGCGGTGCGACTGGGCTCGACACAAGCGGGGTTCAACCCGGCGCGAGTGTTAGACGTGAGCGCGGTGGCGGTGGTGGACGGCGTGGTGGAGGTGACGCTCGCATCCACGGCGGTGGCGATGGCCGCGATGGGCCCGCCTCCTCCAAGCAGCAGTGCGGGAGGTCCGGGCAAATGGGTGCAGGTGAATGAGTCGATGTCCGACCGTGCCCGTGACTATCAGGCACAGGTGACTGGAGCACCGAAGGGCTCCGCGTATCGGGTCAAGCGAGGGGACGAGGAGGTCGACTTCGACGGCTATGACCTGGATGAGAACGTTCTGCTGGACGCGAAGGGCCCTGGTTACGAGCAGTTCTTCGGTATGGATCTGAAGGCGAAGAGATTCTTCCAGGGCGCGGATGCCTTGGTTGAGCAGGCTCGGCGGCAAATCGAAGTGGCTGGAGGTGCTCGCGTTCGATGGGTGGTCGCCGAGAAGAAATTCGCAGACGCCTTGCGTGCGCTGTTCAATCGCCAGAACGTTAAGGTGGAAGTGCGTTATCTCGCTCCCACGAAATGAGCACCGCCGACCACATGACGGACCGTTACTACCTGGGGGCTTACTGGACGGCTCGGCACGAGTCCGACGAATCCTGTGCTCATAGAGCGGAAAGGTTGTTCGAGCGCCTGGGCCACCTTGAACCTACGTGGCGTCAGTGGCACGAAACCGGACGCACCTTCAAGCAAGCGCAGGAGCGTCAGGTACAGACCGGCCGGGCCTCCTTCCTGAATCTGTTCGCTCGAAAGAAGAACCGTATCGGTGACGGCTTCCAGTATTGGTTGTGGGCGGGCCCTCATCCGGATGAAGCAACTGCAGTCAGTGGCTTTTGTGGTTCATCGAGTCACCTGCAGACTTCGGTCTGTGTGGTTGACCTCCCTACTGACGGAGAAGTGGCTGGACGCGTTCTGACAGCACCCGTCTTGCGCGAGGTGCTTCGTGCCGTGGTGCGCTGTTGGGAGCCGGCATGGGGCGTCGTTGCATCCGAGCAGTACCGGGACCAAGTATCGCCTTCCTCAGGGGACGCGGGCACCTTCGTGGGCTGGATGACCTACTTCTCCCGGCAGTGGGGAGAGGTTCCTCCGCTTCCCGCCACGGTGCGCGTCGAGCCCGTGGAGGACCTGGGAACCCTGGTGATCCTCACGGAGGAGCGGTTCACGGTGACGAACCCAGAACACGTCCGGCTGGCCACGGAGGTGCACCAGATTCTCGATGCAGCCGGCCTACTGCGCGCCTTGTGATGACTCCGCCAGGAACACCTCCGCGGCTCCTGGCTGACCCCGCGCCTGCGCTTCCATCCGGTGGAACGCCGTGAGCGTCCGCGCCAGTCCGTCCACTCCGCCGAACTGGAAGCCCAGCTGCGTGCCGTAGCGGACGCAGCCCTCCACCTTCTTGGGCAGGTGCTCCGTGATGTCCACGGCCAGCGGGCGCAGGCCCTGCGGCACGGCGGCGTCCGGGTGGGCCTTCGGCTGGCGCACGGCGTACGGGGTGTCCCGGTAGTAGAGGATCCGGTTCGTCGGGATGCCCAGCCCCTTCACGGCTCGCACCACCTGCACGTGGTCCACGTGGCTCCCCAGGGCCTGGGGCACGAAGACCCGGTCCGGCTTCAGGTCCCACAACACCGACTTCAAGCACTTCGCCACCTTCGCTTCGATGACGTCGTCCGCTCGCGGTGGCTGGAACAGCGCCTCGGGGCTCGCGTAGCCCCGGTGCGGCGCTTCCTCCAGGTCTCCCCACCGCACCTGGTCCACGCCCATGCAGGCGGCGAAGGCGCGGTCCTCTTTCCTCCGCAGGGCCATGTAGTCCACCTCCGGCCCCAGTCCCTTCGATGTCTGACATTGCAGCGCGAAGCCCTTCGGCCCCGGCACCGACCGCGTGAAGACGGTGACGAGCGCCACCGTCCACCCCTTCGCCTTCAGCGCCGCCAACGTGCCACCACAGGAGAAGGCCACGTCGTCCAGGTGCGGTGACACGAACAGAGCCGTGCTCATAGCAGGTGCGGCTCCGCCCGGAACCGGCACGTGTGGTCCGCGCGCTCCTCCGTCATCGCCGGGTCGTAGAGGTGCGTCCACCGCGTGTCCGGCCGCGTGCCCGTCAGCGTCCGGTAGACGCCTTGAATCCTCCGCCCCACCGCTCGCCACGAGTACAGCTCCCGCACCTCGCGCAGCGCCGTGGCCGCCAACCGCTTGCGCAGTGGCGCGTCGTCCATCAGCCGGCCCATCGCCTCCGCCAGCGCGGCGCTGTCCTTCGGCGGCACCAGCAGCGCATCCCTGCCGTCCTCCAAGCAGTCCACCACCCCCACCGCTCGCGTCGACACGATGGGCAGTCCGGAGGCCATCGCCTCCAGCAGCGTGTTGGAGAACCCTTCTGAATACGTGGGCGACACGAACAGGTCCGCGCTCCGGTACAGGTCCGGCGCCTTCGCGTAGATGGACGCCCCCGTGAGCTCCACCACGCCCTGGAGCCCGTCCGCCTCCACCTTCGTGCGCACCGCCTCCAGGTCCGGTCCAATCCCAGACACCCGCAGCTTGAACTTCCGCCCGTCCGCCACCAGCCGCCGCACGGCATCCAGCAGCTCCATCACCCCTTTCCGGGCGTCCACCCGGCCGTGATACAGCCACACCGGCACGTCCCGCGTTTCTCCCAGCGCGGACTCACTCCTCGGATGGAAGCGCTGCGTGTCCGTGGCGCCGGGGACGATGGTGAACCGCTCCAGCGGCGTCCCGTGGTTACCGCTCACCTCTTGCGCGAAGGACCTGCTCCCAATCAGCAGCGCCCCCGCGTGGCCCAGCACCGCGAGCATCGCCTGCTTGTGTGTCCCGCAGCAGGTCCCCACCCAGTGCCCATCTCCGCCCTGGATGGAGACGACGTTGGGCAAGCCCAACAGCCTCGCCGCCTGCAGCGCCGCCAGGCCGCACGGATAGCCGTACTGCGCATGGATGAGGTCGAAGGGGCGGCGACGGTGCTCGCGCACCACCGTGTTCACCATCACCTCCAGGTCATGCTCGAAGCTCGCCGGCTGGCCCTGGTTGATGCGCTGCTCGCCCACTGACTCGCAGCCCAGCACGTGCGCGCCCGGAATGCCCGGCGGCGGCCCTCCCCCGTACACCGCCATGCCCGCCGGATCGCTTCGGTACTGGCTCACCATCGTCACGTCGTGCCCGCACGCCACCAGGTCCCGCACCAGGTTCAGCGCATAGACGCTCATCCCCGAGATGGCCGGGAAGAAGCGCCGGGAGATGAAGCAGATCCGCAGTCCGTTCACGCTGTTCACGCCGCCACCTCCGCGCCCGTCGGCAGGCGCTTCCTCAACCATTCCAGCGCCCAGGGCACCAGTTCGTGCGCCCGGTGCGCGTCCCGCGACAGCTCCACGCACACCAGCCGGTCGTAGCCCGCGCGCGTCAGCTCGCGCAGGACCGACGGCACGTCCACGTCCCCTTCGCCAAACGGCAGGTGCTCATGCACGCCGCGCCTCATGTCCTCCAGCGCCACCGTGCCCAGCACCTGCGCGAACTCGCGCACGGCCTCCGCTGGCGTCCGCTCCTGCGTCACCAGCAGGTGCCCCACGTCCAATGCCAGACGCACGCCGGGCACCCGCGCCTGCAACCGGCGCCAACTGTCCACCGTCTCCACCAGCATGCCCGGCTCCGGCTCCACCGCCAGGACCACGCCGCGCGCCGCCGCGTACTTCGCCAGCCTCGCCACGCCGTCCACCAGCCACGGCCACGCGGCCTCCTCCGTCACGCCCGGACGGGGCACTCCCGCCCAGAAGGACACCGCCTCCCCCCGGCACGTCGCGCACACGTCCACCGCGCGCTTCAGGAACTCCAGCCGCCGCGCTCGGCCCTCCGCGTCCGGGGTGATGAGCGTGGGCTCGTGCTTCCTCCGAGGGTCCAGCAGGAAGCGCGCCCCCGTCTCCACCACCAGCCCCAGGCCCAACCGCTCCAATCGAGCGGCGAGCTGCTCCGTGCGCAGCTCGAAGTCCGGCGCGAACGGGTCGAAGTGGTGGTGGTCCAGCGTCAGCGCCACGCCGTCGTAGCCACTGTCCGCGATGAGGCCCAGCGCGTCCTCGAAGCGGTGGTTCGACACGCCGTTGGTGTTGTACGCGAAGCGCAGGGCCATGGCTCACTGCCCCCCGAAGCGACGGCTCGCGAGCACCGCCGGCACCGCGTGGCGGTCCGGCTCCCGGTAGAGCGCGTACAGCCGCCCCACGCGCGCCTCCGCCAGCCGCACGTTGAACCAGACGGGGCCGCCCAGCCGCTCCTCTGCCTCGGGCGTCAGCCGCACCGGCTGCGCGCCCGGCGGCGGTGCTCCCAGGCCCACCAGCGGGTCCCTGCGCTCCAGGAGCCGCGCCGCGTTGCGCTCGCCCACGCGGTTGTACGTCATCGTCTCCACCTCCAGGCCCGGCACCAGCGCCTTCACCACGTGCACCTGCCGTCCCGGCGGCGACAGGTCCGCGACCAGGATGTCCAAGCCCGCCGCGTGCAGCTGCCGCACCACGTGGTCGCAGCGGAGCGACGGCTCCTCCACGGTGGGCGCGCGGGGCAGGTCCTCGAAGCGCACCTTCTGGCGGACCATCAGCGTGCACGCCGTCAGCTCGCGCAGCGCCGGGGCCGGCAGCCGCGCCCACTCCACCATCGCGTTGAGCGCGCGTGGCTCCTCCGCGTCCAGGTCCACCTGGGGCACGAAGCGGTCCATGTATTCCGGCGGCGCCACCCGGGCCACGTGGCTCAGCGGCCCGTGCATGAACGCCTTGCGCGCGCGTGAACAGGCGTACTCCAGCAGCGCCTTGCGCAGCGCCCGGTCCCGGTCCGGGTCGGCCGCCTCTCCGCACGCCGTCACCATCAGCGGCTGGTCCCCCACGGACAGGTCGCGGCCCACCACGTACAGGTTCACCAGGCCGAAGTCCGTGCTGGCCAGCTTCGCCATCACCTCCACGCCCGCGCGGCGGTAGAGCTCCAGCAGCTCGCGCACGTCCGGCGCCAGGTCCGAGCCCTCCAGGTCCAGCACCACGCCCTGGTCCATGGCGCGGTACATCAGCCCGTTGCCGTCGCGCTGGATGAGCTCCAGCAGGCCGTGCGCCAGCGCTTGGGGCCGCGTCAGCCCCGCGCCCTGGCCGTTGGTGATGGGCGTGATGAGCGGTGTTCGCCCCTGCAACTGACCGGGATGGATGGCGACGTACTCCTCCGGCACCAGCACCCGCTCCCCGGTGGCCAGCCGCTGCATCTCCACCCAGACGAGCGGCAGGTCCGGTTGATACGGACTGCCCGCGGGCAGCCCCAGCGTGAGCGGATCCGCCACCGCGGTGGGACCTCGCGCGCGCACCAGCGCCGCATGGCTGCCGTGCACGCGCGGCATGCGGTGCATCGCGAGCTCGCAGAAGGTCTCCTCCACCAGCTCGCCCAGCGCGCCCACCCGCGCCTCTTCGTCCGTGCGGCCATAGCCGTTGCCGTGCAGCACCGCGCCCGTCCCGCCCCCCAGCGCCAGGCTGGCGGAGGCCACCGGAATCCCCAGCCGGTCGATGGGGTCGATGCGGAACATCTGCAGGGCGCCGGTGGACACGGCGTGGTGATACGCGTCGATGGCTCGGGCAATGCTCATGACAGTTCCTCCAGTGGAAGGGGACGGGTGTGCGGCATGCCCGAGAGCAGCCGGTCGAAGAGCGCGAGCGCGTGCTCGCGGGTGACGCCTCGCGCGAACTCGAACGGGGTAAAGACGTGCTCGAACGGGAGCTGCTTGAGCACCGCGCGGTAGCGGCGCAGCTCGCCGTGGCTCAGCGGAATCGCGTAGTGGAAGCCCTTGTGGCACGACAGCCCCGCGGGCCTGCCTCGCGCGTCCAGGTCCACCTTCAGCGCGTCGCCGCAGAACAGCGAACGGGTGCGCGCGTCGTACAGCACCGTCTGGCCCTCGTAGTGGCCGCCCACGCAGTGCAGCGTCAGGCCCGGCGCCAGCTCATGCTCGTCATCCACCGGCCAGCGCACCTGGAAGGCCTTGCTGTACGGGACCGCGTCCCGGTGCAGGACGAGCAGCGGGTCGAAGTGCTCCTGCAACTGCCACAGCGCCCCGAAGCCGTGCGGGTGCGACGCGGACAGCACCTGGAGGCCGCCCATCACCTCGATGAACTCCAGCGCGGGCCGCGAGTACCAGGGCGCGCCCTCGAAGCCGACGTTGCCTTCGGGCCTGCGCAACAGCCACCCCGTGGAGCCCAGGCCGAAGGGCGGCGTGCAGGTGAAGCCCCAGATGCCGGGCAGCGCCTCCTCCCAGCGCGTGGAGAGCCGCTCCGACACCTGGCCCGCCGTCTGGAAGTCCCAGCCGTCTCGCGGCAGCGCGTTGCGCACGTCCAGGCAGGTGGGACAGCCCGTGGGTGGCTCGCGCGGGAAGCCCGGCTGCCACGTGCCGCAGTGGGTGCAGGCGTAGCGGGTCAGTGGCATGGCGGAAACGCCTTTCCGTCCTGCGTCGCCTGCGTCAGCAGCCCCACGAGGCGCACGTCGCGCTCCGGCGCGAACGGCTGCGGACGGCCCTCCAGCACGCACGCGGAGAAGACCTCCACCTGATGGAGGAAGGGACTCCGGTCCTCTTCCGGCGACAGGGGGACCCACGTCTCCTCTCCTGTCTTCGCGTCGATGAGCGACAGGGAGCCGCCGGGGGTCTGCCCCATCGTCTTGTAGGCCAGCGCTCGCGCCCGCGTGCCGATGAGCTCCAGCGTGCGCCGGGGGTACGCGTCCGGGCAGTTGTAGGCCACCTGCAACAGGCCCAGCGCGCCGCTCTTGAACTGGCCCATCAGCACCGCGCCGTCATCCACGGCGTAGCAGTGCACTCGCCGCTGCGTCATGGCGGTGAGCGATTCCCACTCGTCGCCCAGCACCACCTCCAGCAGGTCCAGGCCGTGCGGCGCCAGGTCGATCATCGCGCCGCCGCCGGCCTGCTCCGGGTCGATGCGCCAGTTGTCCGGCGTCCAGTCCTCGGGCAGCCAGCAGGCGTAGTGGATGCGCGCCTGGGTGACGGTGCCCAGCACGCCCTCCTTCACCAGCGTGCGCAGCTTGCGGTGCGCCGCGTGGTGGCGCTGGTCGAACGCGGTGGCGTAGTGCACGCCCGCGCGCTGGCACGCGGACACCATGCGCAGGCCGTCCCTCGGCGTGACGGCCATGGGCTTCTCGCACAGCACGTGCTTGCCCGCGGCGGCGCACGCCTCCGTCATCGCCGCGTGCAGGTGGTTGGGCGTGGCGATGTAGACGGCCTGCACGTCCTTGTCCGCCAGCGCCGACCCGAGCGCGGTGTAGCGATTCACGTCGTCCGCCGGGATGCGCATCAGCGCCTCCGCGTTCGCGTCGCACAGGGCCACCAGTCGCGCATTGCTCGCGCCCTGGAGCGCCGGGATGACGTAGTCCCTTGCCACCCAGCCACAGCCCACCACCGCCCAGCCCAGTCTCCGGGCCCTCGGCTTCGCCTCGAACATGGTCACCGCCTGTTGGGAAGGTTGAGGAACCGCCGCCGGCTCATGGCCACACCGCCGCGTCGCGCAGGACGTCGTTGCCGAACGTCTGGAGCGGGCCGGGGTGGATCAGCTCCAGGTCCTCCATCGCCTGGCGCAGGGTGAAGCCCGCCGCGCGGGCGTGGGCCTCCAGCTCCAGCACCCGGTCCAGCGCGTCCGCTGCGTTGAAGGCGCGCGCCTCCGCCGAGTCCACGTTGCCGGTGAGCGCCAGCGCCTGCCGCACGACACCGGCCAGCCGCTCCGGCAGCGAGGACAGGGCCTCCTCCGTGAGGCGCTTCATGACGGGCTCCAGCAGGTCCCCCAGCAGCGCCTCGCCGCGGTAACCCGCGTCCGGCAGCGCCGCGTTGAAGAGGTGGTGCGAAAGCCCCGCCACGAAGGGCAGGGCAGGGGACGCGCCGAAGCAGGGCGCGACGAGCACCGCGCCCACCGCCACCGCGTAGCAGTGGTCCGCGTGGCCCTCCTGCGGTGACACGAGGATGCGCGGCCGGCCGGGGAACGTGGCCCCGGCGCGGGGTTGGCGCACCAGCCGCTCCACGAACAGGGGCGGCGGCATGTGACACGCCTCCTCGGGCGTCTGGGAGAGCGCCACGGACAGCCGCTCCCGCAGGCCGGGGTCCAGCGGCGCGGCCACCGCTTCCAGGCTCCGGTGCAGCACCCGCGTCGCGTCCAGCGGGGACAGCCCCGCCCGCTGGAGGACGTCCATGTCCAGGCCGCCCAGCCGCACCGCCGCCAGCGCGCGCGCCGTCTCCTGCATCGCCACGATGCGCGGGTCCATGCCGGAGGCCAGCGCGGCCCAGGCCCGGCGGAAGCCGTGCGCCGCCAGGCCGTCCGGATGGTCCGGGGTGCGGATGCGCTTGAGGTCCATCAGCTCCGACAGGAGCGGGCGGAGCTCCGCCAGACGGCCGGGGGACGCCGTGTCACGCGCGGGTGCGTTCATGGCTCAACCCCTGATGCGTTCCGGGAGGCGCTCCACCTGCCGAGCGCGGCCCGCGCCAAGCCACGTCATCAGTCGGCGCTGCTGCTCCGCCATGGCGTGCTCCACGGGTTCTCCGTCTTGCGACATGGGGGCCTTGAAGAAACAGCCCAGCGCGTCGATGACGCCGCACTCGCCCCGGCGCTTCGCCAGGTCCAGCGTGCGCGCCAGCTCCACGACGAGCGGCGCGGCGAGGATGGAGTCCTTGCAGAGGAAGTTGAGCTTCAACTGCATGGGCTGCCCCAGGAAGCCCGTCACGTCGATGTTGTCCCAGGCCTCCTTGTTGTCCCCTCGCGGGCGGTAGTACTGGATTTGGACGACGTGGTCCTGGACCTTGTAGCCAAGGATGCTGTCCAGCGCGGCGCCCTTGGTGTCGAGCTTGTTCTGCTTCGACGCCGGGTCGTTGAGCGCTTCTCCGTCGCGGTTGCCCAGGATGTTGGTGGAGTACCAGCCGTCCACGTGCAGCGCGCGGTCGCGCAGCGCGGGCGCGAGCACCGTCTTGAGCAGCGTCTGCCCCGTCTTGCCGTCCTTGCCGGCGATGGGCGCGCCGGTGCGCTTCGCCAGGAGCAGCAGCGCGGGCACGTCCGCGGCGACGCTGGGCGTGAAGTTGGCGAACGGGATGCCGTCCACGATGGCCGCGTACGCGTAGAGCATCGCGGGGCCGATGTCCGGGTCGTTCGTGTCCAGGGCCTTCTCGAAGGACTCCGGCGTGGCGAACTCTGGACGGGTGAGGTCCACGGCCTTCTCCGTGGAGGCCAGGTTCACCACCACCACGCGCTCCAGCTGCTCACGCTGCTTGAAGCGGGCCAGGTCGTCGCGGATGGCCCGCACCTGTTCGCGCAGGGTGCGCGCCTTCTTGTCCGCGGTGCCCACGACGTTCTTGCAGAACTTCGCGTTGGAGGCCGCGGGCCACGGCCGCATGCGGCCCAGCGTGGGCGCCACCGCCTCCAACTGCGCCTCCGTCAGCACCGCGTGGTTGCGCGCCGCGTGCGCCAGGTCTTCCTCGAACAGGTCCCAACCGCCGAAGGTCAGCTCGCTGTACTCCGCCAGCCCCAGTCCCTTAGCGTCCGCCAGGGGCAGGCCCCGCGTGTCCACCCGTCCCCGGCGCAGGAGCTCCATGCCCGCCACCGCCGTGGTCGCCACCGCGCCGCCCAGTCCCACCACCGCCACGCCCAACCGCTCGTTGCCCGCCATGTGTGAAGCCCCTCCCCGACCGTTGTGCCCCGTGCTCTCGCGGCGACACTTCGGCGGCGCCCCGGGGTGACAGGAGCGCCGTGGATGGAGGCGCTTGGGGCGCCCGCTCGCTGCGAGAGTTCGTGGAAGGTCGGCACCTGCCTGAGGGCTTTCAACTCAGCCCCTGGGCCGTGTGGATTGTCGGCTGGAGGAGAGCCGTCTCAGACGTGCCGCAGCTTCCAGCCGCCGCGCCGGAAGAGGGCGGCGCTCGCCAGCCCGAGCGCCCCGTAGGTGACGGCGATGGCGATGAACGCGCCCGAGGGACCCAGGCCCAAAGGATGGGAGAGGAACCACGCGAGCGGCAGCTGGAGGCCCCAGGAGAAGAGGGCATTCACCACGGTGGGGGTGGTGGTGTCGCCCGCGCCGTTGAAGGCGTGGGGCAGCACGGTGACGAAGGCGTAGAGGGCCAGGCTGCAGCTGACGATGCGCAGGCAGCGCACGGCGTGCAGGCCCACCTCCGGCTCGGAGGTGAAGCGGTGGATGAGCGGCTCCGCGAAGAGGAGGAAGCCCACCGCCACCACGCCCAGGAACGCGAGCGTGTAGAAGCTGGCGCGCCACGCGGCCCGCTCCGCGCGGTCGGTGTCGCCCGCGCCCAGGCTCTGGCCCACCAGCGTGCCCGCCGCGTGGGACAGGCCCCACGACGGCTGCTGCGCGAAGAGCAGGACACGCATGGCCAGCGTGTAGCCAGCGAGCGCGGTGCTGCCGAAGGTGGCCACGATGCGCATCAGCACCAGCCAACTGGACATGCCCAACAGCGACTGGAGCGTGGCGCCTCCCGACAGCTTGAGCAGCGAGCGCAGCGTGGACGCCTCCACGCGCAGGTGGCGGCGGCGCAATTCCAGACGTCCGCTGCCCTTGAGCAGGCGATACACCTGATACAGCACGCCGGTGGAGCGGCCCACGGTGGTGGCCAGCGCGGCGCCGGTGACGCCCATCGCGGGCACGGGGCCCAGGCCGAAGATGAACAGCGGCGCGAGCACGATGTTCACGGAGTTGGCCAGCCACAGCGCGCGCATGGACGTGGCCGCGTCCCCCGCGCCGCGCAGGATGGCGCTGATGAGGAACAGCAGCATGATGATGGGGAAGCTGGCCAGCATCAGCCGCGTGTAGCCCGCGCCGTGCTCGACCACGCCGGGCGCGGCGCCCAGGGCCATGAGCAGCGGACGCGCGAAGTAGCTGCCCGCGAACGCCAGCGGCACGGCCAGCGCGAGCCCCAGGCCCAGGGCCTGCACCGCGGTGCTCGCGGCGCGCTCCGGATCCTTCTGTCCGATGCGGCGCGCGATGAGCGCGGTGGCGCCGATGGACAGACCCAGCGGCAGGGTCTGGAGGAGCGTGAGCATGGACTCGGTGAGGCCCACGGTGGCGATGGCGTCCGCGCCCAGGTGCGACACGAAGAGCACGTCCACCAGGGCGAAGATGGACTCCATCACCATCTCCAGGACCATGGGCACGGACAGCAGCAGGAAGGCGCGATCCACGGGCCCGGTGGCCAGGTCCTCGGTGGAGCCCTTCACCGCCAGCCACAGGGAGGCAAGGAGGCCCCTGGCTCCAGAGGTAGAAGGAGAGGCGTCCGGGGCGAGGGTTTCAGGCGGGGGTTGCGTCATGGATTGCGCGTTGCAACGGGACGCCTTCCGCGTTTCATCCCTCGCGGTTCCCCGCTCGCCGGCGCGTGCGGACGGGTAGATTCAGGGCATGGCTTCCGGTCCCCGCGTCCTCCTCCTCGCCGAGCGCTTTCCCCCTGACATCGGAGGGCTCGCGCGCAGCGGGGCGCGCACCGCGGGCTCGCTCGTGCGGCTGGGCGCACGCGTGGACGTGGTTGCATGGACCCGCACGGCGCAGCCGGGGGCACTGGAGACGGTGCCGGACGCGGGGGACGTGTCGCCGTTCGCGAAGGGCGTCACGCTGCACCGGTTGGGGTTGTTCGGCAGCGCGGACCTGTCCATGCAGCACACGCTCGATGTGCTCGGCCACCTGCACTCGCGGCGGAAGTTCGACCTGGTGTGGGGGCACTACCTGTACCCGCCGGGTTTCCTCGCGGTGGTGTTCGCGCAGAGCGCGGGGCTCAAGTCCATCCTCAGCGCGCGGGGCAATGACGTGGATCAGCTGATGTTCCCACCGGGGGACTTCGCCCGCCTGCTCTGGACGATTCAGCGGGCGGACGTGCTCACCGCCGCTTCCGCGGACCTGGGCCGGAAGATGGCGATGCTGCTGGGCCGGGACCCGGGCGTGGAGGTCATCCCCAACGCGGTGGACACGGCGCTGTTCTCACCGGGCCCGGCGGACGCGGCGCTGCGCGAACGGTTGGGCATCCAGCCGGGCGAGGCGGTGCTCGGCTTCTCCGGGGAGCTGCGCCACAAGAAGGGGCTGCCGTTCCTCTTGTCCGCGCTCACGGAGGTGCGGCGCGTGCGGCCCGCGTGCCTGCTGGTGATTGGCGAGGTGCGCGCCCGGGACGCGGAGCACCTGGTGGCCTACCGGGCGGAGCATCCGGAGGACGCGGCGCGCATCATCATCTCCGGCGCGCTGGAGTCCCCGGAGCTCATCGCGGAGCACCTGCGGCTGTGTGACGTGTATCTGCAGCCGTCGTTGTGGGAGGGCATGCCCAACGCGCTGCTGGAGGCGATGGCGTGCGCGCGGCCGGTCATCGCCAGCGACGCGGGTGGCATCCCGGAGGCGGTGGAGTCCGGGGTGAATGGCTTCATCGTGGAGAAGGCGCTGCTCAACCACCTGGGGCAGGCGTGCCTGGACGTGCTGGGGATGCCGGAGGCGAAGCGCGCGGCGCTGGGGGCTGCGGCGCGCGCGCGAATCGAGGCGGGCTTTCAGGCGGACGCGGAGGCGGCGGTGTTGTCGCGCGTGCTGACGCGCGCGATGCCCAGGTCGTCCGAGTAGGCGTTCACCAGCGCCTCCTGCGCGCGGCCCCATGGGAATTCACGCTCCACGCGGGTGCGGGCGTTGGCGCTCATGGCGGCGCCGAGGGCGGGATTGGCGATGAGGTCCTTCACTGCTTCCGCGATGGCCTTGGGCGAGCCGGGGCGGATGCGGTAGGCCTCGGTCCCTTCCGCGAGCGCGCGCACCACGGGCAGGTCGCTGACGACGACGGGCGTGCCGGTGGCCATGGCTTCAATGAGCTTCAGGGGGCAGCAGCCCTGCACGCAGTTGCGGTCGTTCACGGGCAGCGGCACGAGCACGACGTCGCAGGCGTGGTGCAGCCGGGCGAGCTCTTCCTGGGGCAGGGGTTCGAGGATCTCCACCGCGCCCTGGAGCACGAGGTCGCCGCAGCGGTCCAGGAGGGCACGGCGCGCGTGCTTGCGCAGGGGGCCCACGAGGGTGAGGGTCACGGGCAGGTCGCGGCGCAGGAGGCGGCAGGCCTCGATGGCGTGGTGCACGCCCTGCCACGCGGTCATGGTGCCGCTGTAGAGCAGGCGCAGCGGGCGGCCGGCTTCGGGAGGGCGTGGAGGTGCGTAGCGGAACACGTCCAGGTCCACTCCGTTGGGGATGACGCGCAGGCGCTTCGGATCCGCGCCGCGGGAGATCAGGTGCTCCGCGGTGACGGCGCTGGGCGTGACGAGGAGGTCCGCGGCCTGGAGGCAGGCTTCTTCTTGCGCGAGCAGTTTGCGCATCAGCTCCGCGTCATCGGAGACATCGGGGTGGTGGTACTTGAGCTCGATGGAGGGCAGGCCGTTGACCTCGTAGACGAGCGCGTCGGTGAGGGCGGCCTTGCGCCGGGCGATGGGGTAGCCCTCGAAGATGGAGCGGACGTGGACGACCTTCGCGCGCGGCCGGCCCCTCCACCACGCGCCCAGGTGCGAGCGGAACGTCAGCGCCTGGGCGACCAGGTCTTTCCCGCGGGCACCCAGCGGGTGGTAGGTGACGTGGGGGCTCAGGGCAGGCGGGGGAGCACCGGGCGCGTCGCCGATGGCCACCAGGTCCACCGGGCCGAACGCGGCGCCCAGGGCCTCCACGAAGGCGCGGATGTGCACGGCGGCGCCCTTGGGCGCAGGGAAGCGGTCGAAGGACGCGTAGACGATGCCGGAGGTGCCCACGGTCTGGTGCTACCGCGACGGCGGCCCGGCGGCAAACGGGGCGGTCCGGAGTTCGGGCAGCATGGCGCGCATGCTCATGAGCTCCGGGGGGATGGTGGCGCTGCTCACGGCCGCGCCCGCTCCCAATGCCCAGCCGCTCACGTGGATGGTGACCGGCTCCGACGTCACGTTCGAGATGTCATCGAAGGACCTGCGCGCCCTGCGCGGCGGCAAGGAGGTCTTCGGCCTCCTGTCGCGCCAGGAGCGCCAAGGCGCCCTCCCTGAGCTTCGAGTGGGAGGGCGCCGACGCGAAGAAACCCTGATCAGGCCGGCTTTTCGATGTGGCCGTCCGCGTGCCGCGCGAAGCGGCCTTCTTCCCGCGCGTGCACCGGGTCGTGGCTGGGCCAGGGCCAGCCGCCGAAGCCCGTGCGCTGGTAGTCCGCGAAGGCCTGCTGAATCTCCTGCCGCGAATTCATCACGAACGGGCCGTACTGCACGACCGGCTCGCCAATGGGCCGCCCCTGGAGCAGCAGCAGCTCCGCTGTCTCCGGGCCGTTCTCCAGCACCACGTCCACGTCCGCGCGCAGCTCGATGGCGCTGCGCGCCGGCACCGCCCGGCCGCCGACCTTCATCCCAGCGCCCAGGAAGAAGTACAGCATCCGGTTCGTGCCGCGCTTCGCGGCCGGCAGCGTCCAGCGCGCGCCCGGCTCCATCTTCAGCGTCCAGATGGCCACGTCCGCGTCCGCGTTCGCGGCCCAGGACTTGGGCGGCGACGGAGGCGCCTGGATGTCGCCCAGGTTGCCCGCCACCACGGTGATGTTCGTGGCGCGGCCCGCGTCGTCCTTCGCCACGTGGCGCGGGATGACGTGGTTCCACAGCATGGAGAAGTGCGCGGGCACCATCTTGTTGGCGCGCGGCAGGTTGAGCCAGATTTGAAACAGCTCGATGTGGTTGCCCTGGTCCTGCTTGAGCAGCGGGAACATCTCCGAGTGGTTGATGCCGCCGCCCGCGGTGAGCCACTGCACATCACCCTCGCCGAAGCGCGCCGCCGCGCCCAGCGAGTCCGAGTGGTCCAACAGCCCGTTGCGCACGATGGTCACCGTCTCGAAGCCCCGGTGCGGGTGCTGCGGGAAGCCCGGCACCACGGTGCCGTGGTACATGTTCCAGCCGTCCCGCCCCGCGAAGTCCTGGCCGATGTCCCGGCCCGCGAGCGACGCCTGGGGCCCCAGCCGCTCGTTGCCCTGGGGGTAGCGGTCGTCATGGTGCACGCAGAAGAGGAACGGATCCGGCGTCCGCCACGGGGTGGGGGACGGCCCGAGCGGATCCACGCGGACCACGGCTTCCGGTTGCTGTGCCTGCTGCTGACTCATCTTCGACTCCTCTGCCTTTCCCGAACCGCGTGAACACCCCACGGTGGAGATGCCCGCCGCCGCGATGAGTTTCAGCGCCGCTCTCCGGCTCACTTCGTCCAAGGTCCACCTCGCGCCCGATGCCGTCGGCGCCGTGCATCCTACCTAACGTCCTGGCCTTCCCGGCGCTCGGCCTGCCTGCATGGTCGGCGGTTCACCCCTGGTAGGACGGCCCGGAGGCCCCTACGCTCGCGCACGGGTCCGCCCGACGGGCATCGCAGGGAGTCCACCGCCTTGGCGGTCAACGTCAGCCGCTTCCACGAACTCTTCCGCTACCAGTCCCGCGCGCCGGTGCCGGACCTGCTCGAGGACATGGAGGTCCTGTCCCAACTGGACGCCCGCGCGGAAGGGCAGCGACGCGCGCTGGCGTGGTCCGGGTGGTTCACCGCGCTTCCGGGCGGGGTGATGGCTGCCGTGACCTACGGCGTGTGGGCGGGCACCGTGGAGCGGGATGAAATCACCGAGGCGGGTGCCCAGCTCCTCAAGGTCACGGGCGTGGTGGGTGGGTCGCTGCTCGTCGTGGGGCTCCTTCTGTTCCTGTGGCGTTACACCCTCAAGCCGCGCGACCTGGACAACCGGCGCTACGGCCTGGCCCAGGCGCTGCTCCGGCGTCTGGAGATGGACCTGGCCCCGAACGCTCCGGTGCGGCTCAAGCTGGACCTGCGCCCGCCGGACGTGCTCGACAAGCGCGTGCGGCAGGACATGGTGGGTTGGTGGAACACGGACTTCTTCGTCGACCCGTGGTTCATGCTGGAGACCCGGTTGGCGGACGGCGCCTTCGTGCGGATCCGCATGGTGGAGCGGCTCCAGAAGCGCGAGCGCTCCAAGACGAGCGCCAGCGGCAAGACGAAGACGAAGACCCGGCGCAAGGGCTTCGCCCAGTTGAGCGTGTCCGTGCGTGTGAAGCCGAAGCGCTACCCCGGCCTGGAGCGGCTCAAGGTCCGCGCCACCGCCGCAACGCGCCTGCCCCGGAAGGTCGAATTGGAGCGGGTGCGCGTCGCCTCGGGCCGGCTGCTTCTGCGCGCCCGGCTGTCCGACGAGTGGGTGGCGCGGGCGGAGCGTGAACCGGGAGCCAAGGACGACGCGTCCCGCACGGCGACGATGATGCTCCTGAGCATCTACCAGGTGCTGGGCTACACCCGGCGGCGCGCGAAGTTGCAGGCAGCGCGCGGACGTCGCAAGTCGGTTTGACCGCCCGGGAGCGGCTCTCTACTCTCACGACCGTGGCGCTCGACACCTCCGAATTCAAGAAGACGTATGTCTACGAAACCCGCGCCCCGGTGACGGAGGTGCTGGCGGACCTGAAGACGCTGGGGGCGCTGGACGCGTGGGCGGAGCGGAGGCGGATCTTGATGGGGATCGGCTCCTTCGTCTTCGTGTGCCTCAGCATCTCGTTCGTCATCCTGTTGAAGTGGCTGCTGTCCGCCGCATTTCTCGCGACGAGCATCGCGCTCTGCATCCTCTGGGCGCGCTCGAAGCACACGGACCTGGAGAACCGCCGCTACGGGCTGGTGGCCGTGCTGCTCCAGCGCTTCCAGGTGGACCTGGACGCGAACGCGCCCGTGGACGTGAAGCTGGACCTGGCGCCGGAGGATGCGGAGCGCAAGTGTGTGGGCAAGCTCAAGCGAGGCCGGTGGGACTGCGAGGATTTCACCGATGCGTGGCTGTCCCTGCACGGCCGCTTCGCGGATGGCACGCACCTGCACCTGTTCGTCGTGGAGCACGTCCAGAAGCGCAAGCGCTACGGCCGCGGCAGCAGCGGCAAGACGAAGCTCAAGACCAAGCGCAAGGGCAAGACGCTGCTCCAGGTGGGGCTGCGCGTGAAGCCGGAGCGCTTCCCCGGACTGGCGGATCAGCGCGCGAACGCGAAGAAGGCCGTGCGGCTGCCCCCGGAGGTCATCCTGTCGCGGCTGGACGTGGCCCAGGACCGCGTGGCGATGCGCGCCCTGCTGGGGCGGGATGGGCGGGACTGGGTGGTCCGCAGGCCGAAGCCCGCCTCTCCCAGCGAGCCCACCGTCCTCCCACCGAATGACGCGTCCCGCGTCGTGACGATGATGCTCTTGAGCCTCTATCAGGTGCTCAACCACTCCAGCTCCCGGGGCCAGCCCGGGAAGATGAGGTCCACGCCGTGAAGCTTCGTGTCCTGTTTCTCGTGGGTCTGGGAGTGCTCGGGGCTTCGGCGTGCCAGCAGGGCGGTGCCCCCGCCTCCAGCGCGCAGCCCACCCAGGCGACTCCCGCCAACGCCGCCGCCGCCGAGCCGCATGAGGCGGGCGCCAAGCTCAAGTTCAAGGATGGCGACGACCGCGAGCGCTTCTCGCTCAAGCCCAAGGACGACGGCGCGAAGCTCGTGGACGGCGCGGACAAAGAGGTCGCCCGCTACAAGTGGAAGGGCGGCGAGCTCAAGGTGTCCGGTCCGGACGACACGGTGCTGGCCTATGTCACCGGCGGCCCGGACGCGTTCCAGGTGAAGGACGCCGCGCGCTCGGCGGTGCGCTACACGCTGACGCGCGAGGGCTCCGGGTGGGTGCTCACGGATGACCAGGGCATGCTGCTCTACACCGTGACAGCCGACGGCGGCGGCGCGTCCGTGAAGGGCGCTTCCGGCGCGGAGGCTGTTCACGTGAAGGTGCGCGACGGCAAGCTGTCCCTGCGCGACCCGTCCGGCAAGACGGTGCTCGCCACGAAGCAGCCGGTGTCGCCGGAAGCCGCCGCGTGCCTGGGCTTCGACTCGCTGGACCTGCCCCTGCGCATGGCCCTGCTCTTCCGCCTCCAGAACCCCGCGTCGCCCTGAGCCTCCCAAGCCATGTCCCCTTCCTTTGCTTCCGCGGAGCAGTGCCTGGAGACCTCCGGCTTCCTCTTCTCCCACCCGTGTGAGCGGGGGGCGACCACGCAGTGCATGCGCTGTCAGAAGCCCATCTGCCTGATGCACATGCGCACGCTCGACGGCGGGGAGGCGGTCTGCGTGGCGTGCGCGCGCGCCGCCGACAACGGCGACGAGAACCGCGACCTGTCCAACACCTCCGACGAGGACGACCCCAGCTACTACTACGAGGACTACGGCTACTACGGCCGCGACGCGTGGCGCGGCTCCGGCGCTTCGTCCTCGGGCAGCGACCCCAACGACTTCACCGAGGCCGACGGCGAGAGCGTGCGGCGCGAGGACGACGCCTCCTTCGAGGAGGACCTGGGCGGGAGCTGAGCGTGGCCGCGCGACGTCAGCACTGGCGCCTCTACGCGCTCGGCGGAGGCCTGGGGCACCTGACGCGCGCCGCGGCCCTGGCCCGCGTGGCCGTGGGACGGGGCCATGCGGTGGACCTCCTCACCAACAGCCCGTTCGCCTCCGGCCTGCCCCTGGAGTCGTGGCTGGGCCCTGGCGCCACCGTGCACCGCGTGGACTCGCGGCTGGACAAGGCCGGCACCGTGGCCGCGGTGGGCGCGTGGCTCGCGGAGTCCACACCGGACGTGCTGGTGGTGGATACGTTCCCCCGGGGATTGGCCGGGGAACTGGTGGCGCTGCTGCCCACCGTGCGCGCGCCGCGCGTGCTGGTGCACCGCGACCTGAACCCCGTCTACGTGGAGCGCTTCGACGTGGCCCACGCCGTGGACGCGTTCGACCTGCTCGTCGTGCCCGGTGAGGACGCGCCCTTCGCGCACCACCCTCGCGCGGTGCGGACCGCTCCGTGGTTGCTGCTGGACGCGGACGCGCTGCTGTCCCGCGAGCAGGCCCGGCGGCGGCTGGGCCTGGACGACGGGGACTCGCGGCCCGTGGTCGCGGTGATGGGCTGCGGCCGTCCAGAGGAGGTGGCGGAGGCCGGGGAGACCGTGAACCGGCTGCGTACGTTGCTGGCCGGACAGGCGGCGGTGATGTGGCTCGTCCCCACGGACCACGCGTCCGGGCTGACGGTCTGGCCAGCACTCGCGGTGATGCGGGGCGTGGACGTGCTGGTGGGCGCGGGCGGCTACAACACCGTGCAGGAGGCCCGGGCCACCGGGACGCCGCTGGTGGCCTGGGCCCGGCCCCGGCTCTATGACCGGCAGGCCCTGCGACTGACGGAGGCGGAGCGGGTGGGGGACGCGGTGGAGCTGGAGGCGAAGGTCGCGTCCCTGCTCCTACTCCCGGGATGGTACGACGCGCGCCCCTCGGCGTGGCTCAACGGCGTCCACGCGGCGGTGGAGGCCATCGAGCGCGTCGCGCGTTAGTGCTTGAAGCCCTGGTGGCCGGCGGCCGGCTCGATGCCGTGGGCCATGACGAAGTGGTACATCACCTGGGGGTCTTCCTTGGGGCCGCCCATCAGCTCCACCAGGAAGTGGCCCGCCTGCGGATCCGCGTCCGGATCCGGGGAGATGGAGACCTCGGAGACCTCGCGGCCCACCATCACCATCTCGCCCACCAGGGACTTGCCCTTGATGAGCTGGAGGACGTGCTGGCGCTCCTCTTCCATCAGCATCCAGTGGAAGTCGTCATGGTCGAACAACGTCATGTCGGGGGAGCCACACCGCAGGATGCAGTTGGTGTGCTCCTGGAGCCAGCGCCAGAAGGCATCGAAGTTCAGGGTGCGGGCCGGTGGGGCGAGCAGATCCATCGGGTGACCTCATCGAGAAGAGCGGGCGCCCGAACGCCGGGTGCGCATCGGGCCGCGTGTCCGTGCTGACTAACATGGCCGGGCCTCGGGAGGCCGGCTCCTTTTGGGGGCCTGTCCGGGGTGGGCCTGCCAGCATCCAGGCGCGAATCCACGATATCGGACGCTTGTTGCTTTCCTTGGGAAGAGGGCGACGACCACCGGGGTTGGCGCGGCCCGGAGGAAGGATGCGCGACCATGACAAAGCGGGAGGCCGGCCGGCGGTTCGCGTGGAGGCGGCGATGAGCCTGCGCGCCTTCTTTTCCACCGTGGTGGGTGGGCTGGTCCTGCTCACCGTGGTGTCCGCCACCCTGCTCGTGGTGCTGACGACCGCCCTGGAACGCATGGCTTCCACGCTGAGTGAATCCGTGGAAGGCGTCCGGCAGGCCGAGGAGCTGGAGGTGGACCTGCTCGTCCACTCGCGGTTGTTGTCATCGCCGGGGGTCCCCATGGTGGCGGACCCGTCGCGCGGGCGCTCGGCGCCCCAGCTTGAGGCCGACCTGCGCGGTCAGCTGTTGGAGATGCATGCCATCGCGTCCACCCGGGAGGAGCGCCAGAGCGTGGCGGAGGTGCAGCAGCAGGTCTTCGCCTACCTGGCCGCGCAGCATGCGCCGCTCGGTCCGGAGGTGACTCCGGCCCAGCACGACGCGTCGGCGATGGTTTCGCTGGACGCGGCGCTGCGCTCGCTGGAGCGCCTCATCGAGATCAACGTGGACCAGGCGCAGGCGGCCCGGCAGAGCGCCGCGCACTGGAGCGAGATGGCCAACCTGTTGGGTCTGCTGTTGGGCCTGCTGCTCCTGGCGACGATAGGCCTGGTGGTCTTCTGGCTGAGGCGCTTCGCGCTGCGCCCGGTGACGGAGCTTCGCAGCGCGATGGCCGGCTTCGGCCGGGGTGGGCGGCACCTGCGAGCGCCCGAGGAGGGCCCGTTGGAGATCCGCGACATGGCCCACACCTTCAACGAGATGGCGGACAGCCTGACCCACCAGCAGGAGCAGCAGCTGGCGTTCCTGGCGGGCGTGGCGCACGACCTGCGCAATCCCCTGTCCGCGCTGAAGCTGTCCACCTCGCTGACGGGCCGCGGAGAGGTCACCCCGGAGCGGATGCAGCGCACGCTGTCGCTGGTGCGAAGGCAGGTGGCGCGCCTGGACCGGATGGTGGGGGACCTGCTGGACGCGACCCGCATCGAGGCCGGCAAGCTGGAGCTCCAGCCGGAGGTGCGCGACACGCGCGAGCTGGCGCGCTCCGTGGTGGAGCTGTACCAGTCCAGCGAATCCGGGCACACGCTGGAGCTGATGGTGCCGGACAGCGCGGTGCTGGTGCGCGCGGACCCCTCCCGGTTGGAGCAGGTGCTGAACAACCTGGTGAGCAACGCGCTCAAGTATTCCCCCTCGGGCAGCCGCGTGGAGGTGTCCGTGCGCGGCGACGGAGAGCAGGTGGTGCTGGCCGTGGCGGACCAGGGCATCGGCATGTCGCCGGAGGAGCTCCGGGGGCTCTTCATCCCGTTCCAGCGCGCGGGCAACGCGAAGCAGCGCGCACCGGGCGTGGGACTGGGGCTGTCGGTGTCGCGGCGGATCATCGAGGCGCACGGCGGCCGCATCGAGGTGGAGAGCCAGCCCGGCCAGGGCTCCGTGTTCCGCGTCCACCTGACCCGGGTGTCCGCCGGCCCTCCGAGGCCGCCCGAGCCCTCCGACGAGGAGGAGCGCGCCAGGGAGGGCTCCGGCGAGGACTCCGGCGCGGTGCACTGAAGGCCGGGACAACCGTTGCCTGAAGCGGGCCCGGGTGAAGCGGAGGGATGCGCCCGGGCGGGGCAGGGCGTACCTTGCGGCCCCATGTCAGGAGCCGTCTGGATGATGAAGCATTCCTACCGGGCCGTGCCGCTGGCCGCCGCCCTGCTGGTGCTGGGAGGGTGCGCGGGGCGCACGCAGACCGAGCCCCCCGTGTCCCCCGCCGAGCCCATGCGGGAGGCGCCGTCCTCCGTCGTCCAGTCCCAGGAGGGGGGCTTCAGCGTGACGTTCCCCGGCCCCGTCACCGAGGAGCGGCGCGTGCAGCCCACGGACGTGGGCGAGGTGACGCTGCACACGTTCATCGCCGCGCGCACGCAGGAGGACACCGCCTACTACGTCTCCTATACGGACTTCCCGCTCGCGGCGGTGGCGCAGGTGAGCCCGCGCGACGTGGTGGACCGCGCCAGCCAGGGCGCGCTGGAGGCCCTGGGGGCGACGGCCATCACCGCGAAGACGCTGGAGCTGGAGGGCGGCTTCCCCGGCCAGGAGGTGGGGGGACTGTCCGGTCCGCGCCGCCTCCGGGGCCGCTTCTTCATGGTGGGCCCGCGCCTGTACCAGCAGCTGCTGCTGCACCCGGAGGGACGCGCGCCCCAGGACGCGGACCGCTTCTTCGACTCGTTCCGCCTGGACCCGGCCGTGGTGGGCAGGTTGAGCCAGCGGACGCCCGGCGGCTGAGGGCCTCGCTTTCAGTGCAGCGGGTGCACGAAGCGGCGCACCCCGGCGAGCAGGGCCTCGCGGTCGAAGGGCTTGGAGAGCACCTCGCGGATGGCGGGGTGGCGCTCCTCGCTGGAGCTGATGGCCATGACGGGCAGGTCCGCGAAGCGGGGCTCGCGGCGCAGGCTGTCCAGCAGCCGCCAGCTGTCCTTGCGCGGCGTCCACATGTCCACCAGCAGCAGCGCGGGGCACGGGTGCGCTTCCAGCCACGAGAGGGCCTCGTCGCCGTTCCCCGTGGCGGCGACGGTGTGCCCTTCGCCCAGGAGGATCTCCACGAGCGCGTCGCGCAGGTCGCTGTCGTCCTCGACGAGGAGGAGGGTGGGGGGCGTGCGGCTCATGGGCCCGACGCATAGGGCAAGCACGACGGGAGTGACAGGGAACATCTGCCGGGTGCGACTGGTAGCGCGGGGCGCGCGCTTCATCGCTCGTCGAACATGGCCTGGAGCACGCGCCAGGCGAGCTTCAGCTCGGAGCCGGAGCGGCACGCGAGGAAGTCGCAGATCTCCGCCACACCGTCAGTGCGCTCCAGGTCGAAGGAGTGGAAGAGCGTCTTGAGGGACACGTCCAGCCCCACGGACAGCTTGCCCAGCGTGTCGAGCGACGGAGAGAAGGCGCCCCGCTCGATGCGGCGGATGGCGTCCACGGACAGGTCACTGCGTTCGGCGAGCGCTTCCTGCGTGAGCGAGCGGCTGTTGCGCATGAGGCGCACGTGCTCGCCAAATCGCCGGTGGAGCTTCGTCCACGTTGTGAGCCGGTTCTTCGCCATAATCGCGGCGGATAATTTGGGGACGTGCCGCGCCATGTGAAGGGACCCTGTTCGCGGCCGGACCCTGCATTCGCGTTGGCGTACGGGAAACCTGTTCTTCCCCGGGACTGGCGGGCCTGGACGTGCGGTCCAGGACGGATGAGATGTCCGGGATGCCACGCCGGGGCGGCTCGCGAGGCGGCCGAGCGTGGGGTCCAGAACATGCGTGTCCCCGGGCTTTCGTCTACGCTCGCGGGCCACATGACGGTTCTCGATGTCTCGCGAGGGCTCCGGCGGGCGGGGTTGCTCGCTGTCCTGGCGGGGGCCCTGCTCCCCGGGTGCGAGTCCCGCACACCCCCTCACCGTTTCCCCCTGACGACGACTCCCGCGACGGACTCCGTGCCGCCGCCGGAGCCCGGTGCCGCGCGGCCCGCCTCCGTGGAGGCGCAACCTTCCGCGCATCCTGAGTCCGCGGTGACGGGCGCGGGTGCTCCCCAGGTGGTGACTGCTTCCGCGAGCCTGCCCGCGGAGGCGCCAGGCAAGGCGCGGCCGGCGGCGCGCTCCGCGTTCCGCGTGCTGCCGCCCACCACCGGGCGTGCCGGACAGCTGCATGCGCTGGCCACGCGGCTGCAGGCTCCAGGCGGCACGGTGGAGGACCCCTGTCTGGAGCCGGGTGACACCGGCTGCGCGCGGTCCGCGCTGACGCCGTTCTTCACCGCGCTGGACGGGCTCATCCAGACTCCGGGGACGACGCCCACTGTCATCGCCGCGTTCGGCAACTCGCTCATCGCGGGGGACCGCATCGTGGACGTGGTCCGCGAGGAATTCGCGGCGGGCTTCGGCGGCGCGGGCCGGGGCGTTCTGCTGGTGGACCGCATGGCCCCCTACGGCGGACGGGGGCGCACGGCCGCCGTGAGCAACGGCTGGCAGCCGCGCACGCTGGGCGAATTGAAGGCGCCACCGCACCCGTTCGGCATCACCGGCGTGTACCACCTGGCCACCGAGAACCGCGCCCGGGGCCGCTTCAAGCTGGAAGGCGAGCCGCGTGGGACGCTGTGGTGGAAGGACGTGAAGGGCGCGGGCCGCCTCGTCGTGTCCGTGGACGGCGCGGTGCTGACGCGCACGGAGCCCCAGGAGGACGGGGCCAGCCGCACCACGTCCTTCGACCTGCCCGCGGGCGCGAAGTGGCTGGACGTCACCGCGGAAGGCAAGGGTGCCATCGTGCAGGGCGTGGTGCTCCAGAAGGACGCGCCCGGCATCGTGCTGGACATGTTGGGCGTGCCGTCCGCGGATGCCACGCTGTATTCCCGGCTGGAGGAGGACGCGCTGAAGGCGCAGCTTTCCCAGCGCGACCCGAAGCTGCTGCTCTTCTTCCTGGGTGGCAATGAATCCAAGCGCCTGGAGTGGAAGCGCACGGACCTGCCCACCGTGCGCCAGGACCTGGCCTCGCTCCTGCGCCGCGCCCGCGCCGCCGCGCCCGGCAGCGCGTGCCTGGTGGTGGGGCCCATGGACGCGGTGCAGGACGGGCACGCGAAGGGCAAGCCCCTGACGCAGCGGCCGTTCCTGGAGGCCGCCATCCAGACGGAGCGCGAGGTGGCGCTCGCCGAGGGCTGCGGCTTCTTCGACCTCTATGCGGCGATGGGCGGCGCGGGTTCGCTCGCGCGGTTCAACCAGGCGGGGTTCATGCACGACGACCTGGTGCATCCGCGCGGTCATGGCCTGGACCTGCTGGGGCAGTTGGTCTCGGACGCGCTGCTCGCGGGCTGGGTGAACGAGGGCGCGGTGCCGGCACCGGCGCTCACGACCTCGCGTGAAGAGGCATCGGACACCGGTGCGAGCAGCCAGACCGCGGAGGCGGTGCCATGAAGCGGCTCTTCGTCGCGCTGTGGGTGTTGGTGCAGGCAGGGCCCGCGTTCGCGCAGGCGTCCGCCGAGAAGCCCGCGTCCGTGGCGCAGGCACCCGCGCCGTCCGAGTCTGGTGAGAAGCCCGCGTCTCCGCCGGAGTCCAGCGCGAAGGTCGCGCTGGAGCCGGACGCGAAGGCCTCCGAGTTCCCTCCAGAGGTGCAGCGTGCGCTGGACGCGCTGGTGCGCGCGGACCTGAAGCAGGGCCCCACCGCGGGCCTGTCCGTGGGCGTGATGCGGGGCGGCCAGCGGTGGATGAACGGCTACGGCTACCGCGACGTGGCGAAGAAGCTGCCGGCCACGGTGCGCACCACGTACCGCATGGCGTCCATCACCAAGTCCTTCACGGCGGTGGCCGTGATGCAGCTGGCGCAGGCGGGCAAGCTGGACCTGGACGCGGACATCCACACGCTGGTGCCCGAGTACCCGGTGAAGCAGTGGCCGGTGACGGTGCGGCAGTTGTTGGGCCACCTGGGCGGGGTGCCCACCTACGACAGCCCGAGCGCCGGCAACAACACGAAGCCGGTGACGACGAAGGAGGCCATCGGCCTGTTCGCGGACCGGCCGCTCGTGTCGGAGCCGGGCACGCGCTACCTGTACACGACGTGGGGCTTCAACCTGCTGGGCGCGGCGGTGGAGACGGCCTCCGGCCAGTCCTATCGCGAGTACCTGCGCGACCACGTCTTCGGCCCCGCGAACATGAGCCACGCGGACGTGGATGAAATCAGCACGCGCGATGCGCAGCAGGCGGTGGGCTACCGCGTGTCGGGCGCCACGCTGAAGCCGTCGCGCTTCCTGGACGTCACCAGCCGCTTCGGTGGCGGTGGCACGCGCGCGACGGTGGAGGACCTGCTGGGCTTCGCGCGCGCGGTGCTGGACCACAAGCTGGTGACGCGCGAGACGACGGGCCGCATGCAGGCGTCGATGGTGACGCGCGACGGGCACATCACCGATTACGGCATGGGCTTCGCGACCTATCCGCTGCGGGGCCACTACATCGTGGCGCACGCGGGCGGTCAGCCGGAGACGACGACGTTGCTGGTGCTGCTGCCGGCGGAGGACACGGCCATCGCGCTCGCCACCAACGTGGAGGACGAGGCGAAGCGGCTGCGCCGGCTGTCCATCCGCTTGATGGAGACGGTGCTGGACGAGGGCGCGCCGGGCCGGGGCGGCCACTTCACGGACCCCGTGGACGCGGTCGTCTACGAGGGCATGGGGCGGCTGGCGAGCTACGGGCTCGCGTACCACGACTGGGCCACGCGCGGGCCGGGCACGCTGCCGCCGGAGACGGACCTGGCGACGGCGTTCGCGAAGGTGTCCTCGCTCTTCGAGCGGGCGCAGATTGCCCGGGACGGCCGGGGTGCGATGGAGCGGATCCGCGGCGCGCACGAGCCGCGCGCCGAGTCGCTCTTCATCCGAGTGGGCGCGCACATGGCGGCCACGGTGGAGCGGGCGATGGGCGCGGAGCGGCTGCGCGCGTACCGGACGCAGGGCGCGGCGGGCTTCTTCGCGGATTACCTGGCGGCGTGTGAGACGCTGAAGTGCCCGGAGGCGGAGCGCTTCAGTTCCTCCGTGCGGAGCGACGTGGCGCGCTTCGTCGCCGGGTGGAAGCGCGCGGAGATGCCGGCGCTGAAGCGCACGCGCCTGGAGGCGGCGAAGGATCCGGAGCGGTTGTGGCCCTCGCTGAAGGAGGCGGCGGTGCGCGCCCCCGCGGTGCGGCCCGACTACACGGATGAGCTGCTGACGCTGGCGGACCGCGCGAAGCGGAAGCCGGTGGACCGGATGCGCTGGCTGGAGCGCGCGACGGAGCTGCATCCGGAATCGATGGACGCGCACCTGGCGCAGGCGGTGGGGTTGCTGGAGGCGGGCCGGGAGCCGGAGGCGATTCCCCACGTGCGTGAGGCGTTCGAGACGCCGGAGGGGTCGCTGGTGTTGTCGCCCTCGGGTTTCCTGAAGCGGTTGCTGGACACGCGTTCGCCGAAGGTGGCGCGGGGCCTGTTGCGCGCGGCGGTGACGCTGCATCCGGACGCACCGGAGCTGTGGGACGCGCTGGCGAAGCGCGAGCGGGCCCTGGGCGATGCGGGCGCGGCGAAGACGGCGTTGGCCCAGGCGAAGCGGGCCCGCCAGGTCCGGGCCGCGCAGGAGGCCCGGGCTCCGAAATCGCAGGGTGTCGTGGCCCCGGCGGGCAACGCGCCAGCGCAGGACAAGGCTGGAAGCACGTCCCCCTCGGTGCCGGTGGATCCGGAGTCCGCGCCGGAGCCGTAGCGCCCGCGAACCGGGCATCCCGGGAAGGCACGGCTCCCGAGCCTCTGGGCATGGAGTCGGTCCCCATGCCTGAGAAGGTGAGAGCCCTGGGGGCGCCTCCCCGGCGCCGGCGGGCCGTGGAAACCTGTCCGACAGTCGGACAGGTTCTTGAACCACGCAGCCTGGGCCTCCGCTTCAACCGAGCCACGGAAACCTGTCCGACAGTCGGACAGGTGCTGGATCCACGCGGCTGGGGCCCTCTGCTCCAACCGAGCCACGGAAACTTGTCCGACAGTCGGACAGGTTCTGGGTCCACGCGGCTGGGGCCCTCTGCTCCAACCGAGCCACGGAAACTTGTCTGACAGTCGGACAGGTTCTGAGTCCACGCGGCTGGGGCCCTCTGCTCCAACCGAGCCACGGAAACTTGTCCGACAGTCGGACAGGTTCTGGGTCCACGCGGCTGGGCCTTTGCTCCAACCGGGCCGCGGAAACTTGTCCGACAGTCGGACAGGTTTTGGAACCGAGCGGCCCGGGGGCCTTTGCTCCAACCGGGCCACGGAAACTTGTCCGACAGTCGGACAGGTTCTGGATCCATGCGGCTGGGGCCCTCTGCTCCAACCGAGCCACGGAAACTTGTCCGACAGTCGGACAGGTTCTGGATCCATGCGGCTGGGGGCCTCCGCTTCAACCGGGCCGCGGAAACCAGTCCGACAGTCGGACAGGTTCTGGATCCATGCGTCCGGGGGCCTCCGCTTCAACCGGGCCGCGGAAACCAGTCCGACAGTCGGACAGGTTCTGGATCCATGCGTCCGGGAGCCTCCGCTCCAACCGGGCTGCGGAAACCTGTCCGACAGTCGGACAGGTTCTGGATCCATGCGTCTGGGGGCCTCCGCTCCAACCGGGCTGCGGAAACCTGTCCGACAGTCGGACAGCTTTTGGAACTACGTGGCCCGGGAGCCTCCGCGCCAACCGGGCCGTGGAACCGAGTCCGACAGTCGGACAGGTTCTGGAAGGGCTCGGCCACGGGGCCTCCACTTCGGCCGGACCGCGGAAACTTGTCCGACAGTCGGACAGGTTTTGGACGACCGCGGCCCGGGGGCCGCTCCATCGGCTGCGCGCGTGGTGGAGGCCGAGCCGTGCGAGGATGCTCGGCGATGACGCCTTCCTGTCCTTCCTGTCAGGCCCCCTTCACCCCCGGCGCGGAGACGTGCGCGCGGTGCGGGGCCTCGCTGCTGGTGGCCCCGGCTCCCGGCGGCGCCGAGCCCGTCTGCGCCGTGCACCCCGAGTGGCGCAGCGTGGCCGCCTGCCCGCGCTGTGGCGCGTTCGCCTGTGCCCGCTGCCTGCGCCAGGGCCCCGAGGGCACCGTCTGCGCCACCTGCCTCGAACGTGAACCCCTGGGCCAACTGCCCTGGGACCAGCGCGCCGAACTGGGGATGCTCAAGGCGTTCTGGCGAACGTGCTTCGGCATGTTGATGCGGCCCACGGAGACCCTCCGGGGCGTCAACCCCGACGCTCCCGTGAGCAGCTCCATGGGCTTCGTGATGCTGTCGGCGATCGCCGGCTTCCTGTCGACAGGCCTCGTCTACACCGCGCTCATCGGCGTCATCATGGGGTTCGTCCCCGAGACGGAGACGAGCGGCGCGGATCCGAAGGCTGTGAGGCTGTGGATGACCGTGGGCATGGCGGCCTGGACGGTGCTCATGCCCGTGTTCAGCACCGGCATGACCCTGGTGAACGCGGGCCTGGACCACCTCATCCTCCGCATGGGCGGCGTGGAGCGCGGCTTCTCCGTGACCATGCGCGCGCACGCCATCTCCCAGGCGCCGTACATCGTCGGCGTGATTCCCTTCGTCGCCGTGTACGCCGCGCCCTTCTGGGCCATGGGCCTGCGCGCCTTCACCTACCGCACGCTGCACCGCACCAGTTGGGGCACGGCGCTCGCGGGCGCGCTCCTGGTGCCCGTGCTCTCCTGCTGCCTCTGCGGCGGCGTCTACGGTGCCATCGTGTTCGCGGCCCTCAAGAGCACAGGGCAGGTTTGAGGCGCGTCTCGCGCGGCTACCGCTGCCCGGTCGCCGCCGTGGCCCCGTGCGGCACCAGCGACGACGGCTCCGGCCAGAAGCGCGCGCTCCGGACGCCGTCGAAGGACGCCGCCAGGCGCCGCGAGCCCAGGTCGTAGACGCGCGCCTGCGTCTCGCCCGCGAGCATCAGCAGGTCCCCGCGCGCCATCGCCCGCACGGGGCTCCGGGCGGGCAGGGCGAGTCCCTCGGGTTCGCCCAGGTGGCCGTCCTCCGCCTCCCAGCGCACCGGCATCATCAGCGCGGTCTGCTCGCCCGCGGTCTGCCACGCGAACAGCGGACCGCCGCGCGACTCCACGCGCGCCCAGCCGCCGAACACGTCGTGCCCCCGGTCGGGCACCACCGCGTCGAGCCGGACCGCGTCCTGGCTGCCCTCGTCCAGGCCCTGCGCCACCAGCGCCTCCAGGTCCCCGGCCACCGTGGAGGACACCAGCATCTCCGTGGTGGCGAGCGCGAACACCGCGTCCGCGTCACCGCGCGTGGCCACCGTCTCGATGCGCTTCCACGCCCCTGCATCCAGCCGGTACGCGTGCGCGAGCCCCGCGCCCTCGTCCAGCTCCGGGATGGGGATGCGCCGGCCCTCGAAGAGGAAGACGTCGTCGCGCCGCACCAGCTCACCCGTGTGCGCGGTCAACGCCACCAGCCGCCCCACCGAATCGAACCCCACCGCGCCCGTCAGCCCCTCCTCCGGCAAGAGCTGCGCCGAGCCCTGTCCGGACGTCAGGTCCACCGTCCACACACGCCCAGGCCCCCGAGCGCTGCCGGCCGGGTCGCGCACCGCCGCGTGCTGGCCGTCCGGGCTCCACGCGAGCTGCAACCCGTCACACGCCGCGTCCACCGTGACGAGCGCCCTGCGTCTGCCGTCTGACTCCAGCCTCAGCCAGGTACAGCCCGACGGCGCCGCGTCCTGGAGCACCGACAGCGAGAACGGCGCCACCTTCACCGGCGCGGCCACCGGCACGGCGGCGGTCGCGGCCGGGGAGGCCTCCGGGGGCTTCTGGCAGGCGCTCACGAGGAGCAGGGCGCTGAAGAGGCTCGAGGTGCGGACCATGTTGAACTCCACCCGGAAAAAGATGACCTCAAAGGAATATGTCAGAGCCCCGGGTGCGAGCGGAAGTCACTCTGGGTCCACATGGCGAGGACCGGACGGAGCCCTCCATCCCTGCTCGAGCCATGGCCAAACCATGACGAGCACAGGGAGGAGCCAAGGCCCAGAGGCATCCATGACCCCGTAGGTTGACCGTCCGTGTCCGCGGGCCCCCTCCCGCGGGTCAACCCTGGAGCGCGTCATGCCCCAAGCCGTCCCTCGCTTCGTCCCGGTGTTGTTCCTGGGCTGTACGGCGGTCGTCCTGCTCACGGCGGCTGACGTACCCAAAGCCGCCCCGCCGCCCGTCACGCGGTGGACGGCGCGGCCCTCCGAAGCGGGCCGCATCGCCAGGGTGGAGGCGGGCCTCGCGCCGCTGGCCTTGCCAGGGGAGAAGCCCCAAGCCCTCGACGTGCGGCGCTGGATGGCGCTGTACCGCATCCCGGGGCTGAGCGTGACGGTGTTCGACAAGAACGCCGTGGTGTGGAGCAAGGCGTATGGCGTAACGCAGGCCGGCGGCAAGGACCCCGTCACGCTGGAGACGCTGTTCCAGGCCGCGTCCATCAGCAAGCCGGTGACGGCGCTGGCCGCGCTGCGCGCAGTGGAGCAGGGCCAGGTGTCGCTCGACGCGAACATCAATGATGCGCTGAAGACCTGGAAGGTCCCCGACAACAGCTTCACGTGCGAGCAGAAGGTGACGCTGCGCCGGCTGCTCAGTCACAGCGCGGGGCTCACCGTGCACGGCTTCCCCGGCTACGGCGTGGGAGAACCCCTGCCCACGCTCCAGCAGATCCTCGACGGTGAGAAGCCCGCGAACACGGAGGCCGTGCGCGTGGACAAGGTGCCCGGCACGGAGGCCCGCTACAGCGGCGGCGGCTACGTCGTCGTCCAGGCGCTGCTCACGGACCTGGCGAAGAAGCCCTTCCCCCAGCTCATGAAGGAGGCGGTGCTGGACCCGGTGGGGATGAAGCACAGCACGTTCGAACAGCCGTTGCCCCCGGCGCTCGCCGCGCGCACGGCCGCGGGCACGCGCGCGAGCGGAGAGGCCGTGGAGGGCCGCTGGAAGGTCTACCCGGAGCTGGCGCCCGCGGGGCTGTGGACGACGCCGTCCGACCTGGCGCTCCTCCAACTGGAGGTGGCGAAGGCGAAGGCCGGCGAGTCGAAGCGCGTGCTGTCGCAGGCGATGACGCATCAGCTGCTCACGAAGCAGTCCGGGCCCTACGGGCTGGGCTTCATGCTGGAGGACGCGCCGGACCGCTTCAGTCACGGGGGATGGAATGACGGCTTCACCGCCACGGTGGTGACGCTGGGGGACACCGGCAGCGGCGTGGTGCTGATGGCCAACTCGGACAACGGCGTGCTGCTCTTCGAGCGGCTCATCGCGAGCATCGCCGCGGAGTACGGCTGGGGGCCCCTGCCGGACCACCTTGAGTCGCCGGAGATGACGGCGGACCTGCTCTCGCGGGTGAAGGGCGCGGACGCGGTCATCGCCTGGGCACGGAAGACGAAGGGGAGTGGCCTGCCGCCGCAGGTGCTCACCCAGGTGGGGTACGGGATGATGATGTCCGGCAAGACGGAGGACGGCCTGAAGGTGTTCCAGGAGAACGCGGCCCTCTTCCCGGACGACGCGGAGGCGCAGGGCGGCCTGGGCATGGCCTACATGCAGGCCGGCAAGAAGGCCGAAGCGCTCGCCGTGTACCAGAAGCTGCTCAAGGCGGATCCGAAGAACGAGCGCGCCATGCAGGCCGTGAAGACGCTGAGCGCGAAGCCCTGAGCGCCCGCGCGCGAGAGGCCCGCGCCTACAGCGTCATGTACGCGCGGGCCGCCGGCACGGAGTAGAACTTCCCCTCCGGCAGGATGTACGCGGTGAGCTTGCCGCCGTAGACGCAGCCGGAGTCCAGGCCCACCGCGAAGGGGTGCTTCTGCAGGCCGCGCATGGCGTCGTGGCCGAAGAGGACCAGCTCCGGGCCCTGCCACAGGCTGCCCCACGGCTCGCCCGCCTCCAGCCGCTTCGACGGCGTCCCGTCCGCCGCGATGCTGCGCAGGTTGAAGAGGAACTCCTCCTTCTGCTCCTCGAGCGGCACCCCCGGCACCAGCCCCGCGTGCACCGCCAGCGCGTTCAGGTCCGGGAAGCGCAGGTAGGAGGGCAGCCGCTCCATCCAGGCCCAGTCCGCGGCGCTCAGCGTGTCCAGCACCTGCCGGTGCTCCGGCTTGAGCTTCTTGCCCTTCGACGCGTGGCCTCCGTGCCAGCGCAGCACGTGCGCGTCGTGGTTGCCCTTCACCGCCTGGAAGCCGTGCTCGCGCGCCCGCCGCACCACGCCCGCGGAGTCCGGCCCCTTCGCCACCAGGTCGCCCACCAGCACCACCCGGTCGCCGGGCTGCCAGTCACACGCCTTCAGGAGCGCGTCCAGCTCACTGGAACAGCCGTGCACATCTCCGATGAAGAGCGTTCGCATCCTCCACCCTCTTTAACGCACTGGCCTCGAATGCCCCGCCCGGAATCTCGGGCACCTCGCGCGGGGACGAGGCGTCGCGCGCCGCGTTACTCGGAGGGCGTGCGCAACAGCCGGCTCAGGCTCACGTCCAGCTGGCTGGAGATGAGCCGCAGCACGCTGTCCAACTGCGAGCGCGTCAGCCGCAGCCGCTCCGTCAGCCGCTGCCGCGTCCCGTCCAGCAGCTCCTCCTGCGCGCCCACCACCCACCGCGCCGCCGTGGAGCGGTGCACGCCGTACAGCGCGCCCAGTTGGTCGATGCCCAGCCCGTCCAGGTACTTCAGCCGCAGGAAGTTGCGCTGCCGCGCGGACAGGGCCGCCAGCGCCGCCTGGAACGACGCGCTGAACTCCGCGCGGTACGTCTGCTTGAGGTACGCCAGCTCCGGGTCGTCCCCCGGCGCCACCAGCATGGACAGGTCGCCGTCCTCCGACTGCGCCTGCCCCGAGCGCTGCCGCTGCCAGTCCAGCGCCAGCCACAGCGCCGCCGCGCGCACCCAGCCCGCCAGTGGCCCCGTGCCCGGGTACGCCGCCAGCCGCGCCGGAGCCTCCGCGCTGCCCACCAGCATCCGCTGCCGCAGCGCCTGCCGGACTTCATCCAGCCCGGCCGGGGGCAGCTTCAGCCGCGCCACCGCCGCGTCCACCTCCGGCATCAGGCGCTCCTCGAACGTGGCGAGCGCCGTGGGCAGCCCGTCCGCCGCCGCCCGGGCCAGGTACACGTCCGCCATGTGCAGCCTGCCCCACGCGTCCTCGTGGCCGTCCGCGGGGACCAGCCGGGCCAGGTGCGCCGCGAAGCGCGGTCCCTCCAACAGGATGCCCGGCCAGGACTGCCGGGCCGCGTCCAGGGCCTGGGCCAGCCGCTCCTGGAGGACGGAGAGGGCGCCTGCCGGCTCCGTCTTTCCTCGGGCGGTCATGAAAGCCTGGGCTAGGGGCAATTCAGGTGCGGCCACGGCAGGGGACACTAGCACCGGCCCCTGTCGCGCCGCCGGTTCACCCGACATGTCGCGCAGAGGCTCCCACCTGTCGGGTGTCCCCCGGGACACGATGCCGCGTCGCGCGTGTCCACCCGAGCACGCCCCCCTGGCCGTGCAGGGCGCCCCCCTTCCACCCTCGTCCGCCCGGGTGGCATCCAGCCGGCGTCCCACCCTCCGTGGCCCTCTGGCCACGGACGCCCATGGCCTGCGCTTTGCTGGTAGAGCCTTCCGGGACGTTGCTGGTGCGGAGGTGTGAACGTGGAAGAAGTCGGTGTGGGGCTCGGCGTCGGGCCTGGTGACGCGGTGTACTCCTCGTGGCTGGAGGTGAGCGCATCCCACCTCAAGCACAACGTGGCGGCGTTCCGCGCGCTGGAGTCCACCGGTCCTACACCTCGGGCGCTGGGCGCGGTGCTCAAGGGCAACGCCTACGGCCACGGCCTGGCCCAGGTGCTGCCGCTGGTGCACGCGGGCGTGGACGTCCTCTACTTCATCGCGCCGCAGGACGCGCTCACGGTGCGCGCGCACGAAGCCAGGCACGGCCTGCCCGCGCGGCAGGTGGTGGTGCTGGGCGCGGTGGCCCCGGAGGAGGCCGTGGTGCTGGCGCACCAGGGCATCGACGTGGTGGTGGCGGACCGCTCCTGGGCGGACGCGGTGCCTTCCTTGCGCGCGGCGAAGCTGGTGCGTCCCCTGCGCGTGCACGTGCACATCGACACGGGCCTGGGCCGCGAGGGCTTCACGTTGGATCAGCTTCCGCGCGAGACGGCGTTCCTCGCGGACGCGCCGGACGTGTTCGAGCTGGTGGGCGTGCTCAGCCACTTCGCCAACACGGAGGACGTGACGGAGCAGGCGTACGCGCTGGCGCAGCTGGACGCGTTCGAGACGGCGCTGGGGCACCTGACCGCGCAGCTGAAGCCCGCGAAGCCGTTGCAGCGGCACATCGCCGCGAGCGCCGCGGCGCTGGTGCTGCCCCGGGCGCGCTACGAGGCGGCGCGCGTGGGCATCTCGCTGTACGGCCTGTGGCCCTCGCCGGAGACGCGGCTGTCCGCGCGGTTGGTGCTGGGCGAGCTGCCGGTGCTCAAGCCGGTGCTGTCGTGGCGCTGCAAGAGCCAGGTGGTGAAGTGGCTGCCGGCGGGTGCGTACGTGGGCTACGGCTGCACGTACCGCTGCCCGGAGCCCACGCGCATCGCTGTATTGCCGGTGGGCTACTACGACGGCTACCCGCGCCTCGCGTCCGGCAAGGCGCACGTGCTGGTGAACGGGCGGCGGTGCGCGGTGCTGGGCCGCGTGATGATGAACCACCTGATGGTGGACGTGACGCGCGCCACGTCCGACGAGTGCCCGGTGACAGCCACGCTCCTGGGCCGCGACGGAGAAGAGTCCGTGTCCGCCGAGTCGCTGGCCGGCTGGGCGCAGACCATCCACTACGAGCTGGTGACACGCCTGGGCGCGCACCTGCGCCGCGTCGTCGTGGAGTAGCGGATTACTTCTGCGGCGTGCCCCCGGTGAGGCCGGGCGACGGCGCCGTCGCGAGCGCCGGAGGCTGCACCTTCCATCGGCGATGCAGCCACAGCCACTGCTCCGGATGCCGGCGGATGGCGCGCTCCAGTGCGGCGGTGACTCGCGCGGTGTGCTCGGTGATGGGGTCCGCGCACTCGCCGGGCTGCGGCGGGAGGATGGGGCCCTCCACCTCCAGCTTGTAGCGCGCACCCGGGCCGGGGGGCCGCACGCCCATCACCACGAACACCGGCACGCCCGTGCGCTCTGCTGCCACCGCCATCGCGGGCGTCGTGGACGCGAGCCGGCCGAAGAAGGGGACGAACACCGCGGACTTCGCGGGCAGCGCCTGGTCCAGCAGCATGTACGCGGACTCGCCGCGGTTCACCGCGTCCGTAATCTCTTGGATCGCGCCCTTCGGGTAGATGAGCCCCGCGCCCGCGCCCAGCCGGTTCACCGCGATGCGCGTGTTCAGCGCGCCCTTGAGCGGCCGCACCAGCGCGTTGAGCGGGATGCCCCAGCGGATCAGCATCTGGCCCACCAGCTCCCAGTTGCCGAAGTGCGCCGTCACCAGCAGCGCGCCCTTGCCCGTGGCCACGTGCGCCTTCAGCGCCGCGAACGCCTCCTCTCCCTCGATGCCCTGCTGGTCCCAGTCCGGCGTCATCCGGTCCCCGGACGGCAGCGACTCCACCACCACGCGCGCCATGGTGAGGTACGCACCCCGCGCGATGTCGTGGCGCTCGGCTTCACTCTTCTCCGGCATGGCGTGCGCCAGGTTGTCCAGCGCCACCTTGCGGCGGATGCCCAGCGTGTAGGCCAGGTTCGCCACGAAGCGTGCGAGCGCATCCCGCGCCTTGGGTGACATCGCCGTGAGCAGCGCCCAGACGCCGCGCGTCAGGAACGCCACGATGGGGCCCGGCGGCGACCCGATGATGCGGCGCAGGTGCTCCGGCGGCCTTTTCCCCTCGGGAGGGGTGTTCGTTTGCGATGGCAGCGGATGCGAAGAGAGGGGAGCGGACACGGCGGCGCACTCCATCGCGAACACGACCTGACAGCAAGGCCACGCGTCGCACGCTCGTCGCTACCTTGCCAGGCTGCTCTGGTCCACACTGCGCGGCCATGCCCAACCTGCTCCGTCCGGTGGCCCTGGCCACCGCAACCTTCCTTGCGGCATGCGGTGCCCGTCAGGGTAACGCTCCCGCTCCTGGTGCCGTTGAAACGCCGCCCGCCATCCAGGCGGCCACAGCGCCCACGCCCCCCACGCTGCGGCTGCCGGACGACGTGCGGCCCACGAAGTACGCCATCGTCCTGAAGATGGATCCGAAGGCGGAGACCTTCGAAGGCACCGTCGACGTCATGCTGGAGGTGGCCAAGGCCACGAACGTCATCTGGATGCACGGCAAGGGCCTCATCGTGAAGGAGGCCACGCTGGAGCAGGGGGGCGTCACGCAGACGCTCAAGGCCTCCTCCTCCGGCGAGGACTTCCTCGGCCTGACGCTGGAGAAGCCCCTGGCCGCGGGCGGCGCGAAGCTGCACCTCACGTACACGGGCACCGCGTCCGAGCGCGAGACCTCCGGCGCCTTCCGCGTCAACGAGGACGGCGACTGGTACATCTACACGCAGTTCGAGCCGCTGGGCGCGCGCCGCGCCTTCCCGTCCTTCGACGAGCCCGGCTTCAAGGTGCCGTGGCAGCTCACCTTCCACGTGCCGGAAGGCAACGTGGCCGTCACCAACACGCCGCAGCTGGCGGAGGAGAAGGGCGCGGACGGCTGGCACATCTACCGCTTCGCCCCCACGCAGCCCCTGCCCAGCTACCTCATCGCCTTCGGCGTGGGCCCGTTCGACTTCCTGCCCGCGCGCGACGCCGGGCAGAAGCAGGTGAAGACGCGCATCATCACGCCGCGCGGCCGTGCGAGCGAAGGCGCGTGGGCCGCGAAGGTGACGCCGGAGATCCTGGAGCGCCTGGAGGGCTACTTCGGCATCCCCTACGCGTACGAGAAGCTGGACGTGCTCGCGGTGCCGCTGATGGGCGGCGCCATGGAGAACCCGGGCCTCGTCACGTTCAACTCGCGCCTCATCCTGGCGAAGCCGGAGGAGGACGCCGTCTGGCGCCAGCGCGCGTTCGCGAACGTGCAGGTGCACGAGCTGGCGCACCAGTGGTTCGGCGACCTGGTCACCATGGCGTGGTGGGACGACCTGTGGCTCAACGAGTCCTTCGCCTCGTGGATGACCCCGCGCATCATGGAGTCGTACCAGCCCACGTGGGACGCGCCGGTGGAGCGCGTGCAGTCCCGCAACGACGCGCTGGACGCGGACAGCCTGGTCGCCGCGCGCTTCATCCGTCAGCCCATCCAGAACGCGGGTGACATCGAGAACGCCTTCGACGGCATCACCTACGGCAAGGGCAGCGCGGTGCTGGCCATGGCGGAGACGTGGCTGGGTCGAGACGTCTTCCAGAAGGGCATCCAGCGCTACATCCGCGCGCACGCGGGCAAGAACGCCACCGCGAAGGACTTCCTGGACGCGCTGTCGCAGGAGTCCGGCAAGGACGTGGCCCAGGTGATGAACAGCTTCCTGGACCAGACGGGCGCGCCCTTCATCACCGCGACCCTGCTGTGTGACGGCGGCAAGCCGCGCGTGGCCCTCACCCAGCAGCGCTACGTGCGCCTGGGCTCCAAGGCCCCGGAGGCGCAGTCGTGGAAGGTGCCGGTGTGCGTGAAGTACCCGGGCGCGGGCAAGGACGCCACCGCGTGCACGCTGATGACGGAGGAGAAGGCGGAGGTCGCCCTGACGGAGGCGAAGGCGTGCCCGGCGTGGGTGTTCCCCAACGCGGACGGCGCGGGCTACTACCGCATGCGCCTGGCGGGCGATGCGCACGCGAAGCTGATGAAGTCCGGCCTGTCGAAGCTGTCGCGCGCGGAGCGGGTGGTGCTGCTGAGCGACTCGCTGGCGCTGGCGAAGGCGGGGCTCATGCCCGCGACGGACGCGCTGCCGCTGCTCACCGGCGTGGCGGAGGACCCGGACCGGCAGGTGCTGGAGGCGGGCCTGGAGCTGATGGACCTGGTGTCGTCGCGGCTGCTCCCGGAAGCGCAGGACGCGGACCGCGCCCGCTACGTCCGGGACACCTTCGGGCCGCGCGCGCGCAAGCTGGGCTTCAAGCCCCGCGCCGGTGAGAGCGAGGACCTGCGCCTCTTGCGTCCGCGCCTGCTGGAGCTCGCCGGCAACGAGGGCAACGACCCGAAGCTCGTCGCCGAAGCGCGCACGCTGGCGGAGCAGTGGCTCAAGGACCGCAAGGCGGTGGCGCCGGACGTCGTGGGCGCGGTGCTCGCCATCGCGGTGGAGCACGGCGACGCGGCCCTGCACTCGAAGCTGATGGAGGCCCTGCGCGGCGAGCAGAGCCGCTACCAGCGCCAGCAGCTGCTGGGCGGCCTGAGCCACGTCACCGACCCGAAGCTGGTGAAGGCGAACCTGGAGCTGCTGCTCGACCCGAAGCAGGACATGCGTGAGAACCTGTGGCTCCTGATGGGCGCGTCGCGCGACCCGCGCACCCGCGACACCGCGGTGGAGTTCCTGAAGGCGAACTTCGACACGCTGGTGGGCACCGACGACAAGCCGGGCCTGCTGCCGGAAGGCATGGGCTCGCGGCTGCCGTACATGGGCGCCGGCTACTGCGACGCGACCAAGCGCCAGGAGGTGGCCGCCTTCTTCGAGCCGCGCGTGGACAAGGTGCCCGGCTCCGAGCGCGTGCTGCGGCAGGTGCTGGAGATCGTGGACCAGTGCATCGCGCTGAAGGAGGCCCAGGGCGCGAGCATCGGGGCCTTCCTGTCCGGCAAGCCGGCCAAGACGCCGCAGGCGCCGCCCGCGCCCCGGTAGTCCTCACCTGAAACGACACCGGGTCCGCGTGACATGCACGCGGACCCGGTAGGTGATGCCTTCGTCGCGAAGCGAGCGGGACTACTTCCGGCCGCGCGACATGAAGGACATGAAGGCTTCCTTCGCTTCGTCGGAGGCGAGGCGCTGGACGAACTCGGCGCCCTCGCGCTTGAGGGCGGCGTCCACCTGCTCACGCAGCGGCCCGCGGATGAGCGCCTTGGTCACCTTCAGGGCCTGGGCGGGACGCTGGGCCAGGGCGCGGGCGCGCTCGGTGGCCACTTCCTTCAGCTGCGCCTCCGGGACGGCCTTGTTGATGATGCCGGCGCGCAGCGCGGTGGCCGCGTCGAACGGGTCGCCGAAGAGCAGCAGCTCCGACGCCAGCGCGAAGCCCGCCGCGCGCGGCAGGAGCAGGCTGCTGGCGCCTTCCGCGCACAGGCCCAGGTTGACGAAGGGCATGCTGAAGCGCGCCTTCTCCCCGGCCACCACGTAGTCGCAGTGCAGGAGCATGGTGGTGCCGATGCCCACCGCCGCGCCCTCCACCGCCGCGAGCACGGGCTTGGAGAGGCCCGCCAGGGCGCGCAGGTACTGGAACACCGCGCTGTCCTCGCCCGTGGGCGGGTGCTCCAGGAAGTCGCCAATGTCGTTGCCCGCCGTGAACGCGCCGCCCGCGCCGGACAGGAGCACCACCCGGACGTCGTCGCGGCGGTCCGCCTCCTGGAGGGCGGCGGTGGCGGCCTCGTACATGGCGTGGGTGAAGGCGTTCTTCTTCTCCGGCCGGTTGAAGGTGACGGAGAAGACCCCGGCGTCGAGCTGCGTCAGAAGCGTGTCGGACATGGCCGGGCAGACTAACGCGCGTCGGGCCGCAGTGCGCGCAAGAGCAGCGGGGCCAGCGTCACCACCTGGTGGGGGAAGGGCAGGTCCTCCCGGTGCTCCACACTGTCCGTGCTGAACAGCCGCTTCACGGGCACGCCGCGCAGGCGCTCCAGCGCGGGGCCCACCAGCAGGGCGTGCGTGGTGGCGAGGATGAAGTCGTCCACGCAGCCCTCGCCCTTGAGCTCCTTCGCCGCCGCCGCCAGCGTGCCGCCGGTGGACACCATGTCGTCCACCAGGATGGGGCGCATGCCGCGCACCTGGCCCAGCAGGCCCAGCGTCTCCACTTCGTTGCCGCTCAGCCGCGCCTTGTGCACCACCGCCCACGGACGGCCGAGCAGCTTCGCCAGCGCCTCCGCGCGCTTCACCGCGCCCAGGTCCGGCGCCACCACCACGGTCGTGTCGGTGACGTGGGGGCGCAGCGCGTCCGCCAGCAGCGGCAGCGCGGACAGGTGCTCCAGCGGGGCACCGAAGCAGCCCTCCAGCGCCGGGTTGTGCAGGTCCACGGTGAACACCCGCGCGAAGCGGCCGTGGGACACCATGTCGGCCACCAGACGTCCGCCCAGGGGCTCGCCGGGCCGGGCCCGCCGGTCCTGGCGCGCGTAGCCGACGTAGGGAATCACCGCCTCCAGCGAGGCCGCGCCCGCCCGCCAGCACGCGTCCGCGAGCAGCAGCAGCTCCATCAGGTTCTCGCCCACGGGCGGCGTGGAGGACTGGAGGACGACGACGCGGCGGCCCCGCACCTCCTCCGGGGGCACCTCGATGTGCAGTTCTCCATCCGGAAAGCGCTCCCGCTTCACTCCCACCGGCTCCGCGCCGAACGCCTGGGCGAGCGCACGGCCGAGGTGGGGACTGGCACTGCCGACGACGAGGGCGATGGGCGTCATGGGCCGCACCCTAGCGCGGGAGGTGCTCGCGGTGCCCTGGCCCCCCGGGCATGCCGCCAGGAGAGCCACTGAACGTGCCTCCGCCGACACACTCCGGAGGGAAGCGCACCTTCCGGGGGTGGAGGCTGGCCAATGCGTTTCCGGGACAGGGCGGAGGCGGGACAGAAGCTCGCGGGGGTGTTGACGCCCTACCGCTCCGGGGACGTGTGCGTCCTGGGGCTGACACGCGGCGGGCTGCGCGTGGCGTATGAGGTGGCCCGGGGATTGAGGGCTCCCCTGGACCTGTGGGTGGCGCGCCGGCTGCGCGTGCCGGGGGGCCGCCTCCTGCTGGGCGCGGTGGCGGAGGGCGGCGGGCTGTACCTGGACCCCCAGGCCGCGGTCCAGGCGAAGCTGCCCGGGGAGACGCTCCAGCGCTTCGTGCACGAGGAGCTGGACGACGTGGAGCATCAGGCCCGGCAGCTGCGAGGCGGCCTCACGCCGCGGATCCGCGGCTGCACGGCGCTGCTGGTGGATGACGGGATGGTGACGGGCGCCACCGTGACCGCGGCGCTCCTGGCGCTGAAGCAGCAGGGCGTGCGTCAGCGCATCGTGGCGGTGGGCGTGGCGACGCCGCGCGCGCTGGAGCTTGTCCGGAGCCGCGCGGACGCGGTGCACGCGCTGACGCTGGACCCCTCGCTGCGCGAGGTCTCCGAGGCCTACGACATCTTCCCCGCGCTCACCCAGGACGAGCTGCGGCGCTGGCTCACGCGCGCCCGGGAGGCCAGCCCCGCCCGGCCGGAGGGCGTGGCGCCGGACATGGCGGGCGGGTGGTGGTTCTGAGGGGTTCCGGAAGCGGATGACGACGAGGACATGAGGAGGTCGTATGGATGTGGAAACCGTGCATGCGGAAGACCGCAGGCCTCGGACGCACTGGGAGCACTTCACGCGCGAGGAGTCGCTCGGGGTGCGGGGGGTGGGCCGCTCCATGGAGCAGGCCTTCGAGATGGCGGCGCTGGGACTCTGCGCGTTGGTGACGGACCCTCGGAGTGTGGAGGCGCACGAGGAGCTGGAGGTGGACTGCCAGTCCGCGGACCATGATCAGCTGCTCGCGGACTGGCTGCGCGCGGTGGTGGGCGCGATGGCCGGACGGCGCCTGCGCTTCCAGTGCTTCGTGGTGCGGCTGGACGGGCTGAACCTCTTCGGCCACGGCTTTGGCGAGCGCGCGGGACAGGCGCGCCATGGCACCCACGTGGCGGTGACGGGCGCGTCGTTCACCGAAGTCTCCGTGCGCCAGGGGCCGGAAGGCGTGTGGACCGCCGAGGCGCTGGTGGACTTCTAGGCCCGCGACCGGCTTGTCCGGTGCTCGGACGTGCGGGCGCCGCGGGAGGATTCGTCCACGGAGGGGGTGCGCCGGGGCTCCGGGCTGCTATAGGGGACGTCTTCCTCTTCGCGACCAGGACCCTTCCGGACATGGCTTCTCGTGACATCCGCTTCGTGTGGCTCGACCTGGAGATGACCGGGCTGGACCCCAATACCTGCGGCATCATCGAGGTGGGCATCATCGTCACCGGCCCGGACCTGCGCCCCCTGGGCGAGTTCGAGCGCGTCGTCTGGCAGCCGGAGGAGATGCTCCAGCGCATGGAGCCCGTCGTGCGCGAGATGCACACGAAGAACGGCCTGCTGGAGAAGGTGCGCGCGTCCACGTCGTCCCTGCGCGTGGTGGAGCGCGAGGTGACGTCCTTCATCGCGGACTACTGCGACCTGGGCGAGGGCATCCTCGCGGGCAACTCCATCCACACGGACCGGCGCTTCCTCATCGACCACATGCCCATGGTGGACCGCTACCTGCACTACCGCATGGTGGACGTGACGAGCCTCAAGGTGATTACGCGCGCCTGGTATCCGGCGCTGGTGGAGCCGCGCAAGCCGCCCAGCGGGCACACCGCGCTCGCGGACCTGCGCTCCAGCATCAGCGAGCTGCAGTACTACCGGGACGTCCTCTTCCGCGCGACGCCGGGCTAGGCGTCCGTCAGGCGCGGGCCCCTTCCGCGGGCAGCTGCTTCGCGATGGTGCCCAGCAGGTCGTCCAGCTCGAAGGGCTTGGCGAGGAAGTGGGAGCTGGCGCGGCGCTCCTCGTCCGTGAGGCGGCCCGCGCTCATCACCACCACGGGCAGGTCGCACAGGTCCGGGTGGGCGCGGATGCGGCGCAGCAGCTCTCCGCCGTCCATCACCGGCATCATCAAATCCAACAGCACCAGGTCCGGCTTGGAGGCCAGGAGCCGCTGGAGGCCCTCGTCGCCGTTGTACGCGGTGACGATGTCGTAGCCTTCGAGGGACAGGATGTCCTCGAGCGCCTCCACGATGGCGAGCTCGTCGTCCACGATGAGCAACCGCTTCATGCGCGGCCCCCCTCCACCGCCCACACACGGCCCGGGGCCCCTGTCGGCCTGGAGGCCGGGGGCGGGCTGGACGGGATGCGGGTGGGTTGGGACTTCAGGCGGTGGCTCCATTTTCTCTCGCGGGAGAAGGTAGGTCCGCGCGCCAGTTCGGCCAGGGGCCGGTGTGGGTTCTGTTGGTCAGGTGGCGGTGGATGTGGCCTGGGAGCCGGCCAGGCGCTCCTTGAGGATGTGTTTCTGGACCTTTCCCAAGGCGTTGCGGGGCAGGGCGTCGGTGAAGACGACGCGGCGCGGCTTCTTGAAGGCGGCGAGCCGTTCGCGGCACCAGTCCACCAGGGCCTGGGCGTCGGTGGGGGCGCCGGGGTGGGGGACGATGACGGCGACGACCTGCTCACCGAAGTCCGGGTCGGGCAGGCCCAGGACGGCGGCCTCGGCGACGGCGGGGTGCGCGGTGAGGACCTCTTCGACTTCGCGGGGGTAGATGTTGAAGCCACCGCTGATGATGAGCTCCCGAGCCCGGCCGGTGATGCGCAGGAATCCGTCCGGGTCCCATTCGCCCAGGTCGCCGGTGCGGAACCAGCCCTCGGCGTCGAAGGCTTCGGCGGTGGCGTCCGGGCGGCGCCAGTAGCCGGTGAAGACGTGGGGGCCGCGGACCTCGATTTCGCCCGTCTCGCCGCGGGGCAGGGGCTGGCGGGAGCGCACGTCCACGACGCGGGCCTCCTGGCCGGGGAAGGGCATGCCCACGGTGCCGGGGCGGCGTTCGCCGTCGTAGGGCTGGGTGGTGTTCATGATGGTCTCCGTCATCCCGTAGCGCTCCAGGATGCGGGCGCCGAAGCGCGCCTCGATGTCCAGGCACAGCTGGGGGCTCAAGGGGGCGGAGCCGGAGACCCACAGGCGCAAGGGATGCGGCGTCACGCCGGTGCGGCGGGATTCCTCCAGGAGGCGGCCGTACATGGTGGGCACGCCGAAGAAGAGGGTGAGGGACGCGTCGTCGTGCAGGGCGGTGAGCGCTTCGGAAGCGACGAAGCGGCGGCGCAGGTCCACGCTGGCGCCGGTGAAGAGGGTGCCGTGGAGGCCCACCATGAGGCCGTGGGTGTGGAAGAGCGGAAGGGTGAGCAGGAGCCGATCCGCGTCGGTCCAGCGCCACGCTTCGGTGACAGCGCGCACGTTGGCGAGCAGCTGCCGGTGCTGGAGCATGGCGCCCTTGGAGCGGCCGGTGGTGCCGGACGTGTAGCCCAGCACGGCGAGGTCCTCCGCGCGGGGCAGCGGCAGGGACGCGGTGGAGGCGGAGCCCAGTGCGACCACGTCTTGGAACGCCACGGAGGGCAGGGACGCGGGGAGCCCGGGTGGAGGCGGCTCCACGGTGATGAGCCATTGCAACGATGGGAGTTGGTCGCGAAGAGGCGCGAGCTCCGAGGCGCCGGAGGTGCTGGTGACGCAGACCTTCACCTCCGCGTCGGAGAGGATGTGAGCCAGCTCCACCTGGCGGTACGCGGTGTTGACGAGCACTGCGACACAGCCCGCGGCCTGGACACCCAGCCACGTGACGACGAACGCGTCGCTGTTCTCCAGGAAGAGCGCGACGCGGTCGCCAGCAGCCAGCCCCCGGGCCTTGAGTCCGCGAGCAAACGCGGTGACCCGCTCCGCCAACTGGCCTCGCGTGTACGAAGCTCCCTCGAACGAGAGCAACGGGCGCGAGGGTTCGTGACGGGCATGGTCCAGGAACACTTCAAGCAGGGAGGCCGGCATGGCGCGCGAGCCTAGCGCCTGACAGTGGGAATGGGAGGCCGCATGTCGGCTTCTGCCGTTGCCGCTAATATGCCAGGGCTGGCATGTTTCAAAAGATGGCGAAGAGCGGACCGAAGTTCACAGCCAGCAGTGGGAATGTCTTCCGGGACCTGGAGGTCGCTCAGCCAGAGGAGGCTCTGGCCAAGGCGGAACTCGTGGCGAGGATCGCGGACATCATTGCCAGGAAGAAGCTGACCCAGGCAGCGGCTGCGAAGCTGCTGGGAGTGGATCAGCCCAAGGTTTCGGCCCTGCTGCGTGGACGCATGGCGGGCTTTTCGACGGAGCGACTGATTCGCTTCCTGACCCTCCTGGGCAGTGATGTCCAGATCGTCGTGCGCGACCGGCCCCGGTCCCGAGCTCCAGGGCACCTGGAGGTCATCACTGCCTGACGTGGCAGGACGCGGGCTCACCCGCTCCCGCGCCCCGCCCGTAGCACCGCCTAGAAGAGCGTGACGCCCAGCGTGACGCTGGCCAGGAAACCGCCGTGCTGGCTGGTGGCGATATCGAGGTCGTCGAGGAGGTTCGGGTCGCGGCCGTCCGACGTGCGCCAGTTGTCCTCACGCAGGCGGAAGCCCCAGCCCGCGCGCAGACCCAGGTACATGGGGCCCATCGACTGACGCATGCCGACCGCCAGCGTCGCCACCGGCGTGGGCAGCTTCTCCGTCGTGAACTCCTCCGTCTCGCCGTTGAGGGTGAGCGTGCTCGTCGACTTCGTGCCCAGGTTGAAGCTCATGCCCGCCTCCAGGAAGGGGCTCGTGCGCGACTCGCCCAGCGGATACAGGCGCGCCACCGGCCCCACCCGGAAGCCCCAGGCGCCCGTGCCGGCGCTCAGGTTGAGCCCCAGGACGGGCACCACCCGGTACTCGATCTCACCGCCGAAGATGCCGGAGGGGCTGTTGAAGCCCAACGCCAGACCCAGGTCCAGGTTCGTCCGGCCACCGCCCCGGCGGCGCGGCTCCTCGGTCTCCAGCTCGCGCCCCGACGAGTCCTGGCCCATGCCCTCCGCCATCGGCGCGTCCGCCTGCGCCAGGGGCACCTCGTTCGTCTCCGCCGCCGCCACCGGCGTCTCCTGGCTCGCGGCCTCCAGCTTCTGGGCCTCGTTCAGCACCGCCTGCGCCATCACCACCGAGCCCTTGTCGCTCAGGCTGGGATTGACGAAGTCGTACGACAACGTCTTGGTGCGCACCGGTGAATGCGTCGTGCTCAGCAGGTACGTCAGCCGGTACTTCTCCCCGGCCCGCGTCACCTTCGCGCTCACCGTCACGTCGGGCGAACCCTCGTGCTGGGGGTCCATCAGGATGGCTTCCGTGGTGGCGTTCTTCAGCGCCTCGTTGATGCCATAGCGCGTGCGCTCCGCCACGGTGCTCGCGGTCAGGCCGCTGGCGTCCACCTCGCTGCCCACGTCCGTGAGCTGGAGGTACAGGGCATCGGCGAAGGCGGAGAAGGGCAGAAGGGTGGCGGCCAGCAGCATGCTGGCGCGCATCCGGAGAGCAGGGGAGCGCATCGGGTGTTCCTCGAAATTGTGTGGGAATTGAATCGAGCAAGCAGACGGCCTGACACTGTTTCTATTCAGCCCCAGCACACTTCTTCGCGGTGTCCGTTCCTGGGACGCGCCCTTCGCGCAAGCGGTCAACGCGGCCGGACATCCCTCCGCCGCCCTCGTGTTTCCGGGCGCTTGGCCCGGCTCGGAGCCCTGGCACACGGCTCGCTATGGCCCGGGGCGTGGACATCCCGAAGGCCCGAGCACCCCGCCGCAAACCCTACCTCCTGGCCGCCCTGGGCCTCGCCACGCTCGTGGCGGTGACGGTGGGCCTGTCCCGGCTGCGCCCCGCCGCGCCCACCGTGGACAAGGCCTCGGTGTGGTTGGACACGGTGAAGCGCGGCCCGCTGGTGCGCCAGGTGAAGGGCACCGGCTCTCTGGTGCCTGAATCCATCCGCTGGCTCACCGCCGACACCGCCGGCCGCGTGGAGCGCATCCACGTGAGGCCCGGCGCCACCGTCACCGCCGGCACGCTCCTCTTGGAGCTGTCCAACCCGGACGTGCAGCTCCAGGCCCTGGAGGCCGAACGCCAGCTCGCGAGCGCCGAAGGCGACTTCCTGGAGCTGCGCGAGCTGCTCCAGACGCAGCGGCTGTCCCAGCAGGCCACCGTGGCCACCCTCACCGCCGAGTCCGCCGACGCCACCCGCCGCGCGCAGGCCAACGCGGCGCTCTTCCAGAAGGCCTTCGTCGGAGACCTGGAGACGCGCCAGGCGCAGGAGAAGGCGCAGGAGGCAGGGCAGCGTCTGGACTTGGAGCGCCAGCGCCTGGACGTCATGTCCCAGAGCCTGCGCCAGCGTCTGGCTTCACAGCAGGAGCAGGTGGAGCGGCTGAAGGCCGTGGCGCGCTTCCGCCGCCAGCAGGTGGAGTCCATGAAGGTGCTCGCGGGCGAGGACGGCGTGCTCCAGGAGCTGCCGTTGGAGCTGGGCCAGTGGGTGACGCCCGGCGTGCTCCTGGCCAAGGTGGTGAAGCCGGAGCGGCTCAAGGCGGAGCTGCGAATCGCGGAGACGCAGGCGCGCGACATCCTCCCGGGCTTGAAGGCGCAGGTGGACACGCGCAACGGCGTGGTGGAGGGCATCGTGGCGCGTGTGGCCCCCGCGGCCAGCCAGGGCACGGTGCGCGTGGAGGTGTCGCTGCCGGACGCGCTGCCCAAGGGCGCCCGGCCGGACCTCACCGTGGAGGGCACCGTGGAGCTGGAGCGGCTGGACGACGTGCTGTCCGTGGGCCGTCCGGCGGGAGCCCAGGCGGAGAGCACGCTGGCGCTCTTCCGGCTCTTGCCCGGAGGCGACGAGGCGGTGCGCATCCCCGTGAAGCTGGGCCGCGGCTCGGTGAACGCGGTGGAGGTCGTGCAGGGACTTTCAGAAGGCGATCAGGTGGTGCTGTCGGACATGACCGCGTGGGATGCGGTGGAGCGCGTGAGGCTACGATGATGACGACGATGACGAACGACCGCGAGACGAAGGCCGTGGCCCCGGGCGCGGTGCCGGGCAAGGCGCTGCTCCAACTCGACGGGCTCACCAAGGTGTTCGAGACGGAGGAGGTGGAGACGCACGCCCTCTCCAACATCCAGCTCACCATCCGCCAGAACGAATGGGTGGCCATTGTCGGCCCGTCCGGCTCCGGCAAGTCCACGCTGCTCGCGGTGCTGGGGCTGTTGGACACCGCCACGCGCGGCAGCTACCTGCTGGATGGCAAGAGCGTGCTGGAGCTGTCGCCCACGGACCGGGCGAAGGTGCGCAACCAGCACATCGGCTTCATCTTCCAGAGCTTCAACCTCATCGGCGACCTCACCGTCTTCGAGAACGTGGAGCTGCCGCTCACCTACCGGGGGCTGCCCGCGCAGGAGCGCAAGCAGCGCGTGGAGCGGGCCCTGGAGCGCGTGGGCATGGCGCACCGGGCGCGTCACCTGCCGGGGCAGTTGTCCGGCGGCCAGCAGCAGCGCGTGGCGGTGGCGCGCGCCGTGGCGGGAGACCCCCTCATCCTCCTGGCGGACGAGCCCACCGGTAACCTGGACTCGAAGAACGGCGAGGCCGTGATGCAGCTCTTGTCCGACCTGCACAAGGCGGGCTCCACCATCTGCATGGTGACGCACGACCCGGCGCACGCGCGCATCGCCACGCGCACGGTGAGCCTGTTCGACGGCCGCGTGGTGCAGGACGAGCAGCTTCGCTGAAAGACAGGGGACACGGCCATGGAACACCTGCTCGGCGACTTGCGCTACGCGTGGCGCTCCCTGAAGAACGCCCCCGGCTTCGTGGCGGTGGCGGTGCTGACGCTGGCGTTGGGCATCGGCGCGAACAGCGCCGTGTTCAGCGTGGTGAAGGGCGTGCTGCTCACGCCGCCGCCGTTCACCCAGCCGGAGCGGCTGGTGCTGCTGGCCCCGAACCTGGACGCCTTCGGCTTGAAGGAGGTGTCGACCTCCATCCCGGAGTACCGGGACCTGGTCACGCACACGAAGGCCTTCGTGTCGCTGTCCGCCTTCCGGCCCGACGACATGACGCTCACCGGTGGGGAGTCGCCCCGGCGCCTGCGCGTCGTCATCGCCACGGCGTCCTTCCTGCCCACGCTCGGCGTCGCGCCGGTGCTGGGCCGGGGCTTCACGCAGGAGGAGGAGACGCCGGGCCGGGACCAGGTCGTCGTGCTCACGGACGCCGCGTGGCGTACGCACTTCGCGAAGGATCCAGAGGTGCTGGGGCGCGTGCTGCGGCTGGACGGCGTGCCGCGCACGGTGGTGGGCGTGCTGCCTCCAGGCGGCGTCTATCCAGAGGACACGGAGGTGGTGCTGCCCTTCGCGCCCACGCCCGAGCAGCAGGCGGAGTCCCGGCGCGGCAACCGCTTCCTGAGCGTGATGGCGCGGCTCAAGCCGGGCATGACGCTGGACGGAGCGCGCGCGGACCTGGTGCGCATGGGCAACGCGCGCTCGGCGGACCTGGTGGACCAGTACCGGCAGGCGGGGTGGTCCATGAGCGTGAAGTCGCTGGAGGACCAGGTGGTGGGCAGCGTCCGCGAGACGCTGTGGCTGCTCTGGGGCGCGGTGGGCTTCGTGCTGCTGGTGGCGTGCTCCAGCGTGGCCAACCTGCTGCTCGCGAGGGCGGTGTCTCGGGGTCGCGAGGTGTCCATCCGCGCGGCGCTGGGCGCGGGCCGGATGCGGCTGGTGGCGCAGTTCCTCACGGAGAGCCTGGTGCTGTCGCTGGTGGCGGGCGCGGTGGGGCTGCTGCTGGCGCTGTGGGGCACGGACGCGCTGGTGGCCACGGTGGGCGAGGGCCTGCCCCGGGCCCAGGGTGTGAAGCTGGACGTGGTCTCCGTGCTCTTCACGTTGGCGGTGTCGGTGCTCACGGGCGTGCTCTTCGGCCTGGTGCCCGCGCTCCAGGCCAGCCGCGTGGACCTGCACGCGGCGATGCGTGAAGGCGCGCGCGCCACGGGAAGCCACCGCACGGGCCGGCTGCGCGCCGCGCTGGTGGTGGCGCAGGTGTCGCTCGCGTTGGTGTTGCTGGTGGGCGCGGGCCTGTTCGTGAAGAGCTTCCTCGCGCTCCAGCGCGTGGACGCGGGCTTCGAGTCCGACGGCGTGCTCACCGGAGCGCTCGCGCTGCCGAAGGTGCAGTACCCGGACAGGCCGAAGCAGGCGGCCTTCCTGCAGGCCCTGGTGCCCCGGCTCCAGGCGCTGCCGGGCGTGGAGTCCGCGGGGCTGACGAACGTGCTCCCGCTGGGCGGCTCCATGGACAACAGCTTCGACATCGAGGGGCGTCAGCGCCAGCCGGGCGAGCTGTGGAAGGCGGTGGAGTTCCGCGCCGCCACCCCCGGCTACCTGCACGCGCTGCGCGTCCACCTGCGGCAGGGGCGGTTGCTCGAGGACGGGGACGGGCCGGACGCGCCCTGGGCGGTGGTCATCAACCGCTCCTTCGCGAACCTCTTCTGGCCGAAGGGTGATGCGTTGGGGCAGCGGTTGAAGTTGCACGGCCAGGACATGCAGTGGACCACGGTGGTGGGCGTCGTGGACGACCTGCGCGAGTGGGGCCTGGACGTGCCGGCGCGCCCGGCGGCGTACTACTCGCTGTCGCAGCTGCCGTCCGTGTACATGGGCCTGACGGTGCGCGTGAAGTCCGGGGATCCGGAGGCGTTGCGCGCCCAGGTGGAGGCGGAGGTGCGCGCGGTGGACGCGGACCTGCCGCTGTTCGACGTGTCCTCGCTCACGCGGCGGATGGACCAGTCCACGGGCCCCCGGCGGTTGTCCGCGCTGGTGATGGGGCTGTTCGCGGGTGTCGCGCTGCTGCTCGCGGCGCTGGGGCTGTCGGGGGTCATCGCCTTCTCGGTGACGCAGCGCACGCGGGAGCTGGGCATCCGCATGGCGCTGGGCGCGGCGCGAGGGGACGTGCTGCGGCTGGTGCTGGCGCAGGGCCTGCGGCTGTCGCTCACGGGCGTGGCGGTGGGGCTGTGCCTGTCATTGGGCTTGGCGCGGCTGCTGGGGTCGCTGCTGTATGGCGTGTCGGCGGACGACCCGTGGACGTTCGGCGGGGTCGCGCTGCTTCTGACCGGGGTGGCGCTGGGGGCGTCGTGGCTGCCTGCTCGACGGGCGACGCGCGTGGACCCCATCATCGCGCTCCGGGCCGACTGAGTTCCCTCCTTTCTGGCACAGTCCTGCCCGTGGCGTCCTCCGTGTCCGAACCCACCGCTCCCTCTCCGCGTACCACCCGTGTCCTCGTGGCCGACGACCAGCCGGACGTGCTGGAGGCGTTGCGGCTGTTGCTCAAGCGCGATGGCTACACGGTGGTGAGCGCCCAGTCCCCCGCGGGCGTGAAGGCCACGCTGGACGCGGAGGACGTGGACCTGGTGTTGATGGACCTGAACTACGCGCGCGACACCACGTCCGGGCGCGAGGGCCTGGACCTGCTGGGAGAGCTGCGCGCGAGGGACGCGCTGCTGCCCGTGGTGGTGATGACGGCGTGGAGCAGCGTGGAGGGCGCGGTGGAGGCGATGCGCCTGGGCGCGCGCGACTACGTGCAGAAGCCCTGGGACAACACGCGCCTCCTGGCCACGCTGCGCACGCAGCTGGAGCTGTCCCGGGCGTTGAAGCGCGGCCGGCGGCTGGAGGAGGAGAACCAGCACCTGCGCCGCGAGCAGGGCGGACGCTCTCCGCTGCTGGGCGAGTCGCGGGCGATGCAGCCGGTGCGCAGGCTCATCGAGCGGGTGGCGCCGTCGTCCGCGCCGGTGCTGGTGACGGGGGAGCACGGCACGGGCAAGGAGGTGGTGGCGCGGCTCCTCCACGCGGCGAGCACACGCGCGGACCGGCCCTTCGTCGCGGTGAACTCCGGCGGCCTGTCCGAGGGCGTCTTCGAGAGCGAGCTCTTCGGCCACGTGAAGGGAGCCTTCACGGATGCGAAGGCGGACCGCATCGGCTGCTTCGAACTGGCGGATGGCGGCACGCTCTTCCTGGATGAGATTGGGAACATGCCGCTCACGCAGCAGGCGAAGCTGCTGCGGGTGCTCCAGACGGGGGAGCTGCACCCGGTGGGCTCGTCGCGGACGCGGCGCGTGGACGTGCGCGTGGTGAGCGCGACGAACGTGGACCTGGGCCGGGCGGCGGTGGAGGGTCGCTTCCGCGAGGACCTGCTCTACCGGCTCAACACGGTGGAGGTGCAGTTGCCGCCGCTGCGGGAGCGGCGCGAGGACATCCCGTTGCTCGCGGCGCACTTCCTGGCGGCGCAGGGGCAGCGCTACGGCCGTCCCAACATCCACCTGGCACCGGGAGCAATGGAGGCGCTCATCGCGTACCCGTGGCCGGGCAACGTGCGCGAGCTGGAGCACGCGGTGGAGCGCGCGCTGCTGATGGCGGTCGGGGACCGCGTGGAAGCGGAGGACCTGCTGCTCAAGCGGATGGGCCCTCCGGGCGGAGGGAGTGCGCGCCTGGAGGAGATGACGCTGGAGGAGGTGGAGCGCTACCTCATCGAGCGCGCCCTCGGCCGGCACGACGGCAACGTGAGCGAAGCCGCGAAGGCGCTGGGGCTGTCGCGCAGCGCGCTCTACCGGCGGCTCCAGTACTACGGCATCAAGGGCGCAAGGTGAACAGCGGTCCCCCTGCGCCGCACGACCCGCGCATCACGAAGCACGATGCGCACGAACCGGACGCACGAGTGCCGTACGACCTGCGAGTGATGTGGCTCGCGGCCCTAGCGGGCCTGCCCGCGGTCCTCGTGACGCTCGCGCTCCTCTGGACGGGGGACTTCACCGCCAAGGTGCGCTGGACGCTGTCCGTGCTCGTGGTGGGCATGCACGCCGGAGCCTGCCTGGCGCTTCGCGAGCGCGTCGTGCGGCCCCTGCACACCGTCGCGGGCCTGCTGGCCGCCCTGCGTGAAGGCGACTACTCCGTGCGCGGCCGGGGCGGACGCGCGGGTGATCCGCTCGGTGAGGTGCTCCTGGAGGTCAACGCCCTGGGGGACACCCTGCGCGAACAGCGCCTGGGCGCGATGGAGGCCGGCGCGCTGCTGGGCCAGGTCATGGAGGCCATCGACGTCGCGGTGCTCGCCTTCGACGCCTCCGGCACGCTCAAGCTGGTGAACCGCGCGGGCGCCCGCCTCGTGGGCCTGCCGCGCGCGCAGCTCCTGGGCCAAAGCGCCGAGGCCCTCGGCTGGAGCGACCTGCTGGGAGGCCCCGCCCCCCGCCGCCTCACGCGCGTCTTCGCGCAGCAGGACGGCGGCCCCTACGAGCTGTGGCGAGGCACCTTCCGTGAAGGCGGCCAGCCCCACCAGCTCGTCGTGCTCACCGACCTGCGTATGGCATTGCGCGAAGAGGAACGTGAAGCCTGGCGCCGGCTGGTCCGCGTGCTCAGCCACGAAATCAACAACTCCCTCACCCCCATCCAATCCATCGCGGACGCCCTCCGGGACACCGTCACCCAGGTGCCGCGCCCCGCGGACTGGGAGGAGGACACCCGTCACGGCCTGGGCATCATCGCCCGCCGCGCGGAGGCCCTGTCCCGCTTCATGTCCGCCCACGCGCGGCTCGCGCGCCTGCCGCCACCCACCCTGGGACCCGTCGAAGTGGAGCCCTGGGTGCGGCGCGTGGTGGCCCTGGAGCCGCGCCGCCCCGTCGCCGTGCGCCCGGGCCCCGTCCTCACCGTGTCTGGAGATGGCGACCAGCTGGAGCAACTGCTCATCAACCTGGTGCGCAACGCCGTGGACGCGGTCCTGTCGGAAGGAGGCGCGGGCGGTGTCTGGGTTTCCTGGGCGGTGCACGCGCCGGGCGCCGTGGAGGTCTGGGTGGAGGATGAAGGCCCCGGCCTCGCCGACACCGCGAACCTCTTCGTGCCCTTCTTCACCACCAAGCCCCAGGGCAGCGGCATCGGCCTGGCGCTCAGCCGGCAGATCGCCGAAGCGCACGGAGGCAGCCTGCGTCTGGAGAACCGCACGGACGGCCGTGGGTGCCGCGCGAGGCTCAGGCTCCCGCTGGACGCTCCGCGCGCGTGAAGCCCTTCTTGCCGGACGGGGCCTGGGGGCCCGTGGGCGCGGCGGGAGCGGCCTCAGGCTCCGGCATTGGCGCGGCCAGCCGGTAGAGCAGCGCGGTCGCCGCCCAGAAGAACAACACGGTGAAGCCCACGTGGATCCACCGCGCCCCGGACCACTGCTGGAGCGAGCGCGGCAACGCCTCCAGCGCGACGAAGCCGCCCAGCCACTGCCCCAGCCAGCACAGCGCCGTCACCCACAGCACGCGCTGCCATGACGCCACCCGCGAGCGCCCGAAGGCATACCGGTGCAGGGCCCACAACAGCCCCACGGCGCAGCCCCACAGCGCCAGACGTGTCAGGGAAAGCCCTCGGTGCGAAGGACCCCATGGGTCCAGCTCCAGCACCCCGAAGCTCGGCGCCAGGATGAGCACCTGCACCAGCAGCACCCGGCGCACCCGCTCCGTCAATCCCTTGAGGAGCTGCCCATACGTCCAGGTCAGCGCAATCATCGGGGCCCTCCTCGGGCACGAATGAGCGGTGCTGCAAGAGAAGAACGGTTCGCCCTTTATTTCTTGATTTATTTGATTGGGCAGGACTCCCGGGCTCCACCCAGACAAGCAACTTCTGGGGGTTGGAGGGTCATCCGCAATGACTATTCAAAGATGGACAACTCAGAGAGGGTATAGAACTCAGCGGGTGGGGCGGTTCCGTCGTAGATGAGGGATTCCACGGAGAGCCGCACGAAGCGCACGGGCCCGGTGGGGGTGAGGGGCACGTCCTGGAAGACCGGCTCCTGGACGCCCAGGCGGAGCATCCCGTCCCCATAGGGAGATGCCCCCTCGGCAGGCTCGGTGTAGAGGCCGAACGTCGCATCGCGCAGGGACTGCTCCAGCGGGCTCATGTCCCGCAGTACGACGCGCGCCAGGGATTGCCACTGTTCGCCGTCAACACTGCCCTCCAGGACGAGCCAATCCTTACCGCCCCTGCCTTGCAGGTAGTACAGCCCGCGCACCACCGCGCGGCGTGGCAGGGCCGGCTGGGGCAGGGTGATGACGACGTTGTGGAAGCGGGGGTCGGTCTCCTTCTCCCAGAAGTCCACCGGGGTGAGCAGGCCATCCGTCCATGGACAGACATCCGGAAAGGACGGCTCGCACGTCGCGCCGCGACTGATGGGGCGCAGCGTCCCTGCGGGCAGCGGTTCGGCGCCGGTGCGCCATTCCTGCCGGAAATAGACGGAGCTGGGCTCACCGCCCAGCGGAGAGAACAACCACGAGCCCATGCTGGCGGCGCGCAGCCGCACCTGGGGCGCGGCGAAGTCCTCCAGCACGTACGGGCTCGGCGTCCATGGGGACTCCGTGCCCTTCTGCCGCCAGAGCAGCTCGCCGCCGGACGTGACCCACAGCAGGGGCTCCGGGGCGGTGGGCGGCAGGGGAATCGTCGAACCGTCGTCGGCGAGCAGCTCCAGCGTGTCGCCGGTCTCCGGCACGGGAGGTGCCGGGGGCGCGGGCGGGAAGGCCACGGTGGGGCCCTGGTCGCTGCTGCCTACGATCGGGCGCGCATCCCACGGCTTCAGCGTGGGCAGCTCCACGTCGTCCTGCATGGTGAACGAGAGGAAGGTGCCGCTGCCGTCCGCGTCCAGCGGCAGCGCCAGCCGCAGGCGGTTCGGGCGCCTGTAGTAGTCCTCCTCGCGCACGGCGTCCCCGGACAGCATCTCCAGGGTGAAGTCGCCCGAGGCCTCCGTGGTGGCGGTGGTGAGCGGCGTGAAGACGTCGTCCTCCAGCCGCTCCAGGGTCAGCGTCTCGCCGGAGCGCGGCGTGCCGTCGAGGTGGAGCGCGCGGCCGTACGCGAAGATGGGGTCCTCGGGATAGCGGTCGCAGCCAGCGGTGGTGAAGGCCAGCAGTCCCAGGGAAGTGACGAGTGCGCGTCGCATGTCAGTAGGTCGCCTTGAGCCCGAAGAGGGGGAGGATGACGGGGATGCGCATGGGGACCCGCACGGGGCGGACGTCCTTGTGGGGGGAGCCCTCGTAGTCGCCGCCTTCGGAGCGGTACTCGTAGGCCACCACCTCCTGTTGTGCGGAAAGGTTGAGCACGTCGAGCGACGCATCCAGCGTGAAGTCCTGGTAGGCCCACGACTTCGCGATGCGCGCGTCCACGCGGAAGAACGGCGCCAGCCGCTGCGTGCGGTCCAGATCCTGCCGCACCCATTCCGTCGAGCCGTCGGCGTTCGTCACCCAGCGCTGCGTCTGGGAGGTGAGCTGCCCCGTCTCCGGACGGCCGGTGTTGAAGTGCACCACCGTGCCCACGGTCCAGTTGTTGCCGAACTTGTAGCTGAGCGCGGCGTTGAAGGTGTGCGCCTGCTCGAAGGCGAAGGGCAGCGTGCCCTCCACCGTCTCCAGCACGCGGTTGTCATCGCCGATGCGGGCGAAGCGCGCCTTCCGCTTGCTCTGCAGGAAGCTGTAGGACACCCAGCCGAACCAGTGGCGGCCCAGCGGATGGCGCGCCATCAGGTCGAAGCCGTAGGCGTAGCCGGTGGTGGCGGGGTCCTCGCCCAGGCCGCCCCGGCGGCGGCGGTTCTCCGCCACGTCCACCAGGTCGAACTCCACCGCGCGGGACAGCGGGTTGAAGTACGCGTCCGCGCTCAGCTCCAGCCCCTCGAAGGCCTTCCACTCCGCGCCCACGTCGAACTGCGCGCCGGACTGGAGGCCGTAGCGCAGGCTCGCGGTGTCGATGGCGGGCACGTGCACGAGCACGGTGGGCGGCTGGTGGAACAGGCCCGCGCCGCCCTTGAGCGTGAGGGTGTCCGTCAGTGTGCGGCGTACGGACAGGCGCGGCTCCACCGCGGTGAACGTCATACCCGGCACCAGGTGGTACGCATCCACGCGCAGGCCCGGCGTCACCACCCAGTCTTCCGAGGGCTTCCACGTGACGGACGCATACGCGCCGGAGAAGGTGGCCAGCGCGCTGGGCCGCTTGAGCGGATCCGCGTCGTCGGAGGGCCGCCAGCCCGGAGGCCGAGCGGTGCCGATGAGCGTGGTGGCGGAGCGGCGGTGCTCCACGTCCGCGCCCACGGCGACGTCGAGCGACGGCGTCAGCGCTCGCCGCCACCCCGCGCGAGCGGCGACGCTCACCTGGCTCAGCCCGTACTCGCCCACGTCCTGGCGGACGAGGGTACCCCCGGCGTTTTGCGTCTCCTCGCCGGTGAGGCCCAGTCCGTCCCAGCCCAGGGTGACGCCGACCTCGCCCTCGCCCTCCGCCACCGGGTGCGTGCCGCGCAGGTCGATGCGGTGGAAGCGCGACACGACGCCGCCGCCCTCCGCCCCTGCCAGCATCTCCGGCGCGATGCCCACGTCGTCGGAGCTTCCCAGCGCGAACAGGCGCAGGCGTCCCTGGCCCACCTTCTGCTCGATGCGTGCCTGGTAGTCCCAGAATCCCGCGCGCAGCTGCTCCGCTTCCGGGCGCTGGAGCACGTTGGCCGCCAGCGAGATGAGCAGCGCGGAGTAGCTGAAGCGGCCCGCGAGGCTGACGCTGGTGCCCGTGGATTCAAAGGGCTGTTCGATGAAGCCGCCCGCGTTGAGCAGGTCCGCGTACGCGGTGAAGTGCAGCCGGTCTTCGCGAGGACGGCTGAGGCGCCCCTCCACCGCGCCGCCCAGCACGCGGCCGTACTGCACCGGCGGCGTGCCCGGATAGAAGTCCACGGTGTCGATGAAGTCCGGGTGCACCACCGCGGGCCCGAGCAGCAGGTGGTACAGCATCGGGATGCGCACACCGTCCAGGAAGAAGCCCGTGGCGGCGGGCTGGCTGCCGCGCACCACCGGGTAGCTGATGCCGGACGCGAGGCTGCCCACACCCGGCATCAGCATCACCACGCGGAACGGGTCGCCCAGCGTGCCGGGCACCTCGCGGATCTCCTGCTCATGCAGGCTGATGCGGGTGACCTCCGTACGCGGACGCTCGTCGCGCACGACGGTCTCGTAGGGGTTCACCTCGCGAGGCTGGAGCCGGTAGATGACCTGGAGTGTCTGGCCCTGCGTCAGCGTCTCCGTGAACGTCGTCGTCGCATGGCCTGGAGCGCGGACCTCCAGCGTGTGAGGGCCCGGCGACACGTCCAGCGTGAAGAGGCCCTGCGCGTCCGTGGTGGCGGCGGGCTCCGAAGCGCCGTCCAGGAAGAGGGCCGCGTCGGAGAGGGGCTTGCGCGTGCCGCGTGCGCGCACCTCGCCAGTGAGGCGCGTGGTGGAGGCGGGGACCTGCACGGGCGGCGTGAAGCGGTAGACGAAGGGCAGGCGCACGGCCACGGGGCTCCCGGCCAGCGTGGCCGGGGTGAAGCGCAGGCCCGGGGCCGCGGCGAGCGCCGCGTCGGTGAGGCGAGGCTCGGCGGCGGCGCGCACCACCTTCGCCTCCGCGACGCGGCCCTCCACGTCCACCAGCAGCTCCAGCTCCACTTCGCCGGGTGTGCCCTCCAGGCCTTCCGGCCACGCGGCGGGAGCGTCGGCGGTGAGGCTGGGGGGCACGAGCGTCGTATCGCCCGCGTCGGGGGAGAGGCCCAGACGGACGGCGTCCTCGGCGGAGAGGGCCTGACCCGCGTCGGTGGTGTGGACGTCCACCTCCACGGCGCGAGGCGTGCTGGTGGCGGAGGGAACGCCCTGCGCGCGGGCGGTCGCGCCGGACAGGAGCACGGCGGCCAGCACCAGGGGGACGGTATGGGGGAGGAACATGGGCGGGCGCTTCAACACCGGACCCCTACAAAAGTGACACCCGCGCTGTCGCCAGAGTGCTCCGGCCCGGCGAGGACACTGCATTCATGGATTCGGCCCAAGGCGCCCATGACTTCCCCGGCCCGGGGCGGAAGTCGGTTCACGCAGGGCATACGGACCGGGAGGCGAATCCCGGTGGTGCCTTTTCACGCGCAGTCTAGTGGATGCAGTGTCAGGGGGCGCCGGGCCGCTCGTGTCCCCCGTCATTGCCCCCGCGCCGCGCCAGTCCGACCGCGGGGGCGGCGCGCTGTGTGAACGCGCACGGCCCTCTGTCCCGAGGTGCCGCCCCCTGGAGCCGCGACATGGGCGGTCGTTACACTTTTTCATGTCGAGCGGAAGCCACGGCCAGGGTTCCGCGGGGAGGGCGCATGCGGACGCCGAAGGACGAACTGCTGCTCCGGGCGATGGACCATGCGTTGTCAGCGCGGACGATGGATGCGGTGGAAGCGCTGGCTGCGCTCTACCGGTTGTTGGACGCGGAGCGCATTCCCGAGGACGAGAACTACGCCGTGTTCGCCACGGCCTTGTCGCGCCGGTTGGAAGGCGCGACAGGGGCGCTGCATCCGTACCGGGCCTCGGAGGTGGACGGGAGCGCGCCACAGATTGAGTTGTTCCGGCGGTTGATGAAGCACCTGCCGCTGGCGTCGGCGGCGGACGCGGTGGCGAACGCGCTGCTCGCGGACTTCCTGCGAGGACACGCGGAGGCGACGCTGCTGGACGTGGGCATCGGGCAGGGGCGGCAGGAGTGCAACCTGCTGCGAGCGCTGGCGAGGGCGGGCGCGCTGCCCCGGCACCTGACGGTGGTGGGAGTGGACCCCAGCGGCACGAGCCTGGTGGAGGCGCGCGACGCGGTGCTGGCGGTGGCGGAGGAGGTGGGGCTGTCGCTCGAGTTCGTGAAGCTGGAGGCGCCGGTGGAGGACCTGGACATGGCGACATGGGCGGCGTTGCGAGCCGTGCGCCGGCCGCTGGTGGTGAACGCGGCGTTCGCGCTGCACCACGTGGCGGAGAAGGAGACGTCTGGCATGGAGGCGCGCGACGCGGTGCTGGCGAGGCTGGCGTCGCTGGGACCGGTGGGCGTGGTGATGTGCGAGCCGCACGTGGATCACCACCGCGCACCGGCGCGTGAGCGATTGAAGAACGCGTGGAATCACTTCTCCCGGGTGTTCCAGCTGCTGGATACGCTGGAGATACCGGGCGCGGAGCGTCGCGCCATCAAGCGGTTCTTCGGCCGGGAGGTGGATGACATCGTGGGCACGGTGAACGAGTCGGAGCGGTGTGAGCGCCACGAGCCGGCCCTGGCCTGGTGGGAGCGGTTGCAGCGTGCGGGCTTCGCGCCGCGAGGCGGGCTGGAGGCGGTGTGTCCGGACGAGGTGCACCCGGCCGTGGGCTTGTGCGTGGAGGAGGGCACGGTGGGCATCACCTTCCGGGGCGATGTGCTGGTGTCGGTGCTGGCGGCGGTGCCAGGGGCGGGCGCGTGAGCGACCTGGAGGCATTGGCGCCGAAGGTCATCGCGAGGTGCCGTGAGGCCGGCGTGCGGCTGGCATTGGCGGAGGCCTGTACGGGAGGGCTGATGACGGCGGCGCTGACGGAGGTGCCGGGGGCATCCGCGGTGGTGGATCGCGGGTTCGTGCCGTACTCGAACGAGTCGAAGGGGGAGCAGCTGGGAGTGCCGCTGGCGTTGTTGCAGGCGCACGGGTCGGTGAGCGCGGAGGCGGTGGGCGCGATGGCGGCGGGGGCACTGGAGCGTTCGTGGGCGGACTGGGCGGTGGCGGAGACAGGCATCGCGGGGCCCGGGGGAGGGACGGAGGCGAAGCCGGTGGGGCTGGTGTTCATCGCGGTACAGCGGCGGGGGAGGGCCGCGGTGGTGGAGCGTCACCGGTTCGAAGGGGACCGGCGGCAGGTGCGGCAGGCCGCGGCGGCGCGAGGGCTGGCCCTCCTTCTGGAGCAGGTGGGAGTGGAGTCCTGAATAGGGGACTCATCCCTCCGGACGTTGGCACGTAGAGGCCTGATGGAGGAGAAGGTTTGACGCAGTCTCACGAAGGGGGCCTCGATGTATCGAATCGACGTGGACCGAGCGGAATCCATCGTGAGCTTCGCGCTGGAGGGCTACATCCGGCTGGAGGAGATGCAGCGCTTCGTGGAGGACCTGCGCGCCGCGACGGATGAAGTGGCGGGGCAGGCCATCAAGATTGAAGCGGACCTGCGCACGTTCCGGCCGGCGTCACCGGAGGCGGCGGACCTCATCCGGAGGGTGCAGGAGTACGGGCTGCGCTCCGGGGTGACGCGGGTGGCGGAGTTGGTGCAGAACCAGATCGTCGCGTTGCAGTTGAACCGGGTGGCGTCCGGGAGCGGGACGGACAAGATCCTCCGCCGTTTCTGGCAGGAGTCCGCGGCAAGGACCTGGCTGAAGCACGGAGACGCGGAGCTGGGAGTGGCGCTGCGAGGCTGAGCGGAAACGAACATGCCAGCGCGCGGGTGGTGCGTGCTGTGGGTGTTGTTCGTGACGGGCTGCGCGACGTCACGGACATGGCGGTTGGACACGGGAGAAGGCCGGGCGCGTGAGCACACGCCGCGCACGGACACGCGGCCCGTGGCGCTGGAGGGCGACACCTTCGAGAAGGCGGTGCGGACGCTGGCGCGAGGAACGCCGGTGTCGGTGCATCCGAGGAGGGAGGCGCTCCGGCTGTTGAATCCCGGAGCGGAGCGTCCGCGAGCCTCGCTGGGCGTCGTCTCCGTGGATGACCCGAGGCAGGGCCGTGTCCGCGTGGCTCAAGGGGGCACGGAGCTGGAGGCCGCCTACGGACGCTGGTGCGTGCGCAAGCGGTTGTCTGGAGACTGCCTGCACCTGTTGGACAGAGGGCTGACGCTGGATGAGGAGGGCAAGCGGACACTGGCCTTCCGAATCGCGTTGGACTCGGTGTGGGAGGAGACGGCCGAAGCGCTGGAGGGGATGGTGGACCCCGAGGCGACGGTGTCGCTGCTGGTGATGACGGGAGCGGTGTACTTCAGCCTGTGGCTGGTACCGGAGCCGCTGCTGACGAAGGGCGTGGCGGCGACGCTGACGGTGGCACTGATTGCGTACCTGGGCTGGGACACGGTGTGGAGTCTCATCCAGGGCTGGAGGGTGCTGGCGGCGGAGGTGAGGGAAGCAGAGACGTTCGACGGCATCCGGGACGCGGGGGAGAAGTACGGGGAGGTGATGGGTAAGCAGGCGGCAAGGGCCTTCGTGATGCTGGCGATGGCGGCGCTGGGAAGCACGGCGCAGACGCTGGCGACGCGGGTCGCGACATTGCCGGGCTCTGCGCAGGCGGCGCTGGTGGGAGCGGAGCAGGGAGGCTTCCGGCTGGTGGCGGCGGCGGAGGTCTCAGCGATTGAGGTATCCGCGAGCGGCGAGGTGACCCTCGCGCTGGCGCCGAACGCGGTGGCGATGTCCGCGAAGGGACCGAACGTCCCGGCGCCCGTTGAAGTCCACGAGCATCACATCGCCACGAACAAGTGGTGGGAGGCGACGCACAACGGTGGGCCGTGGTCACCCCAGTTCCAGAGGGTCTTCGACCGCGCGGGCATGTCCCTGGACGATCCTGCGAACAAGGTCAGCATCGCAGGACACAGGGGGCCACATCCCGAGGAGTACCATCGAGAAGTCTTGAGGCGCTTGTTGCGGGCAACAGGCCGCTGCCGAAGCATGAATCAATGTAGAGAGGCCCTGGTGAACGGACTGAAGTCCCTGGCTTTGGAGATCCGGACAGAAGGCACCAAGCTCAACAAATGGGTCACTCGGGCTGAGTAACAAGGAGTCCTCATGCCGGAACGGTACTTCGAGCTTTACGATGACATGAGCATCCAGACCCGCTGGCTGCTCGGTGACCCCTGGAACTCACAGGGACATGAAGTCGATGACCCCTGGCAATTCGCGGATGGCTGTCCGGTACAAGTGGAGGAGCGACTCCGGATCCCCATCTATCATCCAGGAACCTCGCTCGAGTTCTCCCATGCGGGCGTAGGTGGGGCTCCTGTCATGCATCAGCGAGTCGCGAGCATCTTTCAGAAACTGGCGCCCGAGGACGTACAGCTCATTCCTGTTGATGTCGATGGGGAGACCGATCCGTATTTCCTGCTCGTCGCGACCCGGAACATCCGATGCATCGACGATCAGCAGACGGCGGAGGTGCAGTATTGGAAACCGGAGGACGGCCAACCCGAGAAGGTAGGCGAGTACCGCGCCGTTTCCGGCATGCGCATTGACGTGACGAAAGTAGGGAACACGAAGGTATTTCGTCCCTGGGGCTGGACCCTCGCGCTCATCGTCTCCGAGGACATCAAGGAGGCGTTGGAGCGCGCGAACGTCACAGGGGTGAGATTCACCGAAGTCACGGGCCCCAGTGAGCTCAGCCCCGAGGAACGCGCGCACAATCGCAGACTCCGCGAACTCTACGAACGGTCCACGACACCGCGCGAAGCCTTTTGGCGCACGCTGGGCACCATGGACGACAACTTCGTCATTCCCATCGTCGTCGGAGGCGGTTGGCCGGCGAGGAGCGAGATCTGGCGCGTCATCCATCGCCCCGGAGGCCGAACGCTCTTCGTAACGGACGGTCTCTCCAACTTCTTCGCTGACAAGGCAGAGCCCTCCGTGGGCTTCGGCCTGGAACTCGCGCTCGAAACCGACGAGTCCGTGGAGAACGTGGCGAAGAGCTGGCAGCAGCTTCTGCTGGAACGAATCGCCAACGAGCTCGTGGGCCACGAACACCTGCGCGAACCGGCGAGGACCGGCATCCTCTCCATGGAAGTGGACGGAGAGCTCATGCCCGAACCGCTCCTGTCCAAAGACGGCCGAGTGGCCGTGCTCCTGGGCATGGACACGCCCACGCTCCCCACCCACTTCACGATGCCGGACGGAGAGGTCCGGCTGGTCACCGTGAAGACGCTGATGCCCCGGGAGCTGACGTACCTGCTGGAGCACGGCCGGGAGGAGTTGCTCCACCGCTTCAACCAGTCCCACCCCGGCCACCTGTCCAAGGCCTGGCGCCAGCCCGTGGTGTAGCAGTCCAGACCTGGAGGCAGTCCATGTCGCTGCGCTGGCTGTGCGTGATGTGGATGCTGCTGGTGACGGGCTGCGCGACGTCACGGACATGGCGGTTGGACACGGGAGAAGGCCGAGCGCGTGAGCACACGCCGCGCACGGACACGCGGCCCGTGGCGCTGGAGGGAGACACCTTCGAGAAGGCGGTGCGGACGCTGGCGCGAGGAGCGCCAGTGTCGGTGCATCCGAGGAGGGAAGCACTCCGGCTGTTGAATCCCGCAGCGGAGCGTCCGCGGGCCTCACTGGGCGTCGTGTCCGTGGATGACCCGAGGCAGGGCCGCGTCCGAGTGGCTCAAGGGAGCACGGAGCTGGAGGCCGCCTACGGGCGCTGGTGCGTGCGCAAGCGGCTGTCCGGAGATTGCCTGCACCTGTTGGACAGAGGGCTGACGCTGGATGAGGAGGGCATGCGGACACTGGCCTTCCGAATCGCGTTGGACTCGGTGTGGGAGGAGACAGCCGAAGCGCTGGAGGGGATGGTGGACCCCGAGGCGACGGTGTCCCTGCTGGTGATGACGGGTGCCGTGTACTTCAGCCTGTGGCTGGTGCCGGAGCCACTGCTGACGAAGGGAGTGGCGGCGACGCTGACGGTGGCGCTGATTGCGTACCTGGGCTGGGACACGGTGTGGAGTCTCATCCAGGGCTGGAGGGCGCTGGCGGCGGAGGTGAGGGAAGCAGAGACGTTCGACGGCATCCGGGACGCGGGGGAGAAGTACGGCGAGGTGATGGGAAAGCAGGCGGCAAGGGCCTTCGTGATGCTGGCGATGGCGGCGCTGGGGAGCACGGCGCAGACGCTGGCGACGCGGGTCGCGACATTGCCGGGCTCAGCGCAGGCCGCACTGGTGGGCGCGGAGCAGGGAGGCTTCCGGCTGGTGGCGGCGGCGGAGGTCTCAGCGATTGAGGTATCCGCGAGCGGCGAGGTGACCATTGCACTGGCACCCAACGCGGTGGCGATGTCCGCGAAGGGACCGAATGTCCCGGCGCCCGTTGAAGTCCACGAGCATCACATCGCCACGAACAAGTGGTGGGAGGCCACGCACAACGGTGGGCCGTGGTCACCCCAGTTCCAGAGGCTCTTCGACCGTGCGGGCATGTCCCTGGATGATCCCGCGAACAAAGTCCGTGTCCCGGGCCATAAGGGTCCTCATCCCGAGGCGTACCATCAAAGAGTGCTCTCCCGGTTGAACGAAGCAATGGAAGACTGTGGCAGCATCCATCAATGCCGCGAGGCGCTCACCAACGAGCTTCGTCGGCTCGCCAGCGACATCTTGAACACGAGCACGACGCTCCATAAGTGGGTCACGAAGTCATAGCTGGGCGGGAGTCTCTCGTGGCGATGCGGTACTTCGAACTGATCGACGATCTGTATGTCCCCGATCGGTGGTCGCTGGGCGATCCCATCGATGCGTCCGGCCGGGAGGTCGCCAATCCGTGGATGTTCAGGAAGGGTGAACCCGTCAGCCTGGAAACGCCCTTGAAGATTCCGGTCGACCAGGTCGGTCAGCCATTGGGCTTCACGCTGGCAGGCATCGGTCTCGCGCCCGTCGTTCACGCGGAAGCGGCAGCCATCCTGACCCGGCTCGCCCCGGATGATGTTCAGCTGCTTCCCGTGACGGTCGCATCGGAGCCAGGACCGCACTTCCTCGTCAACGTGCTCCATCTTGTCAGGTGCATCGACGACGAGACTTCTGAAGAGGTGCTGTATTGGAAGCCTGAAGATGGGCGTCCAGAGAAGGTGGGGAAATACAGGGACGTCGCTGGCATGCGCATCGACACGACGAAGGTGGGCAATGCCAAGGTCTTCCGCACCTGGGGGTGGACTGTTGCGCTCATCGTCTCCGAGGACATCAAGGAAGCGCTGGAGCACGCGAACATCACCGGAGTGAAGTTCCGGGAAGTCACGGGCCCGTCCGAAGTCAGCCCCAAGGAGCGCGAACACAACCGCAAGCTCAAGGTGCTCTACGAGCGAACGGAAACGGCACGCACCGCGTTCTGGCGCACACTGGGCACGCTGGATGAAAGAGCCATCCTCCCCATCGTCGTCGGAGGAGGCTGGCCCGCGAAGCGCCAGGTCTGGCGCGTCATCCACCGGCCCGAAGGGCGCACCCTCTTCGTGACGGACGGCCTCTCCGACTTCTTCGTGGATACGGTGGAGCCGTCTGTTGGTTTCGGCCTGGAGCTCGCGCTGGAAACCAACGAGCCGCAGACAGACTGGCCCGTGACGCTGCTGGAACGAATCGCCAACGAGCTCGTAGGCCACGAACACCTGCGCGAACCGGCGAGGACCGGCATCCTCTCCATGGAAGTGGACGGAGAGCTCATGCCCGAACCGCTCCTGTCCAAAGACGGCCGAGTGGCCGTGCTCCTGGGCATGGACACGCCCACGCTCCCCACCCACTTCACGATGCCGGACGGAGAGGTCCGGCTGGTCACCGTGAAGACGCTGATGCCCCGGGAGCTGACGTACCTGCTGGAGCACGGCCGGGAGGAGTTGCTCCACCGCTTCAACCAGTCCCACCCCGGCCACCTGTCCAAGGCCTGGCGCCAGCCCGTGGTGTAGCAGTCCAGACCTGGAGGCAGTCCATGTCGCTGCGCTGGCTGTGCGTGATGTGGATGCTGCTGGTGACGGGCTGCGCGACGTCACGGACATGGCGGTTGGACACGGGAGAAGGCCGAGCGCGTGAGCACACGCCGCGCACGGACACGCGGCCCGTGGCGCTGGAGGGAGACACCTTCGAGAAGGCGGTGCGGACGCTGGCGCGAGGAGCGCCAGTGTCGGTGCATCCGAGGAGGGAAGCACTCCGGCTGTTGAATCCCGCAGCGGAGCGTCCGCGGGCCTCACTGGGCGTCGTGTCCGTGGATGACCCGAGGCAGGGCCGCGTCCGAGTGGCTCAAGGGAGCACGGAGCTGGAGGCCGCCTACGGGCGCTGGTGCGTGCGCAAGCGGCTGTCCGGAGATTGCCTGCACCTGTTGGACAGAGGGCTGACGCTGGATGAGGAGGGCATGCGGACACTGGCCTTCCGAATCGCGTTGGACTCGGTGTGGGAGGAGACAGCCGAAGCGCTGGAGGGGATGGTGGACCCCGAGGCGACGGTGTCCCTGCTGGTGATGACGGGTGCCGTGTACTTCAGCCTGTGGCTGGTGCCGGAGCCACTGCTGACGAAGGGAGTGGCGGCGACGCTGACGGTGGCGCTGATTGCGTACCTGGGCTGGGACACGGTGTGGAGTCTCATCCAGGGCTGGAGGGCGCTGGCGGCGGAGGTGA
>NZ_RAVX01000019.1:94285-177351 GCF_003611605.1 Corallococcus sp. AB011P
CTGGTGCCGGAGCCACTGCTGACGAAGGGAGTGGCGGCGACGCTGACGGTGGCGCTGATTGCGTACCTGGGCTGGGACACGGTGTGGAGTCTCATCCAGGGCTGGAGGGCGCTGGCGGCGGAGGTGAAGGAGGCAGAGACGTTCGACGGCATCCGGGACGCGGGGGAGAAGTACGGCGAGGTGATGGGGAAGCAGGCGGCAAGGGCCTTCGTGATGCTGGCGATGGCGGCGCTGGGAAGCACGGCGCAGACGCTGGCGACGCGGGTCGCGACATTGCCGGGCTCTGCGCAGGCGGCGCTGGTGGGAGCGGAGCAGGGAGGCTTCCGGCTGGTGGCCGCGGCGGAAGTCTCAGCGATTGCCGTGTCCGCGAGCGGCGAGGTGACCCTCGCGCTGGCGCCGAACGCGGTGGCGATGTCCGCCAAGGGGCGGAACGTCCCCGTGCCGGTCGAAGTCCGGGTACATCACATCGCCACGAACAAGTGGTGGGAGGCGACGCACAACGGTGGTCCCTGGTCGCCCGAGTTCCAGAAACTTTTCGACCGTGCGGGCATGTCGTTGGACGACGAAGTGAACACGGTCCGGGTCCAGGGCCATAAAGGGCCGCATCCTCGGGAGTACCATGAGGCGGTCTATGACCGCTTGAGCACGGCACTGGGAAGGTGCAGAAGCATCCAGACGTGCAGTGAGGCGCTCGTGAAGGAACTCAAGTCGCTGGGCGCTGAGATCTCCACGGATGGCAGTCGACTCAACTTGCTCGTCACTCAACCGTGATGCACAGGAAGTATAAGCCCGATGCGCTATTTCAACCTACGCAGCGACATGGATATCCGTGACCGCTGGCTTCCAGGCGAGGCAACGAACGCTCAGGGGCAAGAGATCGATGACATCTGGCAGTTCGCGGATGGCTGCCCGGTCCAGGTCCATGAGCGCCTGACGATCCCCATTGGCCATCCGGGGGTGGTTCAAGACTTCTCAACGTCGAGTGTGGGAGGGACACCTGTCGTCCACAAGCGCGTCGCGAATGTCTTCGCGGAACTGGCTCCTGACGAGGTGCAGGTCATCCCTGTCGATGTCGAGGGGCAGTCAGAGCCATACTTCATCCTCGTCGCCACACAGTCCATCCGATGCATTGATGATCAGGAATCCGCAGAGGTGCTGTATTGGGTGCCTGAAGACGGGCGGCCGGAGAAGACCGGGCGATACAGGTCCGTCATGGGCATGCGCATCGACACGACGAAAGTGGGCAATGCCAAGGTCTTTCGCCCGTGGGGCTGGAGCATCACGCTCATCGTCTCCGAGGACATCAAGGAGGCGCTGGAGTGCTCCGGCGCCACGGGAATGTCGTTCCGGGAAGTCACAGGCCCCAGCGAAGTCAGCCCCGAAGAGCGCGAACACAACCGCAAGCTCAAGGCGCTCTACGAGCGAACGGAAACAGCCCGCACCGCATTCTGGCGCACCCTGGGCACGCTGGACGAGAAATCCATCCTCCCCATCGTCGTCGGAGGAGGCTGGCCCGCGAGGCGCCAGGTCTGGCGCGTCATCCACCGTCCCGAAGGACGCACCCTCTTCGTGACGGACGGCCTCTCCGACTTCTTCGTGGCTGCCGTGGAACCCTCCATAGGCTTCGGCCTGGAGCTCGCGCTCGAAACCGACGAGCCCGTGGAGAACGTGGCGAAGAGCTGGCAGCAGCTTCTGCTGGAACGAATCGCCAACGAGCTCGTGGGCCACGAACACCTGCGCGAACCGGCGAGGACCGGCATCCTCTCCATGGAAGTGGACGGAGAGCGCATGCCCGAACCGCTCCTGACGAAGGAAGGCCGGGTGGCCGTGCTCCTGGGCATGGACACGCCCACGCTCCCCACCCACTTCACGATGCCAGACGGACAGGTCCGGCTCGTCACCGTGAAGACGCTGATGCCCCGGGAGCTGACGTACCTGCTGGAGCACGGCCGGGAGGAGCTGCTCCACCGCTTCAACCAGTCACACCCCGGCCACCTGTCCAACGCCTGGCGCCAGCCCGTGGTGTAGCTACCCCATTCCCATCATCAGCCACACCGCAAGCGCCCCATACAACGGCACGTTGAGCGCCAGCGTCAGCCGGTTGATGCGCCGGAACCGCTCCTGCTCCGCGTCCGCGAACCACACGCCGTCCTCGCCGGTGGTGCGTCCCTCCACGGCCTGATGGAACAGCGCCGCATACGCCACCTCCACCAGCAGGCTCACCAGCACCAACCCCACCAGCGCCAGCGACCACACATCGCGCCCATCGAGCACTCCGGCCCACTTCTCCCCGGTGTACACGAGCCCCGCCCCCACCAGCGCGATGCATCCCAGGTCATGGCCCACGCCATACGGCGGCCGCCAGTTGCGCGACACGTAGAGCATGTAGAGCTCCGCGGCACCGCGCAGCCACATGGACACCGCGAACGCCCCCAGCACGACGCGCGCCTCCACCGGCACGGACGCATCCAGCGCCACCAGCGGGCACACCAGGAACCAGAGGAACACCGCGTACAGCAGCCACGCCATCTTGGGTCCGGAGATGCGCCCACCCCGGCCGCCCTGCGCGTTCTGCCGGCGCCGGAACCCCACCGCCGCGCTCGCGCACGCCAGTAACGCCACCACCAGGAATACCCGCGTCGACGAAGTGAGCATCAGGAGGAACGGGGCCGGGGATAGTGGTGGGGAAACCGCTCGACGTACCACGCTCGAAGCCGGGGCAGGTGCGTGAGGGACACCCGCGGATGCAGGTGATGCACCACGTGCATCCCCACGTGCCGGGGCGCCAATCCGAACCCTCCCCACCACCCGAGCCCATGGTCGCGAGTGCACGCGAACACATCCCCCAGCGTCCGCCCCTGCACGGGCGCGGCGGTGTGCTCCGCGAGCAACCGGTGAGCGTTGAACCCAGACGCCACCAGCAACGGCAGCCCATACCCCCACAGCACCGCGGAGGGCCACCGCACCGCCAGCACCAGCACGCCCAGGTGGAACAGCACCTGCCCAGCCTCCGCCCGAGCACACGCCGCCACCTCCGCGTCCCGCGTGAGCACCCGTCCGGAGCGGTCCTGCAGGAACACGCGCGCATACGCCGTGCGCAGCGAAGGCAGCACCCACGCGCAGAGCCCCACCGGCCCGCGCAGCACCCAGCCGGGAATGACACCCAGGAGCAGGAACCACCGCCACGCCGTGCGCAGCCGTCCTCCATCCGGAGGCTTGCGGTACGGATCCGACGGCAGGCCCGCATCGCGATGATGGCGAAGGTGGTGGTAGCGCATCGCCGCCAGCGTGGACGCAATGGGATAGCCCGCGCCGGTCTCCAGCAGACACAGTCTCCATTCGCGCCTTCGCGAAGGCAGGTGGACCGCGTCATGAAGCAGGACGCCCAGCGCATGCAGCCGTCCCGCGACGACGAGCACCGCCAACGGCAACAGCACCGGAGGAGCCCAAGCCATGACCGCCCACCCCAGGGCCATCCCCGCCCACTCCAAGGCCGCCAGGCGCAGCAGTCCGGACGGCGTGGCGGGAACGAGCAGCTCGCGAGGCACCGCCGCGCGGCGAGGCAGGGAAGAGGACATCGGGCGCCAGGACTCCACGCATGGGCGCCGGACGCAAGCCCTGTGCGGATTGGACACCTGGCGACGGGCACGGCACGCTCCGCGCGTGCACCGGGACGGTCAATCATGAGTGTGGATGTGCCGACGCAGCCGGCCCTGGCGGGCACGCGCGTGGAGTGGGGCGGCTGGGTCTTCCCCCGCTGGAACGACCCGAGGCTGCCCTTCGCGGCGCTGCTCACGCTCTACGGCGTGCTGGGCTTCACCTTCTTCGGCTTCAACCGCAGCCCCGGGCAGATGGCCTTCCTGGTCGTCTCCGGCACGCTGCTGGACGCGGTCCTGGGCTGGGTGCTCAAGCGGCGAAAGGAGCTGCCGCTCTCCGCGTACATCTCCTGCTGCTCGCTGGCGCTGCTCCTGAACTACTCGCACGCGAGCACGTTGTTGTGGCTGCCGGTGTGGCTGGCCATCGGCTCCAAGTACGTGCTGACCTTCCAGGGGCGGCACGTCTTCAACCCGTCGATGTTCGCGGTGGCCGTGTCGCTGCTCACCACGCGCGAGCTCATCACTGCCGCGCCCGCCTACCAGTGGGCCAACGGGGAGGTCGCGCTGTCGGCCTTCATCGTGATGGCGGCGATGGTGCTGTTCTTCTTCCGCGTGGGCCGCGGCTGGCTGGTGATCAGCTTCCTGACCTTCTACGCGCTCCAGACGGCGCTGCGAGCGTTCATCCTCCGTCACCACCTGCCGCCGGAGGTGCTGTTCCTGGGCACGCTGGGCGCGCCGTCGTTCTTCATCTTCGTCTTCTACATGCTCACCGACCCGGCGACGTCGCCCGCGAAGCCGAAGGCCCAGGTGCTGGTCGCGCTGGCCATCACCTGCGTGGACCTGGTGCTGCACCTGAAGGAGAGCGTCTACACGTTCTTCTACGCGGCGCTCACGGTGGCCACCTGCCGCTTCGTGTTCATGCACGCGCGCGAGCTGTGGCGCACCCGGGGCGCGTCGCTGCGTCAATTCCTGGCTCCGGACATGCTCAAGCGCGTGGGCGTGGTGGGTGGACTCGGGGCGGTGCTGGCGACGGGCTACGCGGTGTCAGCGGCGCAGGGGGAGCGTCAGGCGCCGCTCGCGTTCCACCTGGATGCTCAGGACGTCACCCAGGCGGGCCTGTCCTCCCAGATGGGTCACACGCTGGAGGAACTGGACCCGCGCGTGGCCCACGTCGCCAAGTGGCTGGTCGCGGTGGGCGACGCGGTGGCCACCGGCGACTTCGACGGGGACGGCAAGCTGGACCTGTTCCTCACGCACCCGCTGGGCACGCCGGAGCACCATGCGGGCCTGTATCGCAACCTGGGCGGGCTGCGCTTCGAGCGTGTCCCCGTGCCCGCGCTGGAGCGCTTCGCCACTCGCTACAAGGAGGAGGGCCTGGCGGGCGGCGGGACGTTCGTGGACTGGGATGGGGACGGGGACCTGGACCTCGCGGTGGCGGTGGCCTTCGGGCCGGTGCGCCTGCTGCGCAACACGCTGCGCGAGACGGGCACCGCGGGCTTCGAGGACGTAACGGAATCAGCGGGCGTGACGGACCACGCGGTGAGCCTGGGGCTCACGTTCCTGGACTACGACCGCGACGGGCACCTGGACCTGCTGGTGCTCAACGCCATGACGACGCACCTGCCGGACTACCCGGAGCCCGCGCCGCCGCTCAACCTCTTCAAGCTGCCCGAACCTGAGTACGCGGGTGACCGCCGCATGCTGCGCTTCATGCACGACGGCTGGCACAACGCGAGCAACGGCGGACGCAACGCGCTCTACCGGGGCCGAGGGGACGGCACGTTCGAGAAACAGGACGTGGAGGCGCTGGGTCTGAAGGAGACGCACTGGTCGCTCGCGGTGAGCACGGTGGACCTGAACCAGGACGGGTGGACGGACCTCTACGTGGCCAACGACTTCGGGCCGGATGACATCTACCTGAACGAGGGAGGCCGGCACTTCCGCCACATCGTGGGCAACCGCTTCGGGGAGATTGGCCGCGACACGTACAAGGGCATGAACGCGAGCGTGGCGGACTTCGACCGCAACGGCTGGTTGGACGTGTACGTGTCCAACGTGCACCACTCGCTCCAGGCGGAGGGCAGCCTGCTGTGGATGGTGGGGCCGGGCGAGGACGCCTTCATCCCTCGCTTCAAGGACGAAGCCACCTTCCGGGGCGCGCTGAACGAGCGCCGCTTCGGCTGGGGCGCGGCGGCGGGGGACCTGGATGACGACGGATGGCCGGACCTGGTGCAGGCCAACGGCATGGTGGACGCGCGCCTGGACGCGGAGAAGTGGCGCATCCCGGCGGGGCAGCGCAACGACTACTGGTACGTGAACCACAAGTTGATGCAGTCCGGCCCGGAGGTGCACACGTACGCGGACAAGTGGGGCGACATCCGGGGCCGCGTGCTCTATCCGAACGAGGCGCGCCGCGTGTACCTCAACCTGGGCGACGCCCGGCCGGGGCACTTCGTGGACGTGGCGAAGGAGGTGGGCATCGAGGCGCCGGACAACTCGCGCGGCGTATTGATGGCGGACCTGGATGACGACGGGGACCTGGACGTGCTCATCACCAACCAGCACGCGCCGGTGTCGCTGTACCGCAACACGCTGCGAGCCAGTGCCACGGACGCGAAGCCGGACGCGCACTTCGTGGGCCTGTCGCTGGTGGGGGACGGTCAGCGCACGCACCGCGGCGCGGTGGGCACTCGCGTGGTGGTGTCCTACGAGGAGAACGGCAAGCGCGTGGAGCAGGTGCGCGAGGTGGGGCTGATGGGCGGGTTCTCCGCGTCGGCGGAGCCTCGGCTGCACTTCGGCCTGGGCCGTCACGCGGGGCCGGTGAAGGCGGTCATCCACTGGTATGGCGCGCAGCCGCAGGAGGTGACGTTGGAGGCGGACCGCTACCAGGAGGTGCGCCAGCCTCCCGCGCCCACGGCGCTGCGGGGAGGGCCCTGAAGCGATGCTCTCCGCGATGAAGGGCACCACGGTGCGGCGGGAGGACCTGGACGCCGGCACCCGGGCGCGGATGTTGGCGCTGATGCAGTGCTGCTACGTGGGCGTGAGCGCCGAGCGCTTCCACGCGGACCTGGACGCGAAGCAGTGGGTGTTCCTGCTGCACGCCCGGCGCACGCGGGAGTTGGTGGGGTTCAGCACGGTGCGGGTGGCGGAGGAGGACGGGGTGGAGGTGTTGTACTCGGGCGACACGGTCATCCATCCGGACTGGTGGGGCCACAAGACGTTGCAGGTGGTGTTCGGAAGGTTGTTGCTCGCGCGCAAGCTGCGCCGGCCGTGGCGGCCGCTGTACTGGTTGCTCTTGTCGGGCGGATACAAGACGTACCTGCTGGCGGTGAACTACTTCCCGCGCACGCATCCGCGCAGGGACTGGACGCCACCGGAAGGGCGCTCGGAGTTCCTGCGGGGACTGGCGACGCGGTGGTTCGGTGTGCAGTACGACGCGGCGAAGGGCACGCTGCGCTTCGACGGCGCGCACTACCGGGTGCGAGATGGCGTCTCGCCCATCGATCGCGACGCGGCGGCCCATCCGCACATCGCCTACTTCGCGGAGCGCAACCCCGGTCACGCCGAGGGCGAGGAGCTGGTGTGTCTGGTGGAGATCCGCGGCTGGGACCTGGCGAGGGCGCTGGCACGAAGCGTCTGGGGCCAGCTGCGCCGCTGGGCCCGCCGGGAGCGGGACGCCTCGCGGGTCCGCGTGGGGACCTGACGTGCTGACTTCCCGCATGATGTGGTCCGCCATGACGGCGGCGCTGGTCTCGTCCGCGCTGCTCGCAAGTCCGCGTGGAGTCGAGGCGTGCTGACTTCCCGCACGATGCTGTCCGCCACGATGGCGGCGCTGACGCCGTCCGCGCTGCGCTTCCGTCATGCGCTGCGCGAACCCGAGGCCGCGCAGGCGGAGTGTCTGGCGCGCATCCTCCGCGCAGTGGAGGGCACGGCACAGGCGGAGCGGGTGCAGCACTTCGGCCGCATCCGCACCGCTCGGGAGTTCCAGGACGCGGTGCCCATCACCACTCCGGACTCGGTGGCGGAAGACATCGAGCGCATCGCGCGAGGAGAAGCGCGGGTCCTCACCCACGATCCCGTGCTGCGCTTCGAGCTGTCCGGTGGTTCCTCGGGCGCGTCCAAGCGAGTGCCGGTGACACGGGGCCTGCTGCGCGAGTTCCAGCGCGCGCTCGCGCCCATGCTCCATGAGGTCTTCCTGCGCCGTCCCGCCGTGCGCGAGGGCCCCAGCTACTGGTCCATCTCCCCGCTGGGCCGGAGACAGCACCGGACAGCGGGCGGCATCCCAGTGGGCTCGGCGGAGGACAGCGCGTGGTTCCCGCGCCCGCTGCAACCGCTGCTCTCACGTGTCTTCGCGGTGCCGGGCTCGGTGGGCCAGGCTCCCCACGTCGAACCGTGCCGTTACGTGACGCTGTGGTTCCTGGTGCGGTGTTCGAACCTGTCGCTGATCAGCGTCTGGAATCCCAGCTTCCTCACGCTGCTGATGGACGCACTGGAGCGGCACGGCGAACGGCTCGCGGAGGACCTGGAGCGCGGCACAATGCGGCCCCCCGAACGCGACGCGGACGGCACGCCGGTGGGCCAAGACCCTGCCTGGACGGCGCTCGTGCAGGGGCTCCAGTGCGTGCGGGACACACCGAGGGCCCAGGTGTTGCGCGCCGCCCTGCGTGACGGACTGCTCTCCGCGCGCACGCTGTGGCCAGGGCTCGCGCTCCTGAGCATGTGGACGGACGCCCAGGCCTCGCACGCCGTGGCTGGCGCATGCCGCCGCTTCCCGGGCGTCGAGGTCCAAGGCAAGGGCCTGCTCGCCACGGAGGGCGTCCTCACGGTGCCCCTCTTCGAAGCGCCCGCACCGGTGCTCGCGGTCCGGAGCCACTTCATCGAATTCATGGATCCGGAGCGCCCTGACACACGCCCACTCCTGGCGCACGAGCTGACGGCGGGTCGCACCTATGCGGTACTCCTCTCCACGTCCGGCGGACTGCTGCGCTACCGGCTGGGGGACCTCGTCCGCGTGGAAGGCTTCGTGCACGCGACGCCGTGCCTGCGATTCCTCGGCCGAGCGGATGCCGTGTCGGACCTCGTGGGCGAGAAGCTCTCCGCCGCGCGAGTGGGCACGGTGCTGGATGCCACGCTGGGCCCCACCCGTCCTGCCTTCGCCATGCTCGCGCCGGAGTGGGGGACTCCACCGGCCTACCGTCTGTTCCTTGAGACGGATCAACCCACCGATGCGCTGGCCGCGAACGTGGAGCGCGCCCTGTGCGAGGGGCATCACTACCGCTACGCACGTGAGCTGGGACAACTTGGTCCAGTGCGGGCGGTGCGCGTGACACAGGGGGCCCGGCGTTACGAGGCCCGATGCATCCAGCTCGGTCAGCGCGCGGGCGACATCAAGCCCGTGGACCTGCACCGCCAGGCCGGCTGGGCGGAGTGGTTCGCAAGAGGGACATCATGACGACGCTCACGGTGGACCTGGACGCGGAGGCGGACCTCGCCCGCTGCGGCGCGCTGAAGGACTTCTGGTACGTGGCCTGCCTCTCCACGGAGCTGCCCGCGAACAAACCCGTCGCGCGCACCGTGTTCGGCACGGGGCTGGTCCTCTTCCGCGGACCCGACGGTGCACCCACCGCGCTGCGAGACCGCTGTCTCCACCGCAACGCGCGCCTGTCTCAGGGCGACGTCTTCGACGGACGGCTCGGCTGCCCGTATCACGGCTGGGTCTATGACGCGTCCGGCGTGGTGGTGGAGATCCCGGCACTGGGGCCGCCCCAACGCGGAGAGAAGCTGGACGCTCAAGCCTGTGCACACGAAGGACTCAAGCCCGCGCCCTGTGACGTGGGACGGCTCGCGCGCTTCCCCACGCGAGAGCAGGACGGGCTCGTCTACGTCTACCTGGGCAAGGACGTGACACAGGCCCGAGCGGAACCCTTCCGGGTCCCTTACTGGGGCGAGCGTGGTTGGACCGTCTACTTCATGGTGACGCGCTTCGCGAACGGCGTGACGAACCTGGTGGAGAACTTCATGGACGTGCCGCACACGTCCTTTGTCCACCGGGGCTGGTTCCGCAATCCCACACGCAAGCGCGTCCCCTCCACCGTGAAGCGTCACGCGGGCCGGGTGCGGATGACCTATCACCAGGAGGAGGACGCGCTCACCGGCCTGGGGCGGCTGTTCAACCCGCGCGGCCTGCCACTTGTGCACACGGATGAATTCATTGTCCCCAACGTCACGCGCGTGGACTACCAGTGGGGAGACAGCGGCTTCGCCATCAACTCCCAGTGCACGCCCATCGGGCCCACGGACACGCTCGTGTACACGGCCATCAGCTACCGGTTGCCGGTGGACATGCCGGGGGCGTGGGTGGGCCGGGCACTCACGCCGCTAGTGCGCTGGTACACGCGGCAGGTCATCCAGCAGGACGTCCGAATCATGGAGACGCAGCGCCAGGGACTGACGGATGGCCCCGGCGGAGGCGTGTACTCAGGCACGGAAGCGGACCTGCACCACGCGGACATCGAAGCGTACCGCCGCTGGCTGCGCGAAGGCGCGCACGGCTCCGGTCCCGAGGATGCGGAGCGCGACGTGGTCTTCTGGGTCTAGACCGTGCCGGAGGCTGACTGCTCCTCCTCGGCCTCCGAGGAGGGAATCAGCGCCAGGTAGTACCCGGAGAAGAAGGTCGCACCCAGGAAGACCCAGTGGATCAGCCCCAGGGTGAGCGGGAAGGGCATCGGGGGCAGATGCTCATGCATCCACATCAGCGTCGCCATGGCGTTGGACGCATGGCACGCCGCCGCCAGGCCCAGCGTGACGCAGATCTGCACCACCAGCGACCACGTGCCGGTGGCGGAGGTCACCCTCCGGGCCCGATCCCCCAGCTGCGCGAAGATGCGCGGCTGCACGAACTTCCGGAAGAGCGCGCCACTCGCCAGGCCCAACATCAGCGGGCCGGCGATCTCGATGATTGAATTGACGGCATCCATGGCCCGCGACCCTGCCAGAGGGCGCACGGCCAGTGCAAATCCTCTCACCCCATGCGACGCAGGCCCGGCAGGTCCTCCGGCCTGAGCACCCAGCGCGGCGGCTCCGGCGGCGACGTGCGCGTGCCCACCTGCGCCGCGGGGAAGCCCTCCACCAGCGCGTAGTCCGGGAACACCGCGCGCGCCTTCACCAGGCTGCCGGCGGCCACGTGGCAGCCTTTGCCCAGGTGACTGCCCTCGCAGAGGATGGCGCCGGGCTCCACCACCGTGCCCGCGCCCAGGTTGCACGCGTGCAGGATGCAGCCCGGGCCCACCACCACGCCCTCGTCCAACACCAGCATGGTGTCCGGCTGCAGGTGCAGCACCGTGTTCTCCAGGATCTGCACCCGCGCGCCAATGCGCACCGGACCGTTCAGGTCGCCGGTGATCTTCACGCCCGCGCCAATGATGGCCCCTGCGCCGATGACCACGTCGCCGGACACCTCCGCGGAGGAGAAGAGGGTGGCGGTGGGGTGGACGAAGGGGTGACGGTCGCGAAAGGCATACAGCTGTCCCATGGGGGCGTCCTCGGCGCGGTCGCGCGCGGAGAAAGGGGTCAATGGAGCGGCGGGCAGCGACAGGTCACCGCCCCGGCGCTGTTGCAGGTGGGTCAGGTCCTCGGAGGAGAGCATCCGCAGGACCTGTCCCGGCCGGCCCAGCACCACGGATTGATCCGGCACCGTCATGCCGGGCGGCAACACGGTGCCCTCGCCCACCAGGCAGCGGTCGCCCAGCGTCACGCCGGGCATCAGGATGGCGCCGTCACCGATGTCGCACAGGGACCCCACACGCGCACCCATCACGAGCGAGCGCGGACCGAGCACGGTCTTCTCGCCAATGGACGTGGGCCGTTCGGGAGTGCCCACCACCACCGCGTCTTCGCGCAGCGTGGAGAAGGCTCCCAACGTCACGGAGCCCCCCACCGAGCGCACGACGGCGCCGCGGGAGATGACGGCCCCGGGACCCACTTGCGTGGAGCCCAGCAGTCGCGCGGACGAGGCCAGGGTGAAATGAGGACCTACCGCGGTGGGCAGGAGAGAAGCGGTCGCGGGTAAGGGACTCATCGGGATGCAGCAAGCTACTCCCGGCCCTCCCAAGGGCATGTTGTCCAAAGGCACGACTCCGGCGTCCAGCAGCGGACGCTCGCTTGCTGAGCCGATGAGGGTGGGTGCGGCACCTTCAGATGTCAGGAGTGGGTGGCGGGGGGCGTAGGAAGCCGCGTCGCTGGGCGCCACGTGTGGGCGTTTCGCGGTAGGAAGCCCCCTCGCTCTCGAAAGGCCTCACCCCGTGGAAGAGACACCGTTGGCGGACAGCCACGCCCAGGCGCCCGAGCCCGTGGCAAGCCGCGACGCAGTGAAGAAGGGGCTGTGGTCCCTCGTGAAGGAGGCCCTGCACGGCACGGAGCAGGACCTCACCCAGCTGCCGCTCGGGAGGGCCATCTTCCTGCTGGCCGTGCCCATGGTGCTGGAGATGTGCATGGAGTCGGTGTTCGCCGTGGTGGACGTCGCCTTCGTCGGCCGGTTGGGCGCGGAGGCGGTGGCCACGGTGGGGCTCACCGAGGGCATCCTCACCATCATCTACGCGGCCGGCATGGGCTTGAGCATCGGCGCCACGGCGATGGTGGCCCGGCGCATTGGAGAGAAGGACGCGGAGCGGGCGGGGCGCACGGCGGTGCAAGCCATTGGCCTGGGGGTCATCATCTCCACGGTGCTGGCCGTGGCGGGCATCATCTACGCCCGGCCGATGATGGCGGCGCTCGGCGGCTCGCCGTGGGTGCTGGAGCACGGCGTGGGCTACACGCGCGTGATGATGGGCGGCGTGGTGAGCATCCTGCTGCTCTTCCTCATCAACGCCATCTTCCGGGGCGCGGGCGACGCGGCCATCGCGATGCGCGTGTTGATGCTGGCCAACGGAATCAACATCGTGCTCGCGCCGTGTCTCATCTTCGGCTGGGGGCCGTTCCCGGAGATGGGCGTGGTGGGCGCGGCGTGGGCCACTACGCTGGGCCGGAGCGCGGGCGTGGTGTACCAGCTCTTCCGGCTGATACGGTCCAACGGTCGGCTCCAGGTGCGGCGCGAGCACGTGTCGCTGGAGCCCGCGACGATGCTCGCGATGCTGCGGCTGTCGAGCGCGGGCATGGTGCAGGCGCTGGTGACCACGTCGAGCTGGGTGGTGCTGGTGCGCATCGTGTCGTCGTTCGGCAGCACGGCGCTGGCGGGCTACACCATCGCCATCCGCATCGTGATGTTCGCGCTGCTGCCCGCGTGGGGCCTGGGCAACGCGGCGGCCACGCTGCTGGGACAGAGCATGGGCGCGGGGGACCCGGAGCGGGGCGCGAAGGCGGTGTGGCTCGCGGGCAAGTACAACCTGATGGTGCTGGGCAGCATCGGCGTGGTGTTCTTCATCTTCGCGCATCCCCTGCTGGGAGCGTTCACGACGGATGCGGCGGTGGTGGACGAAGGGGCCACGGCGCTGCGCATCTTCAGCCTGAGCTTCCTGTCGTGCGCGTACGGCATGGTCATCACCTCCGCGTTCAACGGTGCGGGGGACACGCGCACGCCCACGCTCATCGACCTGGGGTGCCTCTGGGTGCTGGAACTGCCGCTGGCGTGGGTGCTGGCCCATCCACTGGGTCTGGGCTCGGCGGGCGCGTACTGGGCGGTGCCGGCGGCCTTCGCGTTGATGTCCGTGCTGGGCATCGTGTTGTTCCGGCGCGGGCGCTGGAAGACGCGCGTGGTGTGAGCGTCAGGGCAGGCAGATCTCGAAGCCGGTGCGTCCTCCGGGGAAGGTCCTCGGGGGGCGCGAGGCGGGCGTGACGGCGTAGAGGTGGAAGTCCAGCCTCCGTTGGATGAAGCCATCGAAGGCCGGAGTCAGCGGGTCACCGGCGTCCTGCTGCACGGTGAGGAAGTGGAAGCCCCGGCCGTGGAACGCGGCGTAGACGGCATCGAGCAGCGCGCGCAGGACGGCGGGGTCCTCGGACGGGACGCTGGTGTTGCAGAGGTAGAAGTAGCGGAAGTCGCCGCCGGGCGCGGGAAGGCGGGGCGCGCCGGTGACGGTGGCGAGCGCGTTGAAGCCCCGGCGGACCCACTTCATCCCGCCCCGGTACGCGAGCACGCGGTAGCGCTTCACCGCGTCGGGGTTCCAGGCGGAGGTGCAGCCGACGAGCTGTCCGGCGGGGTCGAACGCGAGGAACGAATCCTCCACGCGAAGTCCCGGCCAGTGTGCGAGCCGGTGTTCCAGCTCACCGGTGTCGAAGCGGTAGCCGAAGGGACGCGAGCGGTGGTCCGCGTCCAGCAGCGCGGCCATGGCGGGCACGTCCGCGGCGGTGGCCCGGCGCACGGTGTAGCGGCTGGGGCGCGGCTTGCGGCGCAGCACGAACTGGAGCGAGACGGCGGAGAAGGCGCGCATCAAGTGGTAGTGCGGCTGCGCTTCCCGGGACGCGCCACGACGCACCAGCGCCTGGAGCGCGGCGGCGTTGGAGGCCATGACGGCGGTGAGGAATACGTCCACGCCGTGGCGGCGGGAGGTTTCCTCGAGGACGGGGCCATAGAACCGGGCCAGGCCCCGGGCGCGGCGCGCGGAGAAGCGGGTGCGCAAATCGCCCAGGTAGCCCACGCGGCACGGTTTGCCTTCCAGCCAGCCGTCACGGACGTGGATGGCGCCCATGCCATCCAGGCGGGATGTTTCACCGTGGGCCCAGACCTCCGCATCACCGCGCTGCATGGCGAAGAGTCCGAAGTAGTCCGGCGACCGCTGTGTGCTGAGCACCAGGTCCCCGGTCATGGGCACGTCGCCGAACAGGTCCAGCAGCGCGGCGTTGTCGTCCCGGGTGGCGCGGCGGAGGGGGCTCATGGGTCGCGCGGCAGCCTATGCGACACAGGGGTGGACTTCCGCCCTCGCTTCCCGTGCGCCACATTGCGGGCCTTCACTCGCCGCACGGGGAGGACGTCATGGGGTTGTTGGGGTGGATCATCTTCGGCTTCTTCGCGGGGCTCATTGCCCGGGCCGTGCTGCCGGGGAACCAGCGCCTGGGGTGCATTGGCACCACGCTCCTGGGCGTCGCCGGGGCCTTCGTGGGTGGCTTCCTCACGTCCGTCTGGCGGGGCACCGATTGGCGCGACCCGGAGCCCACCGGCTTCCTGGGCGCCATCCTGGGCGCTATCGTCCTGCTCCTGGTCTCCCAGGCCGCCTTTGGCGGTCGCTCCCGGTAGGTCCCCCCTTCCGCCGGGAATCCGGGGCCTTCCCACCGGTTGGGGGGCCGGCGGCCGGTTGTCCTACCTGCGTGGACCCCCTTCCGGGGAAAGCACGGTTCCCAAGAGGATGCCGGGCACTTTCTGTAGTACACCGCGCCCCAGGCATGCAGCGGGGGGCGGTCGGCCGCCGCTGAGCCAAAGGAAAGGCGACGATATCATGATGAAGAAGACGATCCTGATCGCGGCGATGCTGAGCCTGACGGCCTGCCAGGGCCAGGGAGCGAAGCCGGGCGAGACCTCCGCCACCGGCACCTCCACGGCGGCGGCCACCGCCGGTGCTCCGCAGACCGAGGAGCAGAAGACGCTGTACGCGCTGGGCCTGTCCATCGGCCGCAGCATCAGCGTGTTCGACATGACCCCGCAGGAGCTGGAGTTCGTGAAGGCCGGCCTCACGGCCCAGGTCACCGGTCAGAAGACCGACGTGGACCTGGAGACCTACGGTCCCAAGCTCCAGGACCTCGCGCGCGAGCGTTCGCTGCGCAAGGCCAACGCGGAGAAGGAGAAGTCCGCGAAGTTCCTCGAGGAGAAGGCCAAGGAGCCCGGCGCGGTGAAGACCGAGTCCGGCCTCATCTACAAGGAGACCCAGGCGGGCACCGGTCCCCAGCCCCAGGCCACCGACATCGTGAAGGTGCACTACAAGGGCACCCTCTCCGACGGCAAGGAGTTCGACTCCTCGTACAAGCGCGGTGAGCCCACGCAGTTCCCGCTCCAGGGCGTCATCAAGTGCTGGACCGAGGGCCTCCAGAAGATGAAGGTCGGCGGCAAGGCGCAGCTCGTGTGCCCCTCCGACATCGCCTACGGCGACCGCGGCGCGCCCCCGAACATCCCCGGCGGCGCCGCCCTGGTGTTCGAGGTGGAACTGCTCGAGATCGTGAAGGCCCCCGAGGCTCCTCCGGGCATGCCCGGTGGCATGCCGGGCATGGGCGCCCACCCGGCCCCCGGCGCGAAGCCGCCCCCGGCCGCCAAGCCGCCCCCGGCGACGAAGTAGTCACCCCCTCCCCTTAACGGGAGCGGCGGGAACGAGGGCCGACGTGAGGGACTTCCCCTCGCGCCGGCCCTCTTCGCGTCCGGGGCTCAACGCGCTGGCGCCCCTGCCTCCACCGCGCTACGCCCGGAAGGCGGCCCGGACAGCCCGGGCCCCGAAAGGACACGGACGATGAAGCCGGACATGAAGAGGCTCACGTGGGTGCTGGCGGCGGCGCTGATGCTGGGCGCCTGCGCGACGAGCAGTCCGGCGGAGGTGGCTCGCGCGCCGTCCGCCACGGGCGCCGTCTCCGAGGAGGAGTTCAAGGCCATGCACACCCTGCGCACGGACGCCGCCCCCGAGCGCAGGGGCCAGCAGGTGGAGCTGTCCGACGGCTCCAAGGCCTACCTGAGCCTGCCGCCGGACGCGAAGGGCCCCCTGCCCGCCATCATCGTCATCCACGAGTGGTGGGGCCTCAACGAGCACGTGCAGGCCTGGGCGGACCGGCTGGCGGCGGAAGGCTACGCGGCGCTCGCGGTGGACCTCTACCACGGCAAGGTGGGCACCAACCCCGACGAGGCGCTCGCGCTGGTGAAGGCGGTGGACGGCGACCAGGCCACGAAGACGCTGCTGGCCGCGCACGCGTTCCTCAAGGGCGACCCGCGCATCCAGGCCGTGCGCACCGGCAGCATCGGCTGGTGCTTCGGCGGCGGCTGGTCGCTGCGCACCGCCATGGCCATCCCGGAGCTGAGCGCGGCGGTCATCTACTACGGCCACCCGGTGACCGACCCCCAGCAGCTCTCCACCATCAAGGCCCAGGTGCTGGGCATCTTCGGCACGAAGGACAAGTCCATCCCGCCGGAGACGGTGCAGGCCTTCGAGAAGGCGCTGGAAGAGGCCGGCGTGCGCAGCCGCATCGTGGAGTACGACGCGGACCACGCCTTCGCGAACCCCTCCGGTGGCCGCTACGACGAGCGCTCCGCCGCGTCCGCCTGGGCGGAGACGTCCGCGTTCCTCGCGCGCACGCTCAAGCGCTGAGGAGGCACGGGGCCAGCGGCCTTCAGTACGGACGCTGGCCCGGGAAGTTGCCCGGGGGGGCGTAGTTGCAGACCCAGAAGTCCCAGGCCGACCCGCCGAAGGGCGAATTGACGGTGCAGCGCTTCGTGGCGCAGCCCAGGCGGCGCGTGTTGCGCCACACGACCGCCGTGTAGTGGCCACAGACCTTGCCCGACGCGCAGGTGTTTTTCGAGTAGTCGTAATCCGCCACCTCGTCCACCCAATCCTTCACCACGGCCTTCGCGTTCAGATAGTCCGGCGTGGAGGCGGCGATGTTCTCTCCCGCGTTGCCCCGGCCCGAGTTGTGCTCGTAATCGCAGTTCTCCACCCACTTCTGGGCGATCTCCGCCACCGCGGGGTCCCACGTGAACGGCTCCAGCGCGGGTGACGGCGTGGGCTTCGCGGCGGCGCGGGCCGCGTTGTGGGCCTCCAGCATGTCGCGGGCGAACTGCGTCAGCTCCACGCCTCCGCCATCGGCGCTGGTGCCCCCATCCTCCTGGACGCCCGCGTCCGCGGGCGTGTCGTCCGGGTCCCCGTCAGGGATGCAGGCGAGCAGGAGGAACGGGCTGAGCAGAGACAGGGAGCGGAGAAGGGAAGGGCGTCGCATGGCAGGGATTATCCGCGCGCGGGTGGGTGTGCGGGCAAGCGGACAGGGGGGCAGCGAGGATGGGGAGGGGCGGGGACCCCGTGGTAGGGTGAGGGTCCGGTCAGGAGACGCGACATGAGCCAAGACGAATCCCGCGCGCGGAAGATCCAGACAGCCCTTGAAGGGAACGATGAGTTCAGCACCTTTTCCATCGACCCGGACCTCAAGAAGCTGAAGATGAAGCTGGACCTCCAGTCGGAGGCGCAGCAACAGCAGTCCGGCCGCCCGGAGACCGCGCCCAAGTCGGGCATGTTCATGCGGCTGTTCCACAAGATGTTCCGGGGTTGAGGGGCACGATGGTCAAGGAGTCCTACCGCGCGCAGTGGGATCGCTCGCGGGCGTATCTGGAGACGGGGGACCTGGGGCTCGCGCTTCAGGAGCTGCGAGACGCGCTGACGCTGGCGCCGGACGACGCGGTCCTCTGGGAGGAAATCTTCAACCTGTCGCTGCTCGGGGGCCTCTCGCAGAACGCCCTGGCCGCCGCGCTGCGGCTGCGCCAGCTGGCGCCGGAGAACCCCAACTTCATCGGCCTGCACGCCATGGCCGCGCTGCTCGCCGGCAAGCTGACGGAGGCCCTGCCCCTCTTCGAGGAGGTCCTCCAGCGCGACCCTGAATCGGTGGAGGCCCGCCGGCAGCTCGCGCGGGCGCTGGACATCGCGGGCCAGCGCGGCCGGGTGCGCACGCTGCTGGAAGAGGCCGTCGCGCGGGCGCCCTCGGACACGGGCGCGCCCAACGACCTGGCGGTGCACTACCTGGAGCACGTGCCGCAGGAGGGCCCGGCGCTCGCCGCGAGCATCCTGGCGCCGGTGCTGGAGGCGCACCCCGAGGACCCCACCACGCACTTCAACCTGGCGCTGGCGCTGCGCCTGGGAGAGCCGGCGAAGGCCCGTCACCACGCGGAGCAGGTGCTCCGGGGGGCTGACAAGGAGCTGCGCGCCAAGGCCCAGCAGCTGCTGACGATGATCCCCGGCTGAGGCCGGGCGGGCCGTCAGGCCGCGCCGGGCACCTCCGTCCCCGGCGCCATGGATTTCCAGAGACAGAACTTGAAGACCCCGGGCGCCGTGTCCTCCCTCTGCTGGAGCGGAGACGCGCTCGTGGATCCGGTGGGCGGACTGGTGCGCTACCACCTGGATGGCAGCACCTTTGACCCGCACATCCGCTACGCCTACCGCTTCGACCGCGCGGTGATGTCCCCGGATGGCCGCTACTGCGTGCTGTACGAATCGCTGGGGACGAAGGGACTCCTGCTCGACGGCACGCGCGTGGTGCGGCAGCTGACGCGGGACTTCTACCAGGCGCACGTCTACGACTATCCCGTGGCCCTGCACACGCTCCCCAGCGGACGCACGCTGCTGGCGCACTGCCCGGAGTCGTACTGCGAGGTGGAGTTGGAGGACGCCGCCACGGGCGAGCGCCTCACGAAGCGCGACAACACCCCGATAGACATCTTCCACTCGCGGCTCCAGTTCAGCCCGGATGGGCGCTACCTGGCGAGCGCGGGGTGGATGTGGCACCCGGTGGACGCGGCGTCGGTGTTCGACGTGTCCCGCGCGCTGGAGGAGCCCGCGTCGCTGGACAGCGCCGCGCTGATGGAGGGCGTGGAGAACGGCATCTTCCTCACGTCCGTGGCCTTCGGCGCGAAGGACACGCTCGTCTTCATGCGGATTGAAGAGTCCCGCGACGACGCCACCTTCTTCCTGGGCACCTACTCGCTGACGGAGAAGAAGGTGCTGTCAGAGGTGGAGCTGGAAGAGCCCGCGGGTCCGCTGATGGTCGTGGACGCGGAGCACGTGGTGGACTTCTTCGGCCACCCGAAGCTGGTGTCGCGCTCCACCGGCCGCGTCGTGCAGCGCTGGGAGGACCTGGACACGGGGAAGGTGCTGGCCAGCATCCGTCACCACCTGCCGCCCCCGCCGCACTTCGCGCTGGACCCCGCGCACCGCCGCTTCGCCGTGGGCACGGCGAACGGCATCGAGATCATCACGCTCGCGGCTCAGTAGGGCTTCTCGCCCACCCAGTTGCCCGGCGGCGCGTAGTTGCACACCCAGAGCTGCCACGTCTTCACGTTGCCTCCGAAGGGCGAGTTCTTCGTGCACAGCCGCGTCGCGCAGCCCACCGCCTTCGTGGTGCGCCACACCACCTGCGTGTAGTGGCCGCACATCTTCCCGGCCTTGCACTTGCCGGAGGCGTAGTCGTAGTCCACGGCTTCGTCCGCCCAGCCCTTCACCACCTGCGCGGTGGTCCACGTATCCGGCGTCGCCGCGGCCAGGTTCTCTCCGAAGCTGCCTCGGTCCGGGTTGTGCTCGAAGCGGCACTCCTTCACGTAGGCCTCCGCCTTGCGCGCCGCCTCGTCGGACCAGGTGAGCGCGGGCAGCGCCGGCTTCGGCGTGGGACGTGAGGCCTTCGCCCTCGCCTCGTTGTGCGCGGCCACCATGTCGCGCTTCAGCTCCGCGGCGGTCGGCACCGGCTTGCGCGTGCCCTCCGAGGGCGCGGGCGTGGCGGCGGGGGCCTTGCGCGCGGCGGCGGTGGCCGCGGCCTTCTTCGTGGAGGCGGAGACGGGCCGCTGCGCGTTCGCGCTGGAGCCACAGCCGAGCAACGGGGCCAGCAGCAACACGGTGAGCCCGCGACGGAACACAGGAAGAGCCATGCGCGGAATCATTCCGCACCTGGGCCCCGCGCGCTGGAGAACCGAACGGGGCAGGCGGCCCCCGGGGGGTCCGAGCCCCTTCCTGCCCTACGCTCCCAGTCCGGGCAGGGGCCCGGTGCCGTCGTCACCGAAGGTCGTCGCGGGCACGCCGAACATGTGGAGCAGCGCGATGTAGAGGTTCGCCAGCGGCTGGCCCTCGTAGCGGATGTGCCGGCCCGGTGAGATGGCGCCGCCCGCGCGGCCCGCGAGCAGGATGGGCAGGTTCTTGTGCTCGTGCATGTTGCCGTCGGCAATCTCACTGGAGAAGTACACGGCGCTGTGGTCCAGCAGCGTCCCGCCCTCCTCCTGCACGGCCTTCATGCGCTGGAGGAGGTACGAGAACTGCTCCACCTCCCACTTGTCGATTTTCACCAGCGCGTCGTAGTTGGCCTGGTCCCGCTGGTGGTGCGAGTACGTGTGGTGTTCGCCGGACAGCCCCAGGAACGAATACACGCGGGTGCTGCGCGCGTTGCCCAGCATGAAGGTGCACGTGCGGGTCAGGTCGCACTGGAACGCGAGCACGATGAGGTCCAGCATCGCCTTCGTCTTCTCGCGCACGTCCTCGCTCTCCGCGGGCGTCACGGCCGCGCCGCACGTGGGGCCGGAGCCATCCATCGCGTTCACGCGCAGCTCCAGCTCGCGCACGCCGGTGAAGTACTCGTCCAGCTTGCGCTTGTCCGTGGTGCCCAGCTTCCCCTGGAGCGACTTCGCGTCGTCGCGCACGGCGTCGATGATGCTCAGGCCGTACGCCTTGCGCTTCGCCAGCTCCTCCTGCGTGACGTTCGGGTCGAAGTCCGCGAAGAGCCGCTCGAAGGCCGCGCGAGGCTTCGTCTCCTTGGGCACGGGCGTGGACGGCCCCGCCCACGCGATGTTGTTCGCGTACGGGCACGCGTAGCCGGAGTCGCAGTTGCCAATGCCCTTGCCCTGGTCGATGCCCAGCTCCAGCGACGGGTAGCGCGTGGCCGTGCCCACCGCGTTCGCCAGCACCTGGTCCATGGAGATGCCGGTGCGGATGTTGGTGCCCTCCGTCTTGCGCGCCTTCACGCAGGACAGGAACGCGGACGTCGCGGCGGCGTGGTGGCCGTCGCCGTCCGGTTTGCCAGGCAGGTTGTCCAGTCCGCTCAGCACCAGCAGGTCGCCCTTCACCGGCGCCAGCGACGCGAGCGTGGGCGTCAGGGAGAAGTCCGCGCCCTCCCCGCCGGGCGTCCACTTGGGCATGTGGATGCCGCAGGGCGTGTAGAAGGCCACGAAGCGGCGCGGGGCCGGCGTGGCGGCGCGGGCCGTGCGCGGGCGCATGACTTCCAGCAGCGGCAGCGCCATCAGCGCGCCCATGCCGCGCAGGAGCGTCCGGCGGGAGAGGGCAGTGTGACTCATGGCTTTTGTCCCTCCGCTTCGCCACGCCGTTGCAGGAACGCGTCGCTGCGGACGATGGCGAGGATGTAATCGGTGAGCCGGCCGCCCCGGGTTTCGGCCTGCTGGGAGATGTCGCGCACGGTGCAGCGGTCCTGGTCTTCCGCGCCGCGCCCCAGCGCGTAGGTGAGCAGGTGACGTGTCATGCACGCGGACATGTCCGGGTCCTGCTTCACCACCGCGCGCATCTCCGCCACGCCGTTGAACGCCTTGCCGCCGGGCAGCTCGCCGCTGGGGTCCACCACCGCGCCGCCTTCCTCCTTCGTGCGCCAGCGGCCCACCGGGTCGAAGTTCTCCATGCCGAAGCCCAGCGGATCCATCAGCGTGTGACAGCCCGAACAGGTGGGGTCCACGCGGTGCTGGGCCATGCGCGCCTTGATGTTGAGCGTGGGGTCCACCGCCGGGGCCAGCCCGCCCGCGTCGGGCGGTGGCGGGGGCGGCCCCTTGCACAACAGCTGCTCCAGCACCCAGACGCCGCGCTTCACCGGCGACGTGCGGTCCGGGTTGGCGGTGACGGTGAGCAGCGCGCCCTTGCCGAACAGGCCCGCGCGCTCCGGGTGGTCCTTCAGCTCCACGCGCGTCATCGCGGTGGTGCCGGGCTTGGGCAGGCCGTAGTGCGAGGCCAGCCGGTCGTTCACGTAGGTGAAGGGCGCGTCCAGCAGGTCCTTGAGGTGGTGGTCCCCGGTGACGAACTCCTGGAAGACGAGCTGCATCTCCTGGCGCATGGCCTCGCGCAGCGGTTCGTCGAAGCCGTAGCGCGACTCCGGCTGGGCGAAGTCGAGCGCGCGTGTGTAGAGCCATTGCCCCGCGAAGTTGTCCACCAGCGCGTGGGACTTGGGGTCCGCCAGCATGCGCCGCACCTGCGCCTCCAGCACCTCCGGCTCGTGCAGGTGGCCGCCCTCCGCCGCTTGCAGCAGCGCTTCATCCGGCATGCTGCTCCAGAGGAAGTAGGACAGGCGGCTCGCCAGCTCCAGGTCGCTGATGGGATGCGGCGCCGTGGACGTGGGCGCGGGGTCCAGTTCCACGCGGAAGAGGAAGTGTGGCGACACGAGCACCGCGCGCAGCGCCAGCTTCACGCCCACCTCCGGCGCGTCACCCTGCTGCCGGGCCAGCGCGACGAACGCGACCAGCCGCTCCACTTCTTCCGACGTGACGGGCCGGCGCCAGGCGCGGCGCGCGAAGGTCTTGAGCAGCTCGCGCGCGCAGGCCTCCGGTTGGGCGGGGTCGAGCACGCACGCCTTGAACACGCCTCGCGTCCACGCGGCCTCCACCAGCGCCTCCGCCGCGTGCGAATACTTCTCCATCAGCAGCGGGGACATGCTGAGCACGTCCGCGTTGTTGTCGAAGCCGAAGCCGTGGTCGTCCGGCGGGAAGCTGCTCGCGGGCGAGCCCGTTTCGCCCAGGAGGTCGCGCACGGTGTTGTTGTATTCAGCGCGGTTGAGGCGGTGCAGCGTGACGCGGCCCGGGTCTCGCGCCGCCGAGCGGCACAGCGCGTCCTGTGGATCCACGGACGCGTCCGGCCCCGGCAACACCCGCGCCTTGGGAGGTGAATCGTTGCAGCTCGCGGTCAACATCGCCGCCACCGCCGCGAGGCCCACCCTCCGCCATCTCCGCCCGCAGGCCGTCACCGCGTGCACGCCTCCTCTGGGCCGCGAAAGGGCCCCGGTGAGCGCGCTCCAAAGCAAGACCCTCACCAGCAGCGGCGTGACGACAGACTGACGTCAGGCTCCGTCCCCGGGGTGGAGATGGGCACGTGCGAGGGACTTGATGGGGAAGGGGAGTTCCGCGACCGGGCAGGGCCCGGGGCCCACGGAGGCACCGCGCGCCGACTCCTGCCCCCAGGGGCGGGTCAGGCGGCGCGGCACTCCCGGAAGCGGGCTTCAAGACACGGCCCGCTTCCGGGGATGAGGCAGCGCTACTTCGCGTCCTTCGCGGTGCCCGTCGTCTTCGCGGCGCCGTCGAGGTACGCGCGGTAGGCCTCGAAGCCGTACGGCCGGCCGAGGAAGTCCTTCACCTGCTCCGCGGCGGGCTTGGAGCCGCCGGGCTCCAGCACCGTCTTGCGGTAGTGCATGGCCGTGTCGCGGTCCAGGTAGCCGGTCTCCTGGAACTTGGACTCCAGGTCCTTCGCGATGACGGAGGACCAGAGGTACGTGTAGTACGCGGCCGAGTACCCATCCAGGTGCCCGAAGGCGAGCTCGAAGTGGGTGCCGTCGCGGAACTCGTGGCGGAAGGGCGACAGCTTCTTCTGCAGCTCCGAGAGCACCGCGGACGTGTCGAAGCCCGGCGCGCGCGAGTAGTACTGGAGGCTGACCGCGGACAGGAACAGCTGCCGGCGCGCGTACAGGCCCAGGCCGAACTCCTTCGACGCGCGCAGCTTCTCCACCAGCTCCGCGGGGATGGGCTCGTTGGACTCGTGGTGCTTGGCGAAGCTCTTGAGCACCTCCGGCTGCTCCGCCCACTGCTGCAGCAGCATGGACGGCGTCTCCACGAAGTCGCGCTCCATGGAGATGCCGGAGATGGGCGTCCACTTCTGGTGGCCGGAGAAGATGGTGTGCATCAGGTGGCCGAACTCGTGGAAGAACGTCCCCACCTCGTCGTGCGTCATCAGGTCGCCGGGGCGCGGGAAGTTGCACACAAGCACGGCCTCCGGCAGCCGCTTGTCCAGCTCACCGGTGACCAGGTCGAACTGCGCCGCGTGCTTGTACTTGTCGTCGCGCGGGTGCATGTCCAGGTAGATGCGGCCCAGCGGCTTGCCGCCGTCCACGACGTCATACGCCTCCACGTCGGTGTGCCACGTCTTCGCGTCCTTCACCGGCTGGAAGGCCACCCCCCACAGGCTGGAGGTGATGCCCATCACGCCGTCCTTCACGCGCGCGTACTCCAGGTAGGGCCGCACCGCCTGCGAGTCGAACCCGAACTTCTCCGCGCGCAGCCGGTCCTCGTAGTAGTCCTGGTCCCAGGGCTCCACCACGGTGGCGCCCTTCACGTCCTTCTTCTTGCGCGCCAGCAGGTCCGCCATCTCCTTCTTCGCGCGCGCCTCCGTGGCCTGCGCCAGCTGGTCGATGAAGTCCGCCGCGGCCTGCTGCGTGCGCGTCATGCGCGTTTCGGTCGTGAAGGCCGCGTAGGTGTCGTAGCCCAGGAGCGTGGCCAGCTCGTTGCGCTTCTCGATGAGCTGCGCGAGCACCGCCTGGTTCTTGGGGAACGCGCGCTGGCGGTAGGTGCGCCAGAGCTTCTCGCGCGCCTTCGCGTTCTTCGCGTACGTCATGAACGGGAAGTAGTCCGGGTAGTTGCTGGTGATGACCACCTTGCCGTCCGCGCCGGGCGCGTGCGCCTTCTTGTAGTCCTCCGGCAGCCCGTCCAGGTCCTTGGGCGTGAAGGCCACGCTGCGCGTGTCCTCCGCGATGTTCTGCCCGAACTGCTGGCCCAGCTTGAGAATCTCCTCGTTGAGCGTCTTCACCTTGGCGCGCGTGGCCTCATCCCGGTCCACGCCCGCGCGGCGGAAGTCCAGCAGCGTGCGGTCCATCCAGTGGTGCGTGGCCGCGTCCTCCTTGGACAGGTCCACCAGCGACAGCGCGTCGTAGACGCCGCGGTCCTGAGACAGCGCCACGTTGGCCGCGTCCACCTGCTGCTCGCACTCGCGGGACGCGTCGCGCATGGCGGCGTCCGGGTGCACTTCATGCGTGAGGCTGGAGCGGTTGGCCGCGTTGAGGATGGCCGTCTGCGCCTCGTCGTACGCCTTGAGGACGCCCTGGCCGTTCGTCTTCGGATCCAGCTTCTTCAGCGCCGCGACCTGCGCCTGCGCGCGCTCCAGGTCCGCCTTGCACAGGGCCTTGAAGGCGTCCGGCGTGCTGGCCAGCGCTTCCGAGCCCTTCATGGGCGCCAGCTGGGGCTTCGCCGAGTTGGCGGCGATGCGGGCCTGGGCTTCACGGTTCTGCGTGATGCTGCCGTTGGAGCAACCCGTCGCGGCGAGCGCCGCCACCACGGTGAGCGCGGGGATTTTCAAGGGGACTTCCTCCACAAGGGGAACGACCTGCGTCGCGGGCCCGTCATGCCACATCCCCGCCCCTCCGCGCCCGTCCGCCGTGAACAGCCAGGGTGTCCTCCGGTACAGGCTGGATGCTTGGGGGCCCCAGCTGACGCAGCCCGCCTTGTTCCCCGTGCAGCCGCCCGGTAATCCGGCACTCGCTTCGAATTCTTGGAAGTTGTCCTGGCCGGAGGGTGAACACGGATGCGCAAGGCACTGGGTGGTGCGGTCGCGGCGTTGCTGTTGTGGGGCTGTGGTGGGGCGGGCACGGAAGCGCCGCCGGCGTCCCCCGAGGGGCTGTCGCTCCGCTCCGGCACGGGGCTGACCGAGGGCACCTGGGCGCACGACGGGCAGACGGTGTCCTTCGCCTCGCGCGAGGTGGAGCCCGGGGTGTACCGCCTGGAGGTGCGCATGCACGGCATGACGCTGACGGGGCTGATGGACCCGGCGTCGGGCGTGTCCACGCTGGACGGCTTCGCGGACACGAACGTGCAGGACACGCAGGTGGTGGACGCGGACCGCCAGGTGTTGAGCGCGTTCTACGGCGCGCTGAACCAGGGGCTGCCGCAGGGTGACGCGGCGGCGCCGGAGGCCATGTACCTGCGCCGCGCGGTGGGCCTGTGGGCGCAGCAGCCCACGAGCGTCACGCTCAAGCGCACGGTGATGGGCGAGCAGGGCCGCGGCTACACGATGCTGTGCAGCTACGCGAAGTGCGGCGGCAAGAACACGGGCAGCTGTGGCGGCACGTACAACTGGTACTCGTACGCGAAGCACGACTGCGACAAGGGCGGCTTCGACAACGCGCGCAACCAGCAGATCGCCCAGCTGGGTGACCACACGACGTGCAACGGCGACGAGTACTACATGAACGGCAGCACCTGGGTGTGCGGCGAGCCGGACCACTGGTCGCGCCCCAAGGTGATGGGCAACTGCTTCGGCCGCTGCGGCGGCGGCTGCGGTGGTGACACGCAGTACACGCTGGACGCCACCAACCATGACGGCTGCGTGCGCAACGGCCACGTGCTGGCGAGCGCCTACTGCAATGATCAGTTCGTGTCCGCGTCGGACGACGAGCTGTTCGCGCCCAACTGCTACTAGAGGCCGGATGGGACGACGCGCGGTGAGGCACGCGGTGGGGGCGGTGGGGCTGTGGCTCGCCGCGCTCGGCTGTACGTCCACGACGTCCTCCAAGGCGGAGGCCGCAGAGGCAGCGGTGCGCCGCTTCTTCCAGGCCCTGCCGTCCGGGGACTGCGCGGTGCTGGGCCCCATGCTGGTGACGGGGCAGGGTGTGCCTTCGTGCGAGGAGACGGTGAAGGACCTGCGCGAGCACGGCATGGGCCTGGTGGATGTGCTCGACGCGAAGGTGGATGGCCGCGATCCGAACGCGGTGGTCGTGCGGGCGCGGGTGTCGCAGGGAGGAACGGAGCGCGCGGAGCCGTTCCTCTTCCGGGTGGAGCGCCAGGGTGACGGCTGGCGCCTTCGGTTGTAGGGGGAGTGGACGATGCGGAACCGTGAGCGGGTGATGCTGGGGAGCGCGGCGGTGCTGGTGGCCGCGTTTATCGCCGTGGCGCCATGGCCGTCGCGCGAGGCTTCTTCTCCCGCCGCAGCGCCCCCGGTGACGAACGCGGGCCCTGGCCCGGTGACGGCGGCCCAGGTGTCTCCGAAGCGCGCGGTGCCGGTGCGGACGCCGGACCCCGCGCCGCCCCACGCCACGGTGGTGCCGCCTTCGCCCGGAGACGTGCCGCCGGAGCCGGAGGTGGCCAACGCGCCGCCGCAGCAGAACGACCCCATCGAAGAGGAGAGGCCCCAGACCGCGCGCTGGAAGCTGGAGAAGACGGAGCACATCGCCACGCTGCTGGGGCGGGACGTGACGCGGCTGGAAGGCGAGCGGCAGGAGGCGAAGTCGCGCGGGGACAAGGCCCGCGTGGAACAGGTGGACGCGCTGCTCCAGCGTCACCGCGTCCGTTTGGACGAACTGCGCGAAGAGGCCCGCACCCTGGCCGAGGCCGCGAGGAACGAGCCTTCGGAACCCTGACGGACGGGCGGGGCTCCCCGTCGGGGGCGCTCCGCACGAACTTGTCCGACAGTCGGACAGGGTTGGAGGAACCGGGTAGGGGCGCCCGAGCCCGCTGATCAGCGGAAACCTGTCCGACAGTCGGACAGGGTTGGAGGACCGAGGCTCCCCCACTCCCGGTGAACAGCGGGAACTTGTCCGACAGTCGGACAGGTTTCTGGACCGTGCCGGGGGAGGTGGGCCTCATGCTCGGGGGCCTGTCGGCGGAGGTGCCCGCTCGGCTGCCCTCCAGCCGGAGTGCCGCGCCCGCTTCACGCGCGGGCCCCACCGCTTCGCGCTGGGAGTACAAGTGCTTCTGCCGGACGCGGCGCGGCCTTCACGCGGGCGTGACAGGCACGGTGCTGCGTGCGCATAGAAAAGGACGTGTCCGTTACCGCGACTGCCTCCACCGCGCCTTCCAGCACCCCCTCCACCCGAGGCTCCCGGCTGGCATCCATCGCGGTGGCCAGCGCGCTGTTCATGGAGTTCCTGGACTCCACGGCGCTGTCGACCGCGCTGCCCACGCTGTCCGTGGCGTTCGGCACCGACCCCGTCCACCTCAAGCTCGCGCTGACGTCGTACATCCTGGCCCTGGCGGTGCTCGCGCCCGCGAGCGGGTGGATCGCCGACCGCTTCGGTCCGCGCCGCGTCTTCATGACCGCCATGGTCGTGTTCCTCGCGGGCTCCGTGTTGTGTGGCTTCTCCCAGACGCTCGCGCAGCTCGTCGTCTTCCGCACGGTCCAGGGCCTGGGCGGCGCGCTGATGACGCCCGTGGGCCGGCTCATCGTCGTGAACTCGGCGCCGCGCGAGAAGCTGGTGTCCGCGATGAGCTGGTTCACCATGCCCGCACTGATGGGGCCGCTCTTGGGACCGCCGCTCGCGGGCCTCATCCTGGGCGTCGCGGACTGGCCGTGGATCTTCTTCATCAACGTGCCGGTGGGCCTGTTGGGCATGTGGGCCGTGGCGCGCTTCGTGCCCCCGCTGAAGCAGCCGGACCCCGGCCCCTTCGACACGAAGGGCTTCGCCATCGCCGTGGTCGCCATCACCGCGCTGATGGGCGCGGCGGAGACGGTGGGCATCGGCCTGGTGCCGTGGCCCGTGCAGGCGGGCATCACGCTGGTGGCGGTGGGGGCGCTGGTGGCCTACGTGCGGCACGCGCTGCGCACGCCGCGCCCGGTGCTCAACCTGCGCCTGTTCCGGGTGGACACCTTCCGCGCCAGCATGATGGGCGGCGCGCTGGTGCGCATCGGCCTGGGCGCGACGCCCTTCCTGCTGCCGCTGCTCTTCCAGGTGGCCCTGGGCTGGGGGCCGCTGGAGGCGGGGCTCGTCACCATCGGGACGGGGCTGGGCGCCTTCGCGTGCAAGCCGGTGGCGCCCGCGCTCATCCGCCGCGTGGGCTTCCGTCAGACGCTCATCGCCTCCAACCTGGTCACCGCCGCGGTAACGGCCGTGCCCGCCTTCTTCGGCGTCACCACGCCCATCCCGTTCATCATCGGCACGCTGGTGTTCAGCGGCTTCATGCGCTCCCTGCAGTTCACCGCCACCAACACGATGGCCTACGCGGACCTCCCCAGGGAGTCGGTGAGCAACGCCTCCACCATCGCGGTGGTGACGCAGCAGATGGCGCTGAGCGTGGGCATCAGCTTCGGCGGCCTGATGCTGCACGTGGCGCGCGGCGGCGGCGACGTGCGCCTCACGCCGGACCGCTTCCTCCTGCCGTTCCTCGCCATCGGCTTCGTGTCGTCGCTGGCCGGGCCGCTCTTCCGCCGGCTGCGTCCGGACGCGGGCGAGCACATCGGCGGCAGGGCCGCGGCGCGCGGCTGAGGCGTCCAGCCCACGACACAGCCATCGCCCCGTCGGAGGGCAGGCGGGCAGGCGGCGACCCTTTTTCCCACCTTCTTTCGTCCCTCCCTCCCCACCAATTTCCCGGCGGGGAATCCAACGGAAGGGGTGGGAATGGGTTGGGCGGCACTCACAGGACTACTGCTCGCGGGCATGACGGCGGCGACGCCACCCTCGGCCATCCCGGTGCGGGGAGGCAATGCGCTGACGTTGCCCGCGCACCGGCACATCGTGCGCGTGTCCCGCAGCGAGGGCTCCGTGCTGCTCGCGGCCGTGCAGCAGGGCGGACAGGACGGGCATGGCCTGCGGCTGTTCCGCAGCGACAACGGCGGCAGCACCTGGAAGCAGGAGGGCATCATCCACGACGGCTCCACCTATGACCGCGCGGACCTGGTGGTGGTGGGCAAGGACGTGGCGCTCGTCTACGCGGTGGAGACGCCGGACAGCGCGGGCATCAGCGGCTCCACGTCCCGCGACGTGTACTTCCAGTGGTGGCGCTACAGCGCGTCCAAGAACCACTGGCTCCCGGACAAGGCCGTGCGCGTCTTCGACTCCACCAGCTCCAGCACCGCGTACTACCGCGCGGAGCTGGCGCGCGACTCCAAGGGCCGGCTCTGGGTGCAGGCCTTCTTCCGGGAGAAGGACGCGAGCAACACGCTCGTCATCTCCGTGAGCAGCGACGGTGGCTCCACCTTCCGCACCCAGTCCTCGCTCGCGCGAGACATCCCGAAGCGCGGAGGCGGGCGGCTCATCAGCCTGGGCAGCCGGCTGATGATGCTGTGGAGCTCGCACGACGGGCGCGACACCACGCACTACCGCATTCGCGATGACAGCGCGTCCGTGTCCAGCTGGTCCTCCACACGCACCGCCTTCTCCGACGGCATCTACCACGGGGCCGCGATGAGCGCGGTGGCGGACGGGAAGGGCGGCCTGCACCTGGTCTACAAGGACAACTCCGAACGGCTGCTCTACCGCCGCTTCGACGGCAACGCCTTCGGCTCCGCGGTGAAGGTGCTGGAGGACGGGGACTGGGCCACGCAGCCGGCGCTCGTGCGCGCGGGCAGCAGCCTGTACCTCTTCTACAACCAGCCCCGGAGCGACGGCACGGGCTACCGGCTGTGGGTCCGCGCGCTGTCCTCCAGCGGCAAGCCGGGCGCGGGCAAGGAGCTCGCGTCGGTGTCCGGCTTCGCGGGCTACCCGGCGGCGCCGGACGTGCTGCCCTCGGGCGTGCCGCTGGTGTGCTTCTTCGGCATCGAGCCGTCCTCCGGCTCCAGCTACCGGCTGTCCTTCTTCTCCACCAGCGCGTCGTCGCTCAAGTCCCAGACCGTGGCGGCGAAGCAGGCCCCGGCGAATGAGGACCAGGACGGCGAGCGGTTCACCGCCACCGGCGGCTCCGGGTTCGAGCCCCCGCCGGACCCCGGCGCTCTGGCGAGCGCCATGACGAGCCCCTCCCAGCAGGCGATGGCCGCCGGGTGTGGCGGTGCCAGCGCGATGCTCGCGGTGGGCGTGACGTTCATCCTGATGGAGTGGGGCCGGCGCCGACGCACCCGGGTCCTGCCCGGCTAGCAGGGCAGTCCGGCGTCACGGCCGCGAAGACGAACGCGGGCGGTCTCCCCGGGACGCATCCCAGGGGGCACCGCCCGTGTGCGCGTCTCCCGGTGAGGGGAGACGCGGGAGGCCTGCGGACGACTACGTCGTCGCGGGCGCGGCGTCCGGCGCTTCGTCCGGCGTATCGTCGCCAGCTTCGCTGGCGCCGTCGGATTCGACCGGGGCCGTGGAGGCACCGTCCGCACCCGGAGCACCGGCCGCCTGGGGCTTCTTGCCGGTGCCAGGAGGCGGGGACTTGCGAGCGGCCGCCGCGGCCTGCCGCGCCTGCTCACGCGCCTTCTGCGCGACCTTCGGCGTGGGGGCCAGGATCATGTACATCTGCCGGCCTTCCATGCGCGGCAGCTGCTCCGCCACCGCCACGTCCTTCAGGTCCTTGATGACGTCATCGAGGATGGCGCTGCCCAACTCCTTGTGCGTGATTTCACGCCCGCGGAACTGGATGACGACCTTGGCCTTGTTGCCCTCTTCGATGAACCGGCGGGTGTTGCGCACCTTGAACTCGTAGTCGTGCTCCTCCGTCTTGGGACGGAGCTTCACTTCCTTGAGCTGGATGACCACCTGCGTGCGCTTCGCGTCCGAGGCCTTCTTCTTCTCCTCGTACTTGAACTTGCCGTAGTCCATGATCTTGCAGACCGGCGGCTTGGCCATCGGGCTGACTTCGACCAGGTCGAGCGACTCGGAGCGGGCCTTTTCCAGCGCCGCCTCGATGGTCATGACTCCGAGCTGCGAACCGTCGGAGCCCACGACACGGACTTCCCGCGCGCGGATGCGGCGGTTGGTTCTCTGGTCCCTGTTGGGACCCCGGCTGCTGTTTCTCTGTTCGCGAATGATGTGAACATCCTCCAAAAAGGGTTGCAGACCCACCACCCGTGAAGATGTGGCGGGCCACTCAATGTGGCAGTCCCCTCCGGCGGAGAAGGCAGGCAGACAAGCCTTCAGCCCCTCGGGGCAGGGAGACGTGCAACGGACTCTATCCGGTTCACGACCCCCAGGGGCAAGGTAACGCGGGGCACCCCCCATTCCCATGACCCCCTGTTGCCTATGATGCGCCCCATGGTGAAACGGTCCACCGCGTCCGCCCGGGATAGGACAGGATGCCCACCCCCGAGGGTGGTTGCGCTCGGGACCTGGCTGGTGCTCGCCTGCCTGCCCTCCTGTGGCCCGGTGGACTCCGGGCCTCCGGGGGCCCCCGGGCCTGGCGGCGGCCCGGGCCAGGCCCTGGTCCAGGGGACGGACGCCCCCGGGGACACGGCGGCGGTGGCGCTGGTGGCCCGGCGCACCCGCTGCGGAGGGGAGGCGCCGGTGCTCCTCTGCTCGGGCGCCCTCATCGCCCCGGACGTGGTGCTGACGGCGGCGCACTGCCTGGCCGTCTTCGGGGAGGCGGGCCCCTACGAGGTCTTCCTGGGCCCCACCCTGCTCCCGGAGCCCGGGCCCGGCGGGCGGTTCGTGCGGGTCACCCGGGCGGTGGCCCACCCGGAGTTCGTCCCGGCCACGCACACCTGGGACGCCGCGCTCCTGCGGCTGGCGGTGCCCGTGACGGACGTCCCGCCCCTCCGGCTCCCCCAGGCGGGGGACGCCCCGGTGGCGCCGGGAGACCCGGTGCGGGCGGTGGGCTACGGGGACACGAAGGACGCGGCCCGGCCCGCGGGCCAGCGGCGGCAGGGCCAGCTCCAGGTGACGGGCGTCACCGGCAGCGCCTTCCAGGCCGGCCCCGCCCCGGCCATGACCTGCGTGGGGGACAGCGGAGGCCCGGTCCTGGGGGGCCCGGCGGGGAACGAGGTGCTCCTGGGTCTCACCGTCAGCGGTGACGTGGCCTGCCGGACGGAGGCGGTCCAGCTGCGGGTGGACGCGCTGGAGGACTTCCTCCGCCCCTTCCTGGAGGAGGCCCCACCTCCCTCGCCTCCAGGGACGCTCCCCCTGAAGGTCCTCTGTGAGGAGTCCTGCGCGAGCGACGCGGACTGCCCCGCGGGCCTGCAGTGCGTCACCGCCGGGGACGCCCCTGCCCGGTGCCTCCTGCCCGCGCTCCAGGCCGGGACCTACGGCGAGGCCTGTACGAAGGACGCCGCTTGCGGCGCCCCGGGCGTGTGCGCCCGGCTGGAGGTGGACGGCGACGACGCCTGCCGCTGCTTCACCCCCTGCGAGGCCACCGTCGACCCGCTGACACCGGACCTGGACCGGCCCGACGTCAAATGCGGGTGTGGCAGCGGCCCCGGTGGCTTGGGCGCTACACTCGCCGTCCTGCTGGGGCTGTTCTGGCGACAGTCCCACCGCAGGATTCCACGAGGTCGGTTCCCGGCGTGACTCTGCGTGAAAGCGCCTACAGAACCGCAAATGTAGGCGAAACTCCGCGAATCAAACTCCGAGAATCAGGCATCGACGTTTTCGGCAATCGCAAAGGTCCCTCCCCCCATGGACTACAAGATCAAGTCGGGCGACACGCTGGGCGCGCTGGCCAAGCGCTTCAACACGGATGTGGATTCGCTGGTGAAGGCGAACCCGAACATCACGAACAAGGACCTCATCTACGCGGATGCGAAGCTCAACATCCCGGGCAGCAAGGATGACTTCCAGGCTCAGGGTGTCTCCAAGGGGCCGGACCTGACGGGCGGCGCGCAGCAGGCGCAGGGCGCGCAGGCGGTGGGTGACGTGCCCCCGGGCCAGGTGGGTGATTGGATCAAGCAGGCCATGGACATCCTCAAGGCCAACGGCGTCCCGGTGGAGAAGATGAACCCCCAGGACATCGCGAAGATCATCCAGCACGAGTCCAGCGGGAACCCGAACGCCATCAACAACTGGGACTCCAACGCCCAGAAGGGCACGCCGTCCATCGGCCTGATGCAGACCATCCAGCCGACGTTCGACGCGTACAAGCTCCCGGGCCACGACAACATCCGCAACCCGGTGGACAACATCATCGCCGGCGTCCGCTACTCCATCGAGCGCTACGGCTCCGTGTCCAACGTCCCCGGCATCAAGGGCCTGAACAGCGGCAGCGGCTACGTCGGCTACTGACCGGCGCTGACAGCACCCAGACGCACCGCGCCCCGCGGTGGAAGACGGTCCTGACCGTCTCCCACGCGGGGCGTCGTCATTTCCGTGGCTGAAGCGTGCCGTCAGCCCCCGTGCAACCGGGAGCGCTCCCGCGGGCCACCCGCGCGCTTGATGTGGATCTGGCTGGGCGCCTTCTTGCGCCCCCGGAGCCCCGTGCCCCGGTTGTTGCGCTTGGGGCCGTGGTCGCCAGCGGCGGGGCCCAGCGTCACGCGCTTCAACTCCTTCTGTCGCAGCAGCGCCGCCGCGTCGTCATGGGCCAGGGTCTTGCGCCCTTTGCTGGCCTGCACGCTCGGCTGGGCCGCATGGGGATCCACGCGTCGCTTGTTCTTGATGCCTGCCACTCGGGTCCGCACGGACATGAAAGTCCTCCTTTGAGCTGAGGTAGGGACCCATGCGGGGTGTTGCCATCCCTGGCGACGGGCGGGACAGGGGCCGCCCTGTGAGCATGCGAGGCGCGGGCGCCCGGTGGCGCGGGATGACAGGGGGCGCACGAGCGGCGCTCAACCCCAGGCGGGAATCACACCCGGACGGCCGCCGCGGCTCAGGTCAGGTCAGGTCTTCGTTGTCGCGGCGGGCGCGCTTCTTCGCCTTGGGCTTGCTGGACTTGGCCGCCTTCGCCTTGGGCTTCGAGGTGGTCTCCGGCGGGAACAGCCAGCCGTCCTCGGGGCGGGGCTGGGAGGCGTTCACCGGCTCCAGGTGCTGGCCGCGGCAGCCCCGGCACCAGGACTGCGGACGGCGCTGGCCCTGGCTCATGATGCGGAAGCCGAAGTCCTGCTCCGTGGGCCCCACGTGGTTGCAGCGCGGGCAGCGCGTCATGGACGTGGTGCCCGTCTCCCGGGCCTTCTCCCGTCCGTGCTCCACCACCAGCGCCAGCGCGGCGGCGAACCCGAGCTTGCGCTCCGTGGGGACGTGGAACTGACGCGCGCGCTTGCGGTTGCCCCGGCCCATCACGGGCAGGAGGTCCAGGCCTCCCAGGAGGTTGCGCTGCTCCAGGACTCGCGACGGAGACGATGGCGGGGTCGAGTGGCTCACGCGATCATTTCTACGGGAGGGGTCTGACATGGCCGGTCCACGCGCCGGGTCGCCAGGTCCCGCTCCATTCGGAGGTCTGGACACATGTTCAGTAACCCCTGGCATTTCCAGGGGATTCCCCCGGCGGCCGGGCGGGGGTGGGGCGCCAGGGGGTGGGGCCCGCCTGCCTGCCGGGCGCGGACCGGCGTTCCGGTGCCCACCTTCCAGGAGGTCCCGTCCCCCTTCGCCCAAGGTGTGCCCATGGCCCAGGCCCATGAAACCGAAACCGAGAAGCAGGAACGCCACGCGCGGCGGCACGAAGCCCACGTGCGCGCCACCTACGCGGCGTTCATCCACCACGTCTGCGACTTGAGTGCCCTGCCTCCCGCGCTCGCGGAGTCCGCCGCCGTGTCGGTGCTGAGCGCGCTGGAGCGCAGGCTCATGCCCAACGGAGCGCGGAATCTGGAGTCCCAGCTGCCCAGGCTGCTGGTGGAGTTCCTGCCGCCGCCGGAGGAGCGCCCCCGGCACCCCCACCGCTTCGGTCGCGAGGAGCTGATGGCGTCCGTGGCGGAGGACCTCCAGATGCCGGTGGACCAGGCGGAGCTGGTGGTCCGCGCGGTGCTGCGCGCCTTCCAGGACCAGATTTCGGAAGGCGAGGCGGACAAGGTGGCCAGCAACCTGCCCGCGGACCTGCAGGCCCTCTGGCGCCTCACGCAGTAGTCGCGAGGCGCCTTGGGGCCCTGGCGCTACTCCGCGGGGCCGCTGCCCGCGCCGTCCCCGGTGGTGAACACCGGGGTGCCGCCAGGGATGCTGGGGTCGTGCGGGAGGCTGCCGCGCGGGCTGCGCAGGTAGACGAACGGCGTGGCGAAGAGGAAGTTGCTCACGCGCGACGTGTAGATGTCCGCGTAGCGCTCCACCTGCCGCGCCAGGTGGCTCTTGTCGTTGCCGGCGCGGGTGAGCAGGCCCCAGTGCGGGTTGGACAGCTCACCGGCCGCGCGGGCCATGGGGCCCAGCTCCGCGTCCAGCGCCTCCAGCTCCGCGCGCAGCTCCGTGAGCCGCGTCACCAGCTCGCCCTCCGCGACGTCCGAGCGGGGGCCGTACTGGTGGCGCCGCCGCTGGAGATCCAGGCGCACCTGGCAGCTCTCCGCCTCCAGGCGCTCCTTCTTGAGCATGCGCTCGCCAATGCGCACCTCGGTGGCGCGGAAGGCGGCGATGGCGCGCACCTCGTCCTCCAGCTCGCGCAGGATGAGCGCGGTGCGCCAGCGCAGCACGTTCTTGCTGACGTGCACGTCGCCGAACATGTGGTCGCCCACGTAGAGGATTTCGTCGCCGGACAGGCCCAGGTGCCGCTCCAGCTCCAGCGCGCTGCCGCCGAAGTAGGGCTTGGACTTGTCGAGCGGCCCGGAGTGCGGCCGCAGCAGCGCCTCGCCGTTGGCTTCCACCACCTCGAAGAGGGTGGAGCGCGTGGTGAAGAACTCGGGCTTGCGCGCGCTGACGATGACCACGTCGAAGAGCTGGCGCCAGGTCATGCCCTCGGGCAGGTGCCGGTCGAAGGCGAAGTGCATCATGGGCTCGGTGTAGGCCCACTCGCTGTTGGTGATGAGCAGCACCTTCTTGCCGGCGTTCTTCTGGTCCAGCAGCGCGAGCGGCGTCTCCGGGTCGTCGATGACGTAGCGTTCGGGGTCCGCGATGATTTCCGCCTTGAGGCGCCCCTGCATGTGCGTGGCGTCCAGGTTCTTGCGCACGTGCTCGTAGAGGTCCGCGTAGCCCATGGGGCCGGGAAGCTGTCCGGCGTCCAGGCGGTCCACGAGCTGCGCGTAGATGCAGGCCTCGGAGAGGGAGAACAGGGTGTTGAGGAACACCCAGCGCCGGTCCGCCAGGTCGATGACGGTGCGGGTATAGGCCTCGCGCTGGGACTCGAAGTCCATGGGGCGGCTGCCGTGCAGGGCCTTCTTCACGAAGCCGAAGCGGTTGGCCTTGAGCAGGTTGCCCTTGGCGGTGTCGATGATGAGGCCGCGGATGGCGAGCATCGGGTCGAAGGTCAGGTCGGCCACGGGCCAGCCCTGCTCCACCAGACGGTCGCGAATGTATTCGTAGGCACGGCGTTCCCACGCTTCCACGCGGTAGTGGATGAGCGTGTAGTCCATGTCGTAGCCCACGGCCTTGATGGCGCGCATGTTGAGGGTGCGGTTGCAGAACAGACCGCGTTCGGGTGGGGGACCGGAGAAGTGAGGAGCCATGGGAGCAAGGCTTGCCAAGGCTTGCTCGCAAAGTCGAGCGGCCCGTGTGCCCGAGTCGCCCCGTGGGCAGGCCCGGGGCGTCCGGGTGTCGGGAAAATGGGATACAGGTGACGCAAGCGCCGCGAAGGGCCGGGCACGCGCGGAACCAAAGGGCAGACACATGTCGGGAATGACGCGGCGCTGGGGCCTGGCCCTGGCGGTGGTGCTGGCGGCGGGCGTTGCGGGGGCGGAGGAGTGGGAGACGGTGGCGAAGACGCCCTTCGTGATCAAGGTGCGGCCCCGCCCGGGGACGAAGGCGAAGGACATCTGGGCGGAAGGGGAGCTCAAGGCGAGCGCCCTGCAAATCCAGACGGTGCTGGAGGACCAGGGCTCGTACCGGCTCTTCATGCCGTACGTGAAGGAGTCGCGGGTGGTGCGGCCCACGGACGACGGCGGGCGGCTCACGTACACGCGGCTGGACCTGCCGGTGGTGTCCTCGCGCGACTACATCTGCCACGTGGTGACGGAGTCGAAGGTCGCGCCGGACGGGACGGGCGTGTACCAGCAGCGCTGGAAGGCGGAGCCAGACGCGTTCCCCGCCCGGCGGGACGTGGTGCGCCTGCGGCTGAACGAGGGCAGCTGGACGGTGGAGCCGAAGGGCGAGGGCAGGTCCTGGGTCGTCTACAAGTTCACGGTGGACCCCGCGGGTTCCGTCCCCGGGTTCCTGGCAAGCCTGGGGCAGAACGACGCGGTGGTGGACACGCTGCGCGCCGTGGAGAAGCGGGCGCAGACGCTGCCCGTGGAGCCGCCTCCCGCGAAGTAGGGGATGGAGGCAGGCGGGCCGGGTGTTCCCTCCGGACGCCATGGCTGACAACTCCAAGATCGAGTGGACGGATGCGACGTGGAACCCGGTGCGCGGCTGCGTGAGGCTGAGCCCGGGGTGCAAGCACTGCTACGCGGAGACGTTCGCGGAGCGGTTCCGGGGCGTGCCGGGGCACCCGTATGAGCAGGGCTTCGACCTGAAGCTGATTCCGGGGAAGCTCGCCGAGCCGCTGCGCTGGAAGGCCTCCAAGCGCGTGTTCGTGAACTCGATGAGCGACCTGTTCCTGGACGACGTCCCGGAGGCGTACATCGAGACGGTGGCGCGGGTGATGGCGCTGGCGGACTGGCACACGTTCCAGGTGCTGACGAAGCGCGCGGAGCGGATGCAGCGGCTGTTGTCCACGCGGCTCGCGTTCGCGGCGAGGCTGCCGAACGTCTGGTGGGGAGTGAGCGTGGAGGACCGCAAGTACGGCCTGCCGCGAGTGAAGCACCTGCAAGCGGCGCCCGCGCGGGTGCGCTTCCTGTCCATCGAGCCGCTCTTGGAGGACCTGGGCCCGGTGGACTTCACCGGCATCGACGGCGTGATTGTCGGAGGCGAGAGCGGCGCGAAGGCGAGGCCGCTGGACCCGGAGTGGCTGCGCTCGGTGCGCGAGCAGTGTGACGCGGCGGGCGTGGCCTTCTTCTTCAAGCAGTGGGGCGGCAAGCGCAAGGCGGCGGCCGGGCGCGTGCTGGACGGGCGCACGTACGACGCGCTCCCCCTGAGCACGGTGGCGCCGTTCCCGGAGGATGTCCGGCGCCTGCGGTGGCTGGAGGATGCCGAAGCACTGGCGGCCCCGTGGCTGACACCGCCAAGCGTGATCAGCGCCGCCGCTTCAGCTTGAAGAAATCGATGAGCGCCTTGAGCTTGGGCGCCACCTGGATGCGGCTCGGGTAGTAGAGGAAGAAGCCGGGGAGGGTGGCGGAGTACGGTTCGAGCACACGCACGAGCTGCTTCTCCGCGAGCAGCTTCCGGACGCGGCTCTCCGGGACATAGGCGAGCCCCAGCCCGGCGACGGCGGCGTCCAGCACCAGCTCCGCGTCATCGAACACCACGCGGCCCTCGACGGCGACCTCGATGCGCTTTGCGCCGTCGCTCAGCCCCCAGCGGAGGAGCCCGCTGGTGGTCCGGCTGCGGTAGTTGATGCAGTCGTGGTCGCGCAGGTCGCGAGGGTGCTTCGGCTTGCTGCGGTTGGCGAAGTACGCGGGCGAGCCCACCACGTGCATGACGATGTCGCCGCTCACGGGGATGGCGATCATCTCGCGGTCCACGAGCTCACCGACGCGGAAACCCGCGTCGAAGCCCTGCTGGACGATGTCCACGAGCGCGTCTTCCAGATGGATGTCCACGCGGATGTCGGGATGGGCGGTGAGGAACTCCGCGAGGCGGGGCCCAAGCACCTCCTGGTAGCCGTAGCGGGGCAGGGTCAGGCGCAGCAGCCCCGCGGGCCGGTCGCGAAGCTCGCCCAGGGACTCGAAGGCGTCCTGCACGCCGTGCATCGCGGGTTCGAGCCGCGAGAGGAAGCGCGAGCCGGCCTCGGTGAGTCCCACGCTGCGGGTGGTTCGTTGGAGGAGCCGCACGCCCACGCGTACTTCCAGTGCCCGGAGGCTCTGGCTCACCGCGGAAGGAGTGACCCCGAGCTCCGACGCGGCGGCGGTGAAGCTGCGCCTGCGAGCCACCGCGAGGAACGCCATGAGGCCGGAGAGGTCGTCGCGCATTCCTTAGCGTAGCTACAAAGTGCATCCAGAGACGACGCGTTTCGGAGCGGAGGCCCGGGGCGTACTTCATGGGCCACGGAGGCAGTCATGAACGCACAGGGCAAGGTCTGGTTCGTCACGGGGTCGTCGTCTGGGTTTGGCCGGAACATCGTGGAGGAGGTCATCGCCAGGGGGGAGCGCGTGGTCGCGACGGCGCGAGACACGCGCACGTTGGAGGACCTGGTGGCGAGGGCCCCGGACCGGGTGCTCGCGGTCCGGCTGGACGTGACGAAGGCGGAGCAGGTGCAGGAGTCCGTCACCGCGGCGCTGAAGCGCTTCGGGGCCATCGACGTGCTGGTGAACAACGCGGGCTACACGTTGTTCGGAGCGGTGGAGGAGACGAGCGACGCGGAGCTGCGAGCGGCATTCGAGCCGCTGTTCTTCGGAGCGGTCGCGATGACGCGAGCGGTGCTGCCGCACATGCGGGAGCGGAGGACGGGCACCCTCGTGCAGCTATCGAGCGTGTCCGGGCTGGTCTCATACCCGGGCGCGGGTGCGTACGGCGCGGCGAAGCACGCGCTGGAGGGCCTGTCCGAGTCGCTGGCGAAGGAGGTCGCGCCATTCGGAGTGAAGGTGCTCATCGTGGATCCGGGCATGTTCCGCACGAAGCTGCTGGGCCCATCGTACCGGCCGATGCCAGAGCTGGCGGCCTACGCGGAGTCGCTGGGCCCCATGCGCGCCTGGGTGGCGCAGTCCGCCGGCACGCAGCCCGGGGACCCCGTGAAGGCCGCGAAGGCCATCGTGGACGCAGTGGACGCAGGCTCCCCGACGCTACGGCTGTTCCTGGGACCGGACGCCCCCGCGGCCGTCCGCGAGAAGCTCGCGCAGGTGCTGGACGACGTGAACCGCACGGAGCAACTGGCACTGTCGATGGGCTTCTGCGCCCGTAGCCAGAAGCCCGCCGACAGCGGAACCGTAGGACCGTCGTCGCTCACGAAGCAGGGAGACCCAGGGAGTGGGCAATCAACCGCCAGAGGCGCGAAGCCCACCGGCCCACGTGAAGCAGTCCGCCCTCCCTTGGATGATTCACCCCATGAGTGCGTTCACGGTTGCTAGCGGGTGGGGCCTCGGGCTGGAGGCCATCCTCCGGACACGAGGCGCCAGAACCTGCCCGACCATCGGACACGCCTCCCAAGACCGTGCCCATCACGGCCTCGGCGCACGTCCCACCGGATTCGGATGGGACGCGCTCCGGGAGCGCTGGAATCAGCGACATCCCGCTGTCGGACTCCACGGGGGTGGCCTTCTCATCGGGGCGAGCAGAGACCTCAAGCACCTCGGTGTCCCTGGTGGCTGGCTCGTGGTGGCCTTCGGGAGAGGGAGACACAGGTTCCTTTGGAGCAGGGGCGACGGCGTTCAGCACGCGCTCGTCGCACGCCTTGAGCAACGCCGGTAGCTCGTGCTGGAGGGCCTGGGTATCGCGCTCAGATACAACTCTCATGGCGCAGAGGGCCCACTCACGCAGCGCCTCGCCACCCATGAAGGGCTGTAGCCGGGCCGCTCCTCCCAGGAAGGCCCGATGCAGGGACTGAACGAGAAGCACATGCCCGGGACGATCCGCCACCCGGGCCGCCAACCGTAACAACTCGAATTCCACCTGTGCGCAGTAGGTTCCATCCTCCCAGCGCGCCGCGTCCTGGAGCTGGAAGCACGTGTACCTCAGCCGGTCCAAGTCGAGGTCCGAGGCCTTCGCGCAGCAGTCGGCCAGAAGCTCCACCAATACCTGCCGCCTGAGGCTGAAGTAGCCCGCCAAGAGCCACCGTGCGTTCGGCGAACGCATGTCATGCATCGCCAGCCCCAGGTTCTCCAGCGTCAGCGACTCATCCATGGCCACCGCGCGCGTCCTGCGGCCAGGGTGCTGCACCACCAGGCCTCGTGCCGCCAGTCGCCGCAGCGCTTCGCGGAGGGTGCCCCGGCACACGTTGAAGCGACGCGCCAGCTTCGCTTCCGGGCCGAACTGCCCGCTCGGATGCACCCGTCCGAGCGCGATATCGCGCTCGAGCTGCGCCTCCACATAAGCCACGAGTCCGCCTCGTCCCATCCCCATTCCCCTCCTCGTCCCAGCATCGCCATCCAACCACAGGGGTCTGACATGGACGTGTGGGCCCACCTTCCGTCCGCGTCACCTGACGGAGGAGGGCGCCCTCCGGCCCCGGACGGCGAAAACCTGTCCGACAGTCGGACAGGTTCACGGGCTCGGGCCCCGGGCGGCGAAAACCTGTCCGACAGTCGGACAGGTTTCTGGGAAGCGCCTCCGGCGGGCGGCCTCTGCCCGTGGTTCCGCCTTCGCGTCCTCTCACTGAGGCTTCGGATGGGGCTTCAATCCATGAACGTCGTCATGGCGTTCGAGGAAACAGTGGCCTATGCGGCCGTCGAGCCGTGACCCGCGTGGGTTGCTCAGATGGACGGAAACCGCACCCCTGGCAGGACGAGTAGCCGCGTGCCCTCCGCGTCCTGGATCTCCAGCGTGTAGACGCCGCGAGCTTCATGGGCCTGCGCTTCGGCTTCCACGATGATCTGGGTGGCCTCGGTTCCAGACTCGGGAACCACGTCGAGCACTTCCACGACCCTCAGGGTTTGATGATTCGGACCGCTGAGGCTCGCCTTGGCGGCTTTGCCAGACAGGGGCGTCCGCCCGGAGAACCTCAGTTGCACCGCGACCCGGCGTGCGGAGCGGAAGCTCATGAACTGGAACTCCGCGCCCGAGAAACCCGTTTCGGGGCCCTTCAGTTCCAACGTCTGGACTCCCCTTTGATCCAGGCTCGTCTCGGCGAGCATCGCCGACAGACCCACGTCAGCACAGACCTGCTCTGGAGGCGGAATGGCTGCGTCATCGTTGGACACCCCTCCATCCGCGGCTGCCAGGAACGGAAGCAGGAACAGGAGCACGGGCCTTCCTATTCGTCGTATCGAATCACTCCCCGCACGGACATCATGTTGGGAACAATGGCGGTGTTCTCGTCTCCCCCTTCGCTGCGAGGAACGCCCCGCGTGCGGTCGGACAAGAACCAGAGCTCGATACAGACGGGAAATGTTTCACCTGTCTTGTTCTGGCGCAGTTGGGTGAAACGGCCGTAGACGCGTTTGGAGCCGACGTAGAGCGTACCCGTCAGCATGGAACCGCCCCTCACGCGTCCCTCGCCGCCGTGCGTATACACAGCGGCACGCCCCTCTCGGACGGTGACGAAGTCGGAGCGCGTATTCGGGTCAAATCTGGCGGACCACTGGATGCTGCCAACCCTGAGCGCCTGCATGGCTGCCCACGCATCCGCCGGACAGTCCTCGGCGGGAGGCGTGGGCCGGTCCACCAGGGGAGCGCTGGCGCAGGCCATGCCCGCCATGCAGGTCGCAATCGTCGCGGCCTTGAGCGCACGGCCGGGTTTCGGAGACGGTGGGGCAGGGGGCTTTATCGTCACGGGAGCGTGTTCCTCTTTCTGCGCCGCCACGGGGGCGACGACGGGAACACTGTGCGGGCGGTCCGGTTGGTTTGCCAGTTTATGACCAACAGGGGCGGAAACACTCTCTGGGACCTCTGGGGTTGTATGTCGAGTCCAGCCCCGAAGCAGGACCTCCCAGGTCCGGGGTCCCGCCAGCAGCAATCCCAGGCATACCGCCACTCCCACCCACCCCCAGGGCGGGAACCGGCGCGGGGCCACCGGTTCGGGAGCAGGCCGAGGCCTTGGCGCGGGCCTCAGGTACGGCTGCGCGGGCCACGCCGGACGGCGGATCTGATTCGGTGTGCCCGGAATCTCATCGAACAGGTGCGCCTCGAACGCCGCCGCGCCCCCGGAGAGCAGCCCCCGCATCAGCTCCGAGTGCGCCGCCTCCCCCGTGCGCGGCCGCTGCTCCGGCTCCTTCTCCAGGAGCCGCAGGATGGCCTTCGACAGGGGCTCCGGCACCTGGGGGTTGATGTCCCGGGGCGACGGCGGCAGCCGCTCCGTGATGGCCACCGCCAGCAGCTCCGGTTCCTGCTCCGGCGGGAACGGGTAGTGCCCCGTGACAGCCCGGTACATGCACACGCCCAGGGCATACAGGTCATCCGCCTCCTGGTACGGATAGCGCAGCTCCGGCTGTCTCCAGTGGCGCTGCTGGAAGCGGATGGCCTCCGGACTGCGCAGGTGCAGCGTCCCCGGGGGCAGGGTGGTGGTCGTGAGCGTCGCGGCCCCCGTCTGGTCCCCGGCCCCGAAGTCGATGAGCACCGGCACCTGCTCCCTCGCGCGGATCAGGATGTGCTCCGGCTTCAGGTCGCGGTGCAGCACGCCTCGCGCATGCAGCACCCCCAGCGTCATCGCCACCGAGCCCCCCACCATCGCCACCTGCCGGAACGTGGGGTTGACCGTCTCCGTCCAGAGGTGGAGCGACATCCCCTCCACGCAGTCCATGACGAAGTACGGCAGCCCCTCCACCGGATCCGGCCACCGCCCCGTGGCATGCACCCGCACCACGTTCGGATGCCACGCCCGGTCCAACAGCAGCGCCATCTCCCGCAGCGCCCGGGCCGGGTCCGGATGCAGCGACAGCTTGAGCGCGAAGCTCCGCCCCGGCGCGTCCAGCGGCTCCACCCGGTAGACCGCGCCGTACCCTCCTACCCCCAGCGTCCCCTGCACGCGCCAGCGCCCCACCACCGCGCCGGGCTGGAGCGCCCCCGGGAACACCTGTGACCCTTCCTGACCCATGGACTCACAGGGTCGCATGAAGTCCACTAGACCTGGAAGGTCACCCGGGGCCGGATGCCGGAGGCAACCCTGGGTCCGTGTGTTCCTACGTCAGGAAGTCTCGCCCCGTGGAGCCGGGCGGAATGCTCCCAGCGGAACACGTCGGCGGTGACTGAAATGTGACATGAACAAGGCGCGTATCCGGCCGGTGGTGTCAGACGGATTTGATGTATTAAGCCGCGTCTCATCGCAGCACTCCCCCTCATTCAGGAGTCCCTGATGCGTCGTCTTGGCTCAGCCCTTCTCGCCGTGAGCATGCTCGTGGGTTGCGGTGCCGGTTCCGAAGCTGGAACCACCCCCGAGTCCGGCTCCACCACCCCGTCCGCCGAGCAGCAGCAGCAGGCCCCCATCCTCACGACGACGAACGTCGACGTGGCCATCGAGTGCTCCGGCATCCTCGAGTTCGCGAACACGGCGTCGTACTCACTGCTCGACCGCTACCTGCCCAGCAACGTGGTCACCAACATCGTGAACCGCCGCGCCACCGCGCCGTTCACGTCGCTGGCGGACCTGTCCTCCGTGCCGCTCGTTGGCCCGACCCGGCTCAAGCAGCTGGAGGGCGGCGCCCGGACGATGGACTTCATCGACGCGGACTGTGTCGGCATCATGGATGGCATCGCCATCTCCCGTGACGACCAGACCGCCATCGTCGCGCTGGTGAACAGCATCGACGACTCGGAGCTGCACGACGTCCTGCCGGACGCGTGGAACGGCGCCGTCAACCTGCTCAACACGCGCCCCTTCACCACCGCGCAGCAGATCGCCGACACGGCGGGCATCGGTGAGGTGAGCTTCCGCAACATCCGCAACTCCGCCACCCTGAGCCGCCCCCTGGAAGCGCTCTTCACCGCCATCAACGCCGTCCCCAGCAACGGCTCCTACGGCGCTACGACCCTGCGCCACTTCGACTGGTGGAACATCGCGTCCGCCGGCCACTACTACCGCGATGACAAGACGTGTTTCGGCCTGGAGCCCACCAGCGTCCCCTACGGCGCCGCCATCCGCCCGAACCTGGCCGACGCCGCCGAGGTGCGTGCCGAGGTCCAGCGCGCCTTCAACTACGTCGGCGGTGATACCAAGATCTCCGCCACGGTCCGTGACGCGGGCTTCGCGAACCTGGACGCGCTGACCCAGGGCCGCTCCTTCAAGGGCTGCATCATCACCTACGAGAACGACCCCTGGAGCCGCAACACCGTCCACATCTACGTGGACACCGTGAATGGCTTCAGCGTGATGACCGAGACCTGGTGGGCGGAGTAGTCCTCCCCAGCTGACGTCGTCTGTCGTCCCGAAGCCCCGGGTGCCCTCATGGAGCCCGGGGCTTTGTCGTGTCCGGAAGCAGGCAGGACCCTGGCGGGCAGGCACCCGGCCATGCCCGGTCCGGGAAGGAAACCGTGCATCCCCGCGTGTCTATGGGTATAGACACGCCCCATGTGCCCCCTGGTGAACACGAAGGACCTGATTGACGCCCAGGAGGTGGCGGGCCTGTTGCGCCTGCGCCACCCCAACAGCGTCAGCACGTACCTGCGTCGCTATCCGGACATGCCCCGTCCGGTGCTCGACCTGGGCGCCGGGCGCCCGCGCCTCTGGCTCAAGCCCCAGATGCTCCGCTGGGCCCTCGCCCGCCAGGCCGCCGCCAACACCGACACAAGCTCCCGAGGCTCCCGATGACCACCGCCACCCCCCGAACCGCCCCCGCCGTCCTCCCCGGGCCCAATGACGCCTGCTGGTGCGGCAGTGGCTCCAAGTACAAGAAGTGCCACCGTGGCGCGGACACCGTGGAGGCCCGCAAGAAGGGCGGCGACACGAACCGCAAGGGCATCCGCCCCGGCATCGTCAGCCCCCGCCGCGTGGTGCCGCTCACCATCGGCCGGCCGGACTACGCGGACTCCGTGGCCGGCCGTCCCTCGCGCTCGCGCAACGAGCCGGACGTGAAGTCGCCGGAGGTCATCGCGCGCATGCGCCGCGCCTGCCAGGCCGCCGCCCAGGTGCTGGTGGAGACCGCGCAGCACGTGCGAGTGGGCATCACCACGGACGAGCTGGACGCCATCGCGCACGAGGCCTACCTCAAGCGCGGCGGCTACCCCAGCACGCTGAACTACCACAAGTTCCCCAAGTCGCTCTGCACCTCCGTCAACGAGGTCATCTGCCACGGCATCCCCGACAGCCGCGCGCTGGAGGACGGCGACATCGTCAACCTGGACATCACCATCTACCTGGATGGCGTCCACGGCGATTGCTCGGCCACGTACCTGGTGGGCAACGTGGAGCCCCAGCACCAGCGCCTGGTCCAGATCGCGAAGGAGTGCCTGGACATCGGCGTCGCCGCGGTGAAGCCGGGCCAGCCCATCAGCGACATTGGCCGCGCGGTGGAGGCCCACGCCGTGAAGAACGGCACCAGCGTGGTGCGCGCCTACTGCGGCCACGGCATCGGCGAGACCTTCCACACCGCGCTCCAGATTCCGCACTACTACGAGCCGGAGGCCACCACCGTCATGCAGCCCGGGATGGTCTTCACCGTGGAGCCGATGATCAACCAGGGCCACTGGGACCACCGCACGTGGAACGACGACTGGACCGTCGTCACCGCGGACGGCATGCGCAGCGCCCAGTTCGAGCACACCCTGCTCGTCACCGACACGGGCGTGGAGATCCTCACCGTCCCCTGAGTGAGGCTTTCCCCCTGAAACACCACGGGCCCCGGACGCGCTTCGCATCCGGGGCCCGCTTCATTTCCAGCCGGAGCCTTACGCGCGGCGGCGGCGCAGCTTCATCGCCAGGCCGCAGAGCATCAGCAGGCTGGTGGCGCCCAGCGGACCGGGCACCGTGCTCTGGCAGTTGCAGCCGTCGGGCTCGTCCGGGTCCACCGCGTCGTCGGTGACGAACACGGCGGTGCTGCGCGCCGGCACCGTGAAGCCGCCCGTGGCCGCGTCGTACGCGGACGTGCGCACCACCGGGTCCGTGGACGCCTGCAGCACCGGGTGCAGCTTGAGCTTCAGGGACTTGTACCCGTCCGACTTGAACGTCTGTGCGTCGTCCGTGCCGTTGAACAGGACGATGGCGCGCTTGCCCTCCGCGTTCGTGCCGTGGTCCTGCATGGCCATCACGATGAGGCCCGGAATCTGGTCCGGACCGGTGTTCTCGAAGTGCACCAACTGCTTCACCTCGTCACCGGTGCGCAGGCGGAACAGCCGCGAGCTCTTGCGGATGGTCAGCATCTCCTCGAAGTGGTCGCGCGCCCGGAGGATGTCCGCCGACGCCGGCTTCAGCGCCGCGTCCGCCAGCAGCGGCCCGAAGAGCGCCCAGTTGCCCTGGTTGTCCGCGGCCGGGGGCAGGCCCACGCCCCAGTTGTTGGACTGGTAGGTCCAGTCCACCTTGTTGAACCAGTCGCCGGAGTTGTAGCTGTTGCGGTCCAGCGACTTGGAGCGCAGCAGCTCGTCACCCGCGTGGAAGAACGGGATGCCCTGGGCCAGCGCCACCAGCGAGATGCCCAGGTTCTGCATGCGCACGCGCTCCGCCATGGGCAGGTCGCGCCGCGCCTTCAACTGCACCGCGTCGAACAGCGTCTCGTTGTCGTGCGCGGAGACGTAGTTGATGACCTCCTGCGGATCCAGCGTGTAGCCCGCCTTGGCGCCGTTGTAGTCCACGCCTTCACCCGTGACGGTCGCGCCCGTGGAGTCCACCAGCGAGTAGTCCTTCAGGTTGCCGGCGAGGCCCACGCGGATCCAATCGCTGTAGAGCAGCAGCTTGTTCTTCTGCGCCGCCTCCGTGCCCTGGTTCGTGCCGTTGGGGTCGGACAGCAGGCCGCTGATGAAGCCCTGGTCCTGCAGACCGCTGAAGGGGCCACCGCCACGAGCGCCGTCACGCAGGCGGTCGTTGAACGCGCCGATGCCCGTGCCCGCCATGTTGAGCTGCGTGGCGTTGGTGCCGCGCGCGTTGTTCTGCACTTCGCCGAAGTCCCAGCCCTCGCCGTAGACGTAGATGGCCTTGCCGTCCACGCCGTCCTTCTCCAGGGTGAGCCCGTCCAGCGTGGCGCGCAGCTTCACCATGTTGGACTTCATGTGGTGGCCCATCAGGTCGAAGCGGAAGCCGTCCACCTTGTACGCCTTGGACCACGTCACCACGGAGTCGATGAGCAGCTTCTCCATCATCGCGTTCTCGGACGCGGTGTTCTGGCAGCAGGTGCTCATCTCCACGTTCCCGTCGTCGTTGAGGCGGTGGTAGTAGCCGGGGACGATGCGGTCCAGCACGCTCTTGGCGTCCTGACCGGCGGAGTTGGTGTGGTTGTAGACCACGTCCATCACCACGCGCAGGCCGTGCTGGTTGAGCGACTGCACCATCTCCCGGAACTCCACCGTGCGCGTCGTGCCCTGCGCGTTGGTGGAGTAGCTGCCCTCCGGCACCGTGTAGTGGAACGGGTCATAGCCCCAGTTGAAGCCGTCCAGGTCCGCCACGGCCTTCACCGCCGCCTGCTGCTGGTCGGAGTCCGGCGGCAGCGACACCAGGTCGCCCTGGGGGTGCTGCTGCGCCGCGCGGTCCTCGTTGATGGTCGCGATGTCGAACACCGGCAGCAGGTGCACGTGCGTCAGGCCCGCCTTCGCCAGCCGGGTCAGGTGCTTCATGCCGTCCGAGTCCCGCGTGAACGCCTTGAACGTGCCGCGCTCGTTCTCCGGCACCGTCAGGTCGTTGATGCTGAAGTCGCGCGCGTGCAGCTCGTAGAGGACGATGTCCTCCGGGGCCTCCAGCGTGGGCTTGGCCAGCGTGCTCCACCCCTGCGGCGCGAGCGCCGGGTCCGCCAGGTCGACAATCTGGCTCAGCTCGCTGTTGATGGAGAGGGCCACCGAGTAGGGGTCGGTGACGCGGTTGGTGACGACCTTGCCCTCCTTGCGGGCGTAGACCTCCACCTCGTAGAGGAAGAAGCGGTTCTTCCAGGACGCGTCACCCGTGGCGCTCCAGACGCCCTTGTCACCGGCGGTCATGGGCACGCGGGTGAAGGTGGACGTGGGGCTGCCGTCCGCGAACAGGAGCAGGTTTACGCTCTTCGCCGTGGGGGCCCACAGGCGCAGCGTGGGGATGCCGTTCTCGAACGTCGCGCCCAGCGCGCCGTCATACGTGTCCAGGTCGTCCAGCGCGCCCGCGAACTGCGCGCTGGTGGCGTCCAGCATCACGCCCTCCGCGTTCGTCGCGGACACGGATACCTGGCCCTTGAGCCACGTGGCCGCGTTGGCCACGTCCGCCTCGGCCAGCTTCAGCACCGTGCGGCCCTGGAGGTTCTTGAAACGCTCCGCCTGCGCGGCGGTGAGGCCCGCGGGGTCCACCGTCAGCGTCACCGCCGTGCCGCCCTGCACGCCGGCGCCGCTCAGCGTCATGCCGCCCGTGGGCGCCGTGTGCAGCTTGAACACCGTGCCAGCGGGCGCCGCGACTTCCGGGCTCCACACCAGCGTGTCGCGCGCAATCCAGTGCGCCCGCGCCAGCAGCAGGTCGCCCGCGGGGGCGCCCGCGGCGCGGATGGTCACCTTCTTGGAGGCACCGGAGTCGAAGGTGAAGATCATCTCCTGGTTGTCCGTCTCCACCTCGAACGTCGCGTTGCCGCCGGGGTAGGCGTTGGTCCACTGCTCATCGAGCGCGACCTTGCACTCGTAGATGCCCGCCGTCAGGCCCTTCGTGGTGAAGGTGTAGATGCCGTCGCCGTCCGGATCCTGCATCATCGTGCGCAGGCATTCCGGCTTCCAGTCCTCCGGGCAGCCCAACTGCTTCTGGAGCGTGCCCGCCACCGTGGCGATGGTGCCGGAGCGGCTGCTCGTCACGTAGTGCGTGTTCGCGTCGAAGTAGAACTTCACCGCGCCCGCCGACGGGTTGGTCAGCACCACATCCGCGCCGCCGGGGCCGCCGTGCGTCTGCGCCAGCGAACCGTCCAGCGCGACCTTGAAGTGCCAGGTGCCCGCCGGCACGTTGAACGTGCCCTGCCACTTGTCGTCGTCCGTGTCGTACGTCAGCGCCGTCTGCGCGCAGGTGGGGTCGTTGTTGGCGGCACAGCCGACGCCCGTCTGCAGGTCGCCAATGACAGTCACCGACGTGGGCGCCGCCAGCGACGACATGGGAAGCAGTGCGGCAAGGAGCCCGCCGAACGCGAGCGCTCGCGTCATGCGGGGTACTGCGAAGGGAACTCTCAGGGGAAACCTCCAGGGGGGCGGAAATTTCCGGGCACGGTAGCAGCCACCCCTGTCGCGGGTGATCCACCGTCTGCGTTCAGGAGTTACAGGACCCTCTGGATGATCCGAGTTGGGACTGGCACAGCCACCCCACGACGTCGGATGCGGAAAGACTCAAAACCGAGACGCGGTGCGGCAGGAACCGCGCGCTCCGTTGAGTCCGCCCGCGCCATGCGTCACACGGGTGTACAGAGGAAGACATCCGGGGCATGCCGCGTTGCGGCATCAGCCGATTGTTCCTACGCCCCTTCACCCCTTTCAAGACTGTTGGATACAGTGCCGCGCCCAGATGGCCCCCAGCCTCCCCTGCCCACAACCCAACGCTGCCTCCCACCGCGGTTGGTGGCGCCCGATGTTCCAGGGCCTTGTCGCCCTGTGTCTGGCGGGGTGCGCCACGGCCCCCACTCCGACGAAGCCCGCGCCGGAGGCCGCCGCGACGCAGCCCGCCGCGCCCGCTCCGGAGGCTCGGGCGACCCCCGCGCCCGAGGCCGTGAAGGAGGCCGCTCCGCCTTCTGAGAAAAAGGAGCCAGCGCGGCCCTGGGCGGACGAGGTGCTGTACTTCGTGGTGGTGGACCGCTTCGCGGACGGCGACCCCTCCAACAACGAGAAGGGCGACGTAAAGGCGGCGGGGACCTTCCACGGCGGCGACCTGAAGGGGCTCACCGCGAAGCTGGAGGAGCTGTCGTCGCTGGGCGTGACGGCGCTGTGGGTGACGCCGCTCTTGAAGCAGATCCCGGGCTTCGTCACCGGCTCTGGCTTCCCGGACTGGGGCTACCACGGCTACTGGGCGGACGACTTCCACGCGTTGGATCCGCGCTTCGGCACGGAAGAGGACTTCAAGGCGCTGGTGGACGCGGCGCACGCTCGCGGCATCCGCGTGCTCTTGGACGTCGTCTACAACCACCCGGGCTACAACTCGCGCTACCTGAAGGACCACCCGGACTGGCTGCGCTCGGAGGAGAAGGGCACCTGCGGCTCGGATGACCTGACGACGTGCGTGGCGGGCCTGCCGGACTTCAAGACGGAGCGCCCGGAGGTGGCGAAGTACCTGCTGGACGCGCAGATTGACTGGGCGAAGCGCTCCGGCGTGGACGGCTTCCGGCTGGACACCGTGAAGCACGTGTCCCACGACTTCTGGAAGGAGCACCGCCGCCGCACGCGCGCCGAAATCTCTCCGGACTTCTTCCTGCTGGGCGAGGTGTGGGGCGGCGACGTGGAGGGGCTGGCGCCGTACTTCACCCCGGACGAGATGGACGCCGGGTTCGACTTCGCCTTCCAGGGCAACGCGCTGGGCTTCGTGCAGGGCCGTGGCCGCACGGTGGCGTTCGACCGCTACCTCCAGTCGCGCGCGAAGGTGACGCCGGGCCACCACCTGTCGCACTTCCTGTCGTCGCACGACGTGGACGGGGCGCTGCACCAGCTGCAGGGCAACGTGCCCCTCTTCCGCCTGGCCGCCACGCTGCAGCTCACCACGACCGGCATCCCCGTCATCTACTACGGCGAGGAAGTGGGCCGCGCGGGCGGTGACTGGCCGCAGAACCGCAGCGACATGCCGTGGGGCAAGCAGGCGGTGAAGCCCGGCGAGGGAAAGAAGCGCGACGAGGCATTGCGCGAGTATTACAAGCGCCTCATCACCATCCGCCGCGCACACCCGGCCCTGTCGCGGGGCACGCACGCGCCGCTCTCCACCGAGGGCGACGTGTATGTCTTCCAGCGGCGCGACGAAGCGACCGGCGACACGGTGGTGGTGGCGGTGAACCGCGCCAAGACGAAGGGCACGGTGTCGGTGCCGTGGCCGGAAGGTTGGACGGGCGTCGGCGAGGTGGAGGATCTGCTGAACGGAGGGCGGACGAAGGCTGGCGCCACGCTGGACCTGGCGCTTCCGCCGCTGTCCGCGCGCATCCTCGGACGCGTGCCGTGAGGCACCCGGCGGTGCATGCGCAGAACCTGACCCGGACGTGCTGTTGTCACCGGCGCGAGCGGGGCTCTTGCTGGAGAACCTAGATGGCCGGCGTGTCGTTCAAGGACGTGGCGAAGCGGTACGGAGACGTGTCGGTCATCGAGGGGCTCAACCTCGATATCCGCGACCATGAGTTCATGGTCCTCGTGGGGCCGTCCGGTTGCGGCAAGTCCACGGCGCTCCGGATGATCGCCGGCCTGGAGGAGATTTCGGGAGGCACCATCTCCATCGGTGAGCGCGCGGTGAACGCGCTGCCGCCGAAGGACCGGGACGTCTCCATGGTGTTCCAGAACTACGCGCTCTACCCGCACATGTCCGTGCGGCAGAACCTGGAGTTCGGCCTCAAGATCCGCAAGACGCCCAAGCCGGAGATGGACAAGCTGGTGGACGAGGCGGCGGAGATCCTCGGCATCACGCACCTCCTGGACCGCAAGCCCAAGGCGCTGTCCGGCGGCCAGCGTCAGCGCGTGGCCCTGGGCCGCGCCATCGTGCGCAAGCCGGCGGTGTTCCTCTTCGACGAGCCGCTCTCCAACCTGGACGCGAAGCTGCGCGTGCAGATGCGCTCGGAGATCAAGAAGCTCCAGCACCGGCTCCAGGTCACGTCCGTCTACGTCACGCACGATCAGATCGAAGCGATGACCATGGGCCACCGCATCGCGGTGATGAAGGACGGCAAGCTCCAGCAGCTGGGCACCCCGCTGGAGGTCTACGAGAAGCCGGTCAACGTGTTCGTGGCGCAGTTCATTGGCACGCCGCCCATCAACATGCTCACCGCCACGCTGGACGCGGACGGCGCGTCGCTCACCGGTGGCGGCTTCAAGCTGCCGGTGCCGCAGAAGCTGCGCGCGGCCACGGCGGGCAAGGGCGGCCGCAAGGTGAAGGTGGGCCTGCGCCCGGACAACGTCCTGCCCGCGGGCAATGTCGCGCGCGGTGAGTCAGCGCCCGCGGAGGCGCGCGTGGAGCTGGTGGAGCCGCTGGGCAACGAGCTCATCGTGCACGCCCGCCTGGGAGACAACCCGCTGGTCTTCCGCCTGCCGCCCCAGGCCACCCCGGAGCCCGGCGCCGCCCTTCCCGTGACGGTGGAGCTGGAGTCCCTGCACCTCTTCGACGCTGAATCCGAGCTGCGGCTTTCCGTTTGATATCCCGGAGGATTTTCCCAATGACGCACCTGCGAACGTTGCTCGCGGCCCTCTGTCTGTGCGCAGTCGGCCTGTTGCCCGTCCCGTCCTTCGCCGCCACGGAGCTGGTGCTCTGGCACGCCTACCGCGCGGAGGAGAAGGCCGCGCTGGAGAAGGTGGTCGCCGAGTACAACAAGGCCAACGAAGGCAAGGTCAAGGTCACCACGCTGGCGGTGCCCTACGACGCCTACGCGGACAAGATTTCCGCCACCGTGCCGCGCGGCAAGGGCCCGGACCTCTTCATCTTCGCGCAGGACCGCCTGGGCGGTTGGATTGAAGCGGGCAACACGGTGGAGCCCATCGACTTCTTCCTGGATGACGCGACGAAGAAGCGCTTCATCCCCACGACGATGGAGGCGATGACCTACCGCGGGACGGCGTATGGCCTGCCGCTGAACTACAAGGTCATCACGCTCATCTACAACAAGAAGCTGGTCCCCACGCCGCCCAAGACGTCCGGCGAGATGGTGACGATGGCCAAGAAGCTCACCGACGCGAAGGCGGGCCGCTTCGGTCTGGCGTACGCGTACAACGACTTCTACTACCACGCGGCGGTGATGAACGGCTTCGGCGGCGGCGTGTTCGACGCGAAGAACACCCCCACGATGAACTCGCCCGCCAACGTGAAGTCGGTGGAGCAGGTCCTCAAGTGGAAGAACAAGGACGGCATCCTCCCCGCGGAGCCCTCCAGCGCGCTGATCACCTCGCTCTTCAACGAGGGCAAGGCCGCGATGGTGTTCTCCGGCCCGTGGTTCCTGGGCGAGGTCTCCAAGGACGTGGAGTACGGCCTGGCGCGGCTGCCCACGCTGGATGAGAACAAGGGCACGCCGATGAAGCCCTGGATGACGGTGGAGGGCGTGTACGTGGCCGCCCCGTCGAAGAACAAGGAAGCGGCGTACGACTTCGCGAAGTTCCTCACCGACGCGGGCCCTGGCAAGACGCTGGCCCTGGAGGGCCGCCAGAGCCCCGCGAACCAGGCGGTGTACCAGGACGCGAAGGTGTCCGCGGATCCGCTGCTCAAGGCGATGAAGGACCAGGTGGACGTGGCGGTGCCCATGCCCAACCTGCCGGAGATGTCGATGGTCTGGACCCCGGCCACCAGCGCGATGAACACCGTGTTCAAGAACACCGCCACCCCCAAGGCGGCGTTGGACTCGGCCCAGAAGAGCGTGGCGAAGGACGTCGCCGGCCTGCGCAAGAAGTAAGTGAGGAGCTGAAGTGAGCCAGAACGCCCCCCAGCAGCCCCCTTCCGCGGCCGGCGCCCCCACGCCGGTCTCCACCGCCCCGAGCCATTCCGCGCCGGACCCTTCGGCTTCGGGACCCGCCGGCCGTGCGGGCGGCTACCGGGGGCGAGTGCTGGTGGGGCTCGCCCTGGCGCTGGGCGTGTCCCTGTTCCTGGCGCACGGCCTGCTGGCGCGCGCCAACCAGGAGCGCGCGGCGGAGCGCGAGCAGCGCACCGCCACCGTGTCCCTGCTGGGGCTGGCGGACCTGGTGCAGCGCGCGGGAGGCACGGGCGACGGCGTGAAGGCCGTGGTGGCGGGCTGGCCGGGCGTGCCGGGCAGCTCCGTGCGCGTCATCGCCTTCAGCGGCATCAAGCTGGAGGCGTCGACCTTCCCGGATGACACCGGGGACAAGGCGGCGCCGCGCCGGCTGGCGCGCGAGGAGAAGCCGCTGTACGACCGAGGCCAGCGCCTGCGCGCCGCGGTGGAGACGAACCGCGAGGAGGGCAGCGCGCGCAAGGCGGAGGTGGAGTCGGAGCTGCTCGACAACGGAGCGAGCCGGCTGCTCTCCGCGCCCGTGGAGGTGGACGGGCAGGTGGTGGGCTCCGTGGAGTCCCTCACCCCCGCGGTGGTGAAGGGTGAAACGCCTTCCTGGACGCCGGTGCTGCTGGCGTTCCTGCTGCCCTTGGCTGCGTGCGCGGCGGCGGTGTTCGCGCTGTCGCGTCAGGGCGTGCGCGTGGCGGTGGCGGCGGCGCTGTTCCTGGCGGGCCTGGGTGGCTACACCGTCTATTCGCTGCGCGCGCTGGACGCGGAGCTGCGGCAGACGGAGGACGCGGTCAGCGCGGAGCTGCGCACGCGCGGCGAGAAGGCCCAGGCGCTCATCACCGCCAACAACCTCAACGCGGAGCCCGCGCTGAAGCCCGGCGCGTGGGACGCGGATTCCATGCGCCGTCCGCTGGGGCGGCTGACGGAGTCCGGGGCGCCGGATGAGGCCCGGCTCGCGGCGGCGGGCGCGCAGGTGCGCGGCAACGCGAGCAAGGCGCTGGGCGCGCTGGGCGTGGTGGGGCTGGCGGTGCTGCTGTTCATCGGCCTGGGCGCGCTGCACCGCGCGGTGGCCACGGCGGTGGAGTTCCGGCAGGCCTACGCATACATCCTGCCCGCCATGGTGGGCATGGTGGTGCTGGTGTTCTTCCCCTTCGCCTACGGCATCACGCTGTCGTTCACGGACGCCAACCTCTACAACAGCAGCCAGCCGCTGTCGGAGTTGTGGGTGGGCTTCCGCAACTACGTGGACATCCTGGGCGACTTCAGCTTCGCGAAGACGGCGGCGGATGGCTCGCTGGTCTTCAACTACCTGAACTTCTACTACACGCTGCTGTTCACCATCGTGTGGACGGTCACGAACGTGACCATCGGCGTGACGGTGGGCCTGCTGCTCGCGCTGGCTCTCAACGTGCCGAATCTGAAGATGCGGCCGGTGTACCGCGTGCTGCTCATCCTGCCGTGGGCCATGCCCAACTACATCACCGCGCTCATCTGGAAGGGCATGTTCCACCAGCAGTTCGGCGTGGTGAACCACGTCATCCGGATGTTCGGTGGGGACGGCCTGGCGTGGTTCGACTCGCCGCTCACGTCGTTCTTCACGGCGCTGGCCACCAACGGCTGGCTGTCCTTCCCGTTCATGATGGTGGTGTCGCTGGGCGCGCTGCAGTCCATCCCGGGTGAGCTCTATGAAGCGGCGCGTGTGGACGGCGCCAACCGGTGGCAGCAGTTCACAGCCATCACGCTGCCCGCGCTGAAGCCCGCGCTGGTGCCGGCGGTCATCCTGTCGGTGGTGTGGACCTTCAACATGTTCAACATCATCTTCCTGGTGACGGGCGGCGACCCGGGCGGCTCCACCGAAATCCTGGTCACGCAGGCGTACAAGTTCGCCTTCGAGCGCTACCGCCACGGCTACGCGGCGGCGTACTCCACCGTCATCTTCGGCATCCTGCTGATCTACAGCATGGTGCAGAACCGCATGAGCCGCGCCACGGAGGCCGCGTAACCCATGGCGCTCTTCTCTGAACGTCGCGAAGGCATCTCCCACCTGCCGCTGCACGTGGTGCTGGTGACCTTCACCCTCTTCACCATCTACCCCATCCTCTGGGTGGTGAGCCTGGCCTTCTCCGGCAAGCAGAGCCTGGCCATCGCCACGCTGCCGGAGAACCCCACCTTCTGGGACCGGCTGCGCGCGGTGACGCCGTGGCCGGAGACCTTCAGCGTCTCCAACTTCGCGTCGGTGATGTCGGATCAGCCGTTCGCCAAGTGGATGCTCAACAGCGCCATCGTGGCCATTGGCACCACGGTGCTGGGCGTCTTCATGGCGTGCACGGCGGCGTACGCCTTCAGCCGCTTCAAGTTCCCCGGCCAGCGCGCGGGCATGATGGCGTTCCTCGTGTCCCAGATGTTCCCGGGCACGCTGATGCTCATCCCGCTCTACATCATCCTGGTGCAGTGGCTGGGCCTGGGCAGCAGCCGGCTGGGCCTCATCATCGTGTACGCCACCACGTCCATCCCGTTCAGCGTGTGGATGCTCAAGGGCTACTTCGACACCATCCCCAAGGACCTGGAGGAGGCGGCGCTGATGGACGGCGCGTCTCCGGGGCGCATCTTCTGGAGCATCATCCTGCCGCTGGCGAAGCCCGCGGTGGCGGTGACTGCGCTGTTCAGCTTCATGACGGCGTGGAACGAGTTCATCCTCGCGGCGACGTTCATGGACCAGGAAGCCATGTACACGGCGCCGGTGGGCCTGCGCTTCTTCGTGGGCGGCTTCAGCCAGCAGTGGGGCTACTTCGCGGCCGGCTCCATCATCGTGTCCGTGCCCGTCGTGTTCCTCTTCCTCTTCCTGCAGAAGTACCTCGTCTCCGGGCTCACCGCCGGTGGCGTGAAGGGTTAGTCCCGCGGTCTTTCTTCGCAGTCCTTTCGTCTGTCGTTGCAAGGAGCAAGCACCCCCATGATCAACCCCCGCATCGCAGTCCTCACCCTGGCCGCTTCCCTGTCCGCGGCGCCGGCCCTGGCCGAGAAGGTGCAGTTCAAGGACCCCACCGGCGACGACAAGGGTCCCGGCAAGTACACCTACCCGACGGACCCCGTGTACAAGCCGGGCTCGTTCGACCTGACCGGCTTCAAGCTGGACCAGGGCGGCAACAAGACGGACGTTGAAATCCAGCTGAAGGCGTCGCTGGAGAACCCCTGGAAGATGGCGGACGGCTTCTCCGTGCAGGAGGTCTTCATCTTCATCGACACGGACCACAAGGTCGGCAGCGGCTTCACGGACAGCCCCCCGGGCCTGAACGTCTCCTTCGCGCCGGAAGACGCGTGGGACAAGGTCATCATCATCTCGCCGCAGGGCTCGTCGCGCGTGCGCGCGGAGGCCAACAACAAGGCCGGCGCGATGAAGGGCGCCGTCGTGGTGCCCACCAAGGTGCGCGCCTCCGGCAACAAGATCACCGCCACGGTCATGAACTCCGACCTGGGCGCCGGTTCCCCCTCCACGTGGGGCTACCAGGTCGTGATGCAGTCCAACGAGGGCTTCCCCGCGGAGAACGACCTGCTCACCCGCCGCGTCAACGAGTACGAGGGCCAGCACCGCTTCGGCGGCGGCTCCGACTTCAACTGCGATCCGCACGTGATTGACGTGCTCGCGGGCCAGGGCAAGGGCGACAGCTCTGAAATCAAGGCTCAGTACGACATGCTCGCGTACGAGTGCGCCGGTGACGGTTCCGCAACGAAGAAGGCCACGCTGAAGATGGTCTCCGGCGAGAAGCGCCCGGCGGCGCAGGGTGGCGCGGCGGCGGCGGCTCCGGCTCCGGCTCCCGAGGCGGCGCCCGCGGCTCCGGCCCCGGCTCCGGCGCCCACGCCGGCCGCTCCGGCTGGAACGTCGGTCGCTCCGGCGCCGACGACGGCCACGCCGACGAAGTAGTCGGTGGCGGACTGTTCAAAACAGTCTGTTTCAAGGTTTGATGCAGCACGGGGAGGGCTGCCGCGGAGGTCCCGCGGCGGCCCGGGAGAGGGGATGACCCCCCTCTGGTTCAAAGCTTTCTGAGAAGGGTTTTCCGGACATCATGAAGAATCGCAAGAACGTGGTGCGGGGAGCGTGTGCGCTCACCGTGGCGGTCGGCCTCATTCCTGGGGCGGCCATGGCACAGGACAGCGGCCCCAAGCTCACCATTGGTGGCACGACCTATACGAAGTACCTCTGGGGCACGCAGCGCGACCAGGGCGCGCTGTACAACTTCACCACGGTGCCCGGTGAAGGCTACGGCGACAACGGCATTGGCACGGAGCTGGAGCTGCTGCTGAACGCGAAGATCTCCCCGCAGGTGGAGGTCAACGGCCGCATCCACAGCCGCTTCAACCAGAACTTCTGGACGAACTTCGGCGGCTTCGGTGGCCGGAACCCGCCGACGCCGCCCTGCACCGCGGGCGACTGCGGCGAGTTCGATCCGCGCTCCAACCAGTACATCAAGCTGCGTGGCATGTCCGTGACGCTGCGTCCGGGCTACCTCATCGACTCGGCGCTCATTGGCGCGACGGACCTGGGCCAGTTCGACCCGTTCGTCATCGGCCGCGTCCGTTACATCGACCGCGACAACGCGGCGGCCATCATGCTGCAGGGCTCCAACTTCGAGCGGCGGCTCACGTGGGACGCGGCGCGCATCTCGCTGCCCCGTCTCTGGGCGGGCCCGGGCTTCAGCACGGGCGCCTTCCACGCGCGTGACGCGGCGTACGGCTTCCAGGCGAAGTTCACCCCGAACGAGCTCTTCGACGTGGGCGGCATCTTCCAGTACGCCAACGACCAGGAAGTGAACCCGGAAGACACCAACCTGGACGACGGCCGCGACCTGACCCCGCGCTACCGCAACGGCGTGGGCGGTCTGAAGGCGGGCCTGCACATGGGTTCGTGGCTGGACGTGCGCGGCGCCGTGTACTCGTCGTACTCCAACGCGGACCCCGTGCTGTCGGACAAGAGCTTCGGCGTGGGCGGCTACAGCGCGGTGCTGGCAGGCCGCCACACCGACCAGACGTACATGCTGAACGCGTCCCTCAACGACCCGCTGGACGTGGGCCTGTCGCTGAACTTCCAGCTGTTCAGCATCGGCGCGGACTACATGGCCGTGATGGCCAGCCGCCGCGAGGCGGACGTGCTCCTCACGGAAGGTCACGACGGCAGCTTCGCGTTCCCCGGTCCGTCCAACGCGGCCTACGGCATCTACAAGGGCAACCCCACCCGCATCGGCTACGGCGGTTGGACGAGCGAGGCCCAGCAGGTCGCGACCATCAACGTGGACAACGACTTCACGGACTTCGACGAGCCCATGGCGGAGACGGCCATTGGCTGGAAGGGTGTGACGGCAAACCCGGTCTACACGAACGGCGCGCTGGAGCTGGGCGGTGAGTATTCCTTCATCACCTACAACACCAACTGGCAGGCGTACGGCAGCGCCGACAAGGCGCTGGGCGACAGCCAGTACCCGGGCACGGAGCTGGACTCCGGCGTAGGCCACAACTTCCGCACGGCCTACCAGCCCTTCCAGGACAAGAAGACGCACCTGGTCGCGCTGCGCGCCAAGTACGTGGTGGACGTGCTGAAGGGCATCGATGTGTTCGGCAAGTTCAAGTACATCCACGAGACGGACAAGCGCCTGAACGACCCGCGCTTCCTGCCGTACGAGTCCGGCTCGTGCGTGGGCGGCGGCGTGGCGTGCGACAACTCGCTCCGCAAAGAGTACAGCCCGGGCAACAGCACCGCCGACCTCTACCGCAACCCGGACGTCATCACGAACAGCCAGGGTGACACGGGCTACCAGTTCAAGCCGTTCGACAACATCGCGGACGACGACCGCCTGCTGGACTACACGACGTTCACGGCTGGCGCGGGCTACCAGTTCACGGACGACCTGTACGTGTCCGCCAGCTACTCCAAGTTCTTCGCGGACCTGCTGGACGGCAACACGGCGTTCCAGGCGTACAACAACCACGAGATGGCGTCCGGCAAGCACAACAAGAACCAGGTGCTGGTGAAGGCGCGCTACATCCTGTCCGGCGTGGAGTTCGGCCTGGAGGGCCAGTACGCGTTCGGCACCTTCCGTCCTGACTTCGGCGACGGCTACGTGGTGCAGTACGCGGACGACACCATCGCGGCCGACCACGGCGTGGCGGTGGGTTCGCGCGGCTTCACCAACCGCAACAGCGGTTGGAACAGCCTGGAGGAGCGCAACTTCGAGCACATGCGCGTCAAGGCGTTCATGAAGGCGCAGTTCTAGTCACCGCGCGCTCCGCTTCGGGCGGGGCACGGGGTTGATGAGAGAGGGAGCCCGGGGCGCCTGTGAAGGCACTCCGGGCTCCTTGCGTTTGGGGCACCGCGCGATACACCTGACGGGCGTTCCCTTCGTGCATGAGGTGCCCCCCGATGTTCGTGCGTTCTCGCGTGTCCGCGCTCCTGCTCGCTTCCACCCTGGCCGCGTGTTCCGGCGGCAAGACGCGCGAGGATGCGCTGCTGTTCCGGCTGACGGATCCGGTGGGGGATGACCACGGCGACGGCGAGCTGCTGTATCCGCGCCGCACGGACCTGGGGCGGGGCGACCTGGACGTGGTGTCGGTGGCGGCGTTCGCGGACGGCGAGGCGACGCGGTTCGAAGTGACGTTCGCGCACCCCATCGCGAAGCCCTCGCGCGCGCAGTCGGTGGACCTGGAGGGCGCGACGGTCGCGGAGCGGGCGCGGCACGGCTTCTACACGTTCAACGTGGACCTGTACGTGGACCAGGACCGGGTGCCCGGCTCCGGACGCACGGACACGCTGCCGGGGCGCGGGCTCACGCTGGCGGCGGACTCGGGGTGGGAGAAGGCGGTGGTCCTGACGCCGCGTCCCTATGAGGCGCGTGAGGCGCTGCGCAAGGCCTGGCGGCAGGCGGCGCTGGATGCGTACGAGAAGAAGGCCGGGGGCATTGGCGGCAAGGTGGAGGCGGAGCTGAACGCGGCCACGGAGCAGGAGTTGGAGGCGCGGGTGTTCTTCCCCACCCTCATCCAGGTGAGCGGGCGCACGGTGGTGTTCCAGGTGCCGGACCGCTTCCTGGGAGGACACGCGAGCGCGGACTGGGGCTACGGCGTGGCGGTGACAGGCGCGACCATCGAGCGGCGCGTGTCGCTGGGCGGGCTGTTTGGCGGGGACACGTCCGCGAACACGCGGCTGATGGCGATGGGAATCGTGCCCGGGGAGCCGCCGTCCGCCGACCGCTTCGGCGGTGGGCGCAAGGGAGACCCAGCGCAGTCCCCGGTGGTGGACCTGCTGGTGGCGCAGGGGACGACGCAGGAGGAGGTGCTGGGGCCCACGAGGCCGGCGTGGAGCGCGGTGGTGCCGTCTGGGAAGTCGGCAGCCGTGGCTGCTCCGGAGGCGGGCACGGTGGAGGACGCCGGTGTGCCCGTGGACGTGCCGGATGCGGGGCCCGGGGTTGAGGACGCCGGAGCCGTGGGTCCTTCGTCGCCCGCCCCGTGACGGCCGGTTCCCGCGCTGTGCTCGGGAGGTCCTGGTTGCGGTGAGTCCGCGCGGCCGAGGATGGGTGCTTGGGAGGCATCCATGTCTTCGTGCCGGAGCTGGGCGGTCGCGGTGCTGCTGTTGCTGCTGGGCACGGGGTGTTCAGCGACGCGCGGCGTCCGGCTGAAGACAGGGCGGGGTGCTCCTGTCGTCCATGTGCCTCGGGCGGAGGTCGAGCCCGTTGAGTTGGACGGGGACTCGTTCACGGAGGCGGTGCGGACGCTGGCGGAGGATGCGCCGGTGTCTACGCGTCCTCGTGAGGACGCGTACCGGCTGTTCGCGGGCTCGTTCTCCTCGAAGGCCTATGCCCATGTGCGTGGGCGCTTGGGGCTGGTCTCCGTGGAGGAGCCTTCTCGGGCTCGGCTGCTGGGGGACGACTCGGACCGGGAGCTGGCGAGCGCTTATGGGCGGTGGTGCCAGCGCAAGCAGACACCGGGGGACTGTCTTCAATTGCTGGAGGCGGGTTCCACGCTGGATGAGGACGGGCGGCGTTCGCTGGCGTTCGCCATCGCGCTGGATTCAGTGTGGGAGGAGACGTCGGAAGCGCTGGTGGGGATGACGGATCAGCGCGCCGTGCTCACGGCCATCGTCGCGACGAGCACGGTGTACCTGGCGTTGTGGTTGATGCCCGAGCCCGTGTCTAAGGGCATCGCGGCGACAATGACGGTGGTGCTCATTGCCTACCTGGGCATCGACACGGTGTGGAACCTCATCCAGGGCTGGATCGAGTTGTCCGAACACGCTCGTGTCGCCCGGTCGTTCGATGAGCTTCGCGATGCGGGGGAGGAGTACGGGGAGGTGATGGGGAAGAACGCGGCGCGGGCGTTCGTGATGCTGGCGCTGGCGGCGGTGGGCAGTACGGCGGAGACGTTCGCGGCGAAGGTCGCCACGCTCCCGGGTTCAGGGCAGGCCTCGCTGGTGGCCGCGGAGATGGGTGGCTTCCGGCTGGGCGCGGCGGCGCAGGTGGAGTCCGCGGCCGTGTCCTCCGAGGGCGTCGTCACCCTGGTGCTGGCGCCGAACGCGGTGGCGATGTCCGCGCGGGATGAGAAGAGTCCCGTCGCGACGGGTGTGGATGTAAAGGGGCAGGAGCACCACATCGCATCCAATAAGTTCTGGAACGCCACGAATCGCGGTGGCCCATGGTCACCGAAGTTCCAGGAAATCTTCGATAAGGCGGGGATGTCACTCGACGATGCCGCGAATAAAGTGAGCGTGCCGGGGCATCGAGGTCCACATCCGGAGGCGTATCACCAGAAGGTTTTCAAGGTGCTGCGGGATGCGACGGAACCATGCAGAACCATGCAAGACTGCCGCGTCGCCTTGACGAAGGCACTGCGAAGGCTCGCGAGCCAGATTCAAGCAAAAGGGACGGACTTGAATCGATGGGTCACCGGCTTGGAGTGACATAGGAGCGCCGCCCATGCCGACGCACTATTTTGAACTCTACGAGCATGTCGCAGAAGGGTTCTGGTGCCTGGGGCATCCGCTTGATGCTCAGAGGCGAGAGCTCGACGACCCATGGCAATTCAGTGTGGGCGAGCCTGCCCACTTCAAGGGGCTGATCAGGCTCCCGCTAAGCCTGGAGGGAGAATCCCGTGACTTCTCCCACGCGGCGTTCGGTACTCCGGTGGTCAATGCGAAGCTGGCCGCACTCTTCCAGGAGCTGGCTCCCCATGACGTGGAGGTGATTCCCGTTGCGGTCGACGGCCACGCAGGGCCGTACTTCATCCTCAATGCCCTCCGTAAGTTCACATGCATCGATACCGAGGCTTCCGCTGAGGTGGACTACTGGACCGAGGAGGATGGGCTTCCTGAGAAGGTTGGGAAGCTCTTCTCCATCTCGGGCATGCGCATCGACACGTCGAAGGTAGGAGACGCGAAGGTATTCCGTCCGTCGGAGTGGAAGGGCTCGTTCATCGTCTCCGAGGACATCAAGGACGCGATGGAGCGCGCGGGCATCACGGGCGCGAAGTTCGAAGCGGTCACGGGGCCGACGACCTTCGATCCTGTGCGGCGTGCGGAGACGAAGAGGCGAGGCGAATTGTGGGACCAAGCACGCATTGCCCGTCGTTCGGTGTGGCGAGGGCTCGGCACCATGTCCGACGACCTCTACATCCCTCCTGTCGTGGGCGGTCCGTGGCCCGGCGAGCGTCAGAACTGGATTGCCGTCCGTCGTCCTGACGGCGGCATGCTCATTGTCACAGACGGCCTGTCCGACCCATTCAACGACATCCTGGACCGTCCCACCGCCGGCTTCGGATTGGAGCTCGCCATCGAGACTCCGGAGCCGCTCGGGGAGGTGTGGAAGAGCTGGCCGGTGCACCTGCTCGAACGTGTCGCCTATGAGGTCGCTGAGTTCGAGAAGCTCCGCGTCCGACTGGCCAACGGCACGCTGTCCATGGAGGTCGACGGCGTGGGCATGCCCGAAACCCTCGTCACGTCCGAGGGCCGTGTGGCCGTGCTCATCGGCATGGAGACGGACTCGCTGCCCTCGCGCTTCACGCTTCCCGGAGGCGAGGTCCGGCTCCTCACCGTGAAGGTGCTGATGCCCGCGGAGCTGAAGTGGCTGCTCCAGCAGGGCACGGGCGCAGGGGCGGAGCTCATCCGCCGCTTCACGGCCGCGGGAGAGACGCACCTCTCCCGCTCATGGCGTCAGCCTGTCGTCAGCTAGCGCAGCCGCCAGATGCCCGTGGAGCGCGCGGGGATGCTCGTCTTCCACGCTCCCGTGCCACCCGTGAGCGTCGTCACGCCGGCGTCCAGGAACAGCGGCTCCGCCGTGGTGGCCTCCACGTCGAACGGGCCCACCGACTCCTGCGAGGTGGAGAAGTTGTGGACCACCAGCACCTGCTCGTCGTCCAGCGTCCTCACGAACGCGAGCGTGCGCGACATACCCGTCGTCGCCGTGAACAGCCGCAGGCCTCCGTTGCGCATCGCCTCCGAACCCTGCCGCGCGTGGATGAGCGACCGGTAGCGCGACAACAGCGAGCCCGGGTTGCTCCGCTGCGCCTCCACGTTCGCCGTCTCCCTTCCGCTGGAGAACGCATACCAGGGCGAGCCCGTGGTGAAGCCTCCGCCCGCCGCCGCGGACCAGGGCATCGGCGTGCGCTTGGACTCGTCGTTGTTGGCGTTGCCGTTCCCCAGGCCCACCTCCTCGCCGTAGTAGAGGAACGGCGCGCCCGGCAGCGTCAGCAACACCGCCGCCGCCAGCCCCAGCTTCGCTCCGTCGTTGGAGAACTGTGTCGCCAGCCGCACATGGTCGTGATTGGTGAGGAAGGGCGCGTCCGCCACACCGGCCGGATAGTTGTTCTTCATCTCCAGCAGCTTCGCCGCCACGCCCCCGCCGTTGCCCGCGTTGATGCCTTCAATCACCCGCGTGGACATGGGGAAGTTGAAGTTGAGCGGCAGCTCGTCCCCGCCCGGCACCGTCGCCGTGGAGCCGTAGTACTTCGCCACCGATGGCGTCTCGCTCCAGTTCTCGCCCACCAGCACCGCGTCCGGCTTCACCGAACGCACGTGCGCGGAGAACTCCTTCCAGAACGCGTGCGTCTCCGGCGTGTCCGCCTGCCCCGCGCCGCCGCCCGTCTCGATGAGGTAGCGCGCGGCATCCAGCCGGAAGCCGTCCACGCCGCGCTGGAGCCACAGCGTCGCCAGGCGCTTCATCTCCTCGCGCACCGCGGGCGTCTGCATGTTCAGGTCCGGCATGCCGCCCCAGAAGACGCCGTAGTACCAGCCGCTGTCCTGCCGGTGCCACGTGCCGGTCTGCGAGTAGATGTCCCAGGGCTGCTTCCAGCCCGGGTCGCTCGCGCGCCACTGGTACCAGTCGCGCTTCGCCGACTGCGCCGAGGACGATGAGTCCACGAACCACGGATGCGATGCGCCGGTGTGGTTGATGACGAAGTCGAGGATGACGCGCATGCCCCGGCGGTGCGCCTCGTCACACAGCCGCTGCAGGTCCTCCAGCGAGCCGTACGCCGCCTGGATGCGCTCGTAATCCGTCACGTCGTAGCCGTGGTAGCTGGGCGACGCGAACACCGGCATCAACCACAGTGCGTCCACGCCCAGGTCGTCCGTCGTCGCCGGGTTGCCGTCGTTCAGGTAGTCCAGCCGCGAGATGAGCCCCGGCAGGTCGCCCACTCCGTCGCCGTTGGAGTCCTGGAAGCTGCGGACGAACACCTCGTAGAACACCGCGCCCCGGTACCACGCGTCTCCCGCGGGCGCGGCGAGCGTGATGCTTCCTGGCGCGGACGGGGTCGGCGCGGGCGTAGGCGAGGAACCGGCGCAGGCCGACAGCAGGGCCGCGCTGCAGAGGGAGAGTCCGCGGAGGGGGCGCATGGCGTCTTCCTCTAACAGCGAACGTTCCACGCGAGCCAGCGCACCCCCCGGATGAAGCGCGCTCACCCGGACGGTAGGCTTGTGGCCAACATGTCTCACCCTCCTCGCCGCCTTCATTCCCTGCATATCCGGCAGGGGCACCCGGACTTCCTCGACCTTCCGTGGGAGCTGCCGCTGGAGGCGTGGACGGAGCGTTCACCGCGCGTGGTGGAGGTGCCGCGCGGTCTGTCCCGGCACGTCGTGGTGTTCGTCAGCTACGGCGCCACCATCTACGCCTTCAAGGAGACGCCCGCGCGTGTGGCGCAGCGCGAGTACGACCTCTTGCGCGGCCTGGAGGAGCGCCGGCTGCCGTCCGTGGTGCCCGTGGGTCTGGCGGTCCAGACGGAGGAGGGGCTGGAGGCCTCGCCCGGGGACAGGCCTGGACTGCTGATCACCCAATACCTCGCGTCGTCGCTGCCTTACCGCGCGCTGTTCATGCACCAGGGATTGGAGCGCTACCGGTCGCGGCTCCTGGACGCGATGGCGGGCCTGCTGGTGCGGCTGCACCTGGGCGGTTTCTTCTGGGGCGACTGCTCGCTGTCCAACGTGCTCTTCCGCCGCGACGCGGGTGAGTTGCAGGCGTACGCGGTGGACGCGGAGACGTCCGAGCTGCACGAGCAGCTCTCCGCCGGTCAGCGGGAGATGGACCTCCAGATCATGGAGGAGAACATCGCCGGAGGCCTGGCGGACCTGGCCGCTCGCGTGGAGCTGGCGGAGGAGCTGCCCCAGGAGCTGGAGGCCTGGCAGGAGACGGCCGCGAGCATCCGCCAGCGCTACGAGCGGCTGTGGGCCGAAATCAACCGCGAGCTCATCCTCCAGCCGCACGAGAGCTACCGCATCCACGAGCGGATCCGCACGCTCAACGACCTGGGCTTCTCCGTGGGCGAGGTGGAGCTGCTGGCGAGCGGGCAGGGCAGCCAGCTGCGCATGCGCACCATCGTCACGGATCGCGAGTACCACCGGCACCAGCTGCACTCGCTCACCGGCATCGTCGCGGAGGAGCGCCAGGCGAGCCTGCTGCTCAACGAGATGCAGGAGATGAAGGCCACGCTCACGCGCAAGCTGGACCGCAGCGTGCCCCTGAGCGTGGCCGCGTTCCGCTGGCTGGATGAGCGCTACCACCCCACGCTCTCACGCCTCCAGAAGGACCTGGGCCGCGCGGCCGACACCGCGGAGCTCTACTGCCAGGTGCTGGAGCACAAGTGGTTCCTGTCCGAGCGCGCGAAGCGTGACGTGGGCCTGGACGCCGCCGTCCAGGACTACGTGACGCTCACCCTCAAGCAGCCCGGCATCGCGCCGTTGCTCGAGGACGCCTCACGGGTCGCGAGCGCCAGCGCGGAGGACGATGCGCCGGGCGTGACTCCCGCCGAGCGCTCGTCCGGGTAGCGTCAACGGCAGACGCGGATGGGCGGCTCGATGAGGAACGGCTCGGTGGCGTTCGGGTCGTCCGGGTCGAACGCGGGCGACATGGGCCCCGCGCCCGTGGGCTTCCACTTGCGCGGCACTCGCTCCAGGCCCACGGGATAGATGGTCAGCGCCCCGTCCTTGCCGATGCGCATGCGCAGGAAGTTCTTCCAGTCCGGCAGCGCGAGCGAACCGAAGGCCTCGTTGGAGTGCGCGCCGAAGAAGTTCACGCTCAGCCAGAGGTACAGGCCGGTGATGAACGGGCCCACGAGGAAGCCGCCCACGAACGTGAACGTGCAGGAGAAGAAGAACTTGCCCGCCAGGTGCAGCCAGCCGTCCGCGCAGTGCGCGCCATCCGGTGACAGCACCGGACACACGCCCAGCTTGCTCACCGTGAAGTACGTGGCTCCCCAGGCGACGAAGAACGCCGCCACGATGTGCGCCACGCCGTGCAGGCTGCCCAGGAGCGCGCGCCATTTCCCCAGCGCCGCGTCCGCCAGCCCCGCGAGTCCTCCCACCGTCACCATGCCGAGGATGAGCGTCCACGGCCGGTTGACCATGCTGTTGGCCACCGCCGTCACCACCTCCGGCAGGCGGGAGAGGCCCATCGAGCCCACCTCCGCGTAGGCGGCCAGCGCGAGCAGCAGGTACCACAGGCCGGTGATGAGCCCGAACAGCGGGCTGTAGCGGATGAGGAACAGGTTCTTGCGCGCGAGCTTCCGCGACGTGGCCTCGTCCGGGAAGCTCTTGCGCAGCGTGGAGCCGTCGCGCAGCACGGGCGCCGCGGGCGCGTGCGTGGGGTGCATGAAGGCGCCGCCTCCGCCCGCGGTGATGCGGTGCTGGCCGGTGTCGTCCTCGTGCCGGCGGTAGTGGTGCAGGTCGCCCGCGAGGAATACAGCGATGCGCCGCCCGAGCACCTTCTCCTCCAGGTACTCCAGGTTGTTCTCCAGGTAGCTGCCCTTGGCGCGCCGCGCGGCCGCCGCCAGCACCCACGCGGGCTCCGCGTTGCAGAGGATGACGCGGTCGTCCGGGCCCATCTGCTCCGCGACCTGGCGGAAGTACTCCACCTGGGGCACGTCGATGTCGCTGTTGAGCTGCACGTCCGTGCCGATGAGCCACCAGTTCTTCGGCAGCTTCAGCGCGAAGTAGCTGCGGCTCTGCCGCGTGCGGCGCCCGGCCACCCAGCGCTGCGCGCAGAACAGCCGCATGAAGGCGGACAGGCCGTCGTACCAGTCGTGGTTGCCCGGGATGACGAACAGGTCCGGGTGGGGCGCCTGCGAGCGGCGCATGGCGGCCTCGTAGGGCTGCACCGTGCGCTCCTCGTACGTCTCGCGGCTGGCGCCCGGGTAGACCTCGTCCCCTCCGAACACCAGCACGCGGCCTCGCGGCGTGACGTGCGCTGTCTTGCCGTCCTCTTCCGGAAGCCGGAGCTCCGGCTGCGCCAGCAGGCGCGCCACCGCGTAGGTGGAGTCCCAGCCGTCGCCGATGTCGGAGACGTAGTCGAGCCAGAAGTCGCCGTCCGCGCCGGACTCCTCCGAATAGTCGAAGTAGGGCTGCTGCGGCCGCACCACCGCTTCGATGAGCCGGTGGTCCGCTCTCGCGCCGAACACCGTGGCCACCACCGCGTCCAGGCCCGTGCGCAGCACCTGCCCGGGGTGCAGCCAGCGCACCATGTCCGCGTGCTTCTGGGGCCTGGTGGCGGTGGCGGTGCCGCGCTCGCGCACCAGGTGCGGCGGGGGATTGGGGCCCGGCTCCTCCCATGGCGCGGGCGGGTCGTAGCGGCTGTCCTCTTCGGGCCGCGTGGGCTCACCGGCCATGGCGAGGACCCGGGACGGCGGAGGGATGGGACGGGGCGGCGGGCGGCGCCAGCGTGGACCGGAGAGCCATGGACCCCTGGCTTAGCATGCCTGTGCGGGACTCCTGGAGAGCAGGCAGGCGTGGTTTCCGTTCCCTGGCGGGATGGTCCCTGCGACCCTGGGGCGCATGTCGAACGCCTCCCTGAAGGACTTCCCCGTCGTGGTGCCCTTCCCCGTGCACTGGAGCGAGATGGACGCGTACGGGCACGTCAACAACGCCCGCACGTTCACCTGGTTCGAGTCCGCGCGCATCGCGTACATGGCCCGCATCGGGCTGGTGGGTCCGACCGCCGCGGGCGCGGACACGACGACCGCGGACGGGGTGGGGCCCATCCTGGCCAACACGCACGCGGACTACCTCAAGCCGGTGGTGTTCCCGGTGAACCTGGTGGCGGGCGCGCGCGTCACGCGCGTGGGCACTTCCTCCATCACCTTCGAGCACGTCGTGGCGGGCGCGGACGACGGGGTGCTCTACACGCGCGGCGGTTCCATCGTCGTGACGCTGCGCTACGCCACGCATGAGAAGGTGCCGGTTCCCCCCGGGGTCCGGGCGGCCATCGAGAAGCTGGAGGGCAGGTCCTAGACCGGGAGTGTGGATGGGGGCCCTGTTCCAGGGTCCAACAGCGTCAGGCCCATGCGACGCGTACGCTGAAGCGGAGCGACACATGTCTCCAACTCCCTCCGCGAATCCCCGCCTCCGCGTTGCCAACCCCCTCACGGCGGACGTGGAGGCCGTGGGCCGCATCGACGCGGTGAAGACGGTGCTGCGCGTGCTGACGCGCACCACGGGGCTGCGCCTGGCGGTGGTGGCGCGCGTGACGCCGGAGTCGTGGACGTGCTGCGCGGTGCTGGACGAGCTGGGCTTCGGGCTGAAGGCCGGAGACACGCTGGCCGTCAGCACCACGTTCTGCGACACGGTGCGGAACCTGGGGACGCCGCTGCGGGTGAACCGCGCGAGCACGGATCCGCGCTTCGCGGACCACCCCGCGCCGAAGATGTACAACGTGGAGAGCTACGTCGCGGTGCCGCTGTACCGGCGCGGCGGGGAGTTCTTTGGCGTGCTGTGCGCGCTGGACTCGAAGCCGGCGGACCTCTCCGACGAGGTGCTGGAGACCTTCCGCCACCTGGGCGACCTGGTGGGCTCCCAGCTGGAGCAGGAGGAGGCGCTCACCGAGCGTGACTCGCAGTTGATGGGCGCCCAGGAGGCGTCGGTCCTGCGCGAGCAGCTGATGGGCATCGTCAGCCACGACCTGCGCAACCCGCTCAACGCCATCTCGCTGGCGGCGGCGACGCTGATTCGCAGGACGGACCTGGATGACCGGGCGCGCCGGGGGCTGCGGCGCATCCTCGATTCGTCGGACCGGGCGAACCGGCTCATCCGCGACCTGCTGGACTTCACCCACGTGCGCACGGGCATGGCCCTGCCGGTGAAGCCCCAGCCCATGAACCTGCATGAAGTCGCCGAGCAGGTGGTGGACGAGGTGCGGCTCACCGCGCCGGGACGCTCGCTGGACCTGGTGTGCGAGGGCCGCGGGCAGGGGCGCTGGGATCCGGATCGCATCGCGCAGGTGCTGACCAACCTGCTCACCAACGCCGTGCAGTACAGCGGGGCGGAGGCCTTGATTCGCGTGGAGGCGCGCGGGGACGAGCGGGAGGTGGTGCTGGCGGTGACGAACCCGGGGACGCCCATTCCGCCCGCGCTGCTGCCCGTGCTCTTCGAGCCGATGACCCGGGGCTCCACCGAGGGCAGCGAGCACCGCAGCGTGGGGCTGGGCCTCTTCATCGTGGATCAAATCGTCCGCGCGCACGGCGGCGCGGTGGACGTGGTGTCCACCGAGGAAGCGGGCACCACCTTCCGGGTGCACCTGCCGCGCGGCTGTTGATCAGCCCGTGCCCAGCGGGTGCATCCGCACCGCGCGGAGCAGCTCCGCCACGCGCTCGGGGGCGGGGGGCACCGGGCCCACCTTCGCGAGCTTCCCCGCCGCGAAGGCCGTGCCCCTCCGGGCGCAGGTCTCCAGGTCGTGGCCTTCCAGCCTCGCCGCCAGCACGCCCGCGAGCAGCGCGTCGCCCGCGCCCACGGTGCTCGCCACCGCCACGGGGGGCGGCAGGGCCCGCCAGGCGCCGTCGTCCGACACGAACAGGGCGCCGTCCGCTCCCAGCGACACCACCACCAGCCCGATGCCTGTCGCGTGCAGCTCGCGTGCGGCCCACGCGATGTCGCCCGCGTTCCTCAGGGGGCGTTCGACCAGCTCTTCCAACTCGTGCGTGTTCGGCTTCACGAAGTCGGGCCTCGCGGCCACCGCGTGGCGCAGCGGCGCTCCGCTCGTGTCCACCGCCACCACCGCGCCCTTCGCTCGCAGGCGCTCCGTCAGCGTGGCGTAGATGGACGCGGGCACTCCCACCGGCACGCTGCCGGACAGCACGAAGCAGCCGTTCTCCTCCGCGAGCGCATCCAACGTCGCCAGCAACGCGCCCAACGCCTCCTCCGGCACGCGCAGGCCCGGCAGGTTCAGGTCCGTCACCGCGCCGCTCGTGCGGTCCACGACCTTGATGTTCACGCGGCTGGAGCCCGGCAGCCGGAGGCAGCGGTCCTGGATGCCTCGCTCGCGGAACAGCGTCTCGAACAACGGCACCGTGTCCTCGCCCAGGAAGCCCGTGGCCGTCACTGGACGCGTGCCTTGCGCGAGGAAGGCCGCCACGTTGATGCCCTTGCCTCCCGGCGTGCGTGTCTCCGCCACCACTCGGTTCACCGCGCCCGCCGTGAACCCCGGACACTCCAGTGTCTGGTCGATGGCCGCGTTCAACGTGACCGTCACCACGCCCGGCTTCGTCGGCCTCACGCCTTCGCTCCCTTCCGGGCCAGCAGGCCGCGCACCAATCCTCGCACCTCGGAGGCGTTGCCGCACTCCAGCGCGGCCTGGGCCACGTCTTCCGCGTCCGCCATGGAGATGCCCCTCAGCAGCGCCTTCACCGCCGGGATGCTGGGGATGGCCACGCTCAGCTCCGTGACGCCCAGGCCGGACAGCACCACCGCGCCGGACGGGTCTCCCGCGATGCCGCCGCACGCGCCCACCCAGATGTCCGCCTTCCTCGCCGCCCTCACCGTGAGGTCCACCATGCGCAACACCGCCGGGTGCAGGCCGTCCGCCCGGGACGCGAGCACCGGATGCTGCCGGTCCATGGCCAGCAGGTACTGCGTCAGGTCGTTGGTCCCGATGGAGAAGAACGACACGTCCCGCGCCAGCTGCTCCGCCATCATCACCGCCGAAGGGACTTCCATCATGATGCCCGTCTCCACCGGATCCGCGCCCACCTCGCGGCGCACGGACTCGGTGATGGCGCGGGCCTTCGCCAGCTCCTCGGGCATCGCCACCATCGGATACATGATGCGGACCGGGCCCTCCATCGACGCGCGCAGGATGGCGCGCAGCTGCGTGCGGAACAGGTCCTCCCGTTCGAAGCACAGCCGGATGCCTCGCATGCCCAGGAACGGATTCGTCTCCGCCGGCAGGGACAAATACGGCACGTGCTTGTCCCCGCCGATGTCCAGCGTGCGCAGGATGAGCGGCAGGCCGTTCAGCGCGCGCACCATGGTGAGGTACGCGTGGAGCTGCTCCTCCTCGCCGGGCGGCTCGTCGCGCTGGAGGAAGAGGAACTCCGTGCGCATCAGGCCCACGCCCTCGCCGCCCGCGTCCACGGCCTTGCCCGCCTCCGCGGCCTCGCTGATGTTCGCGGCCACCTCCACGCGCCTGCCGTCGAGCGTGATGGCGGGCCGGTAGCGCTCCAGTTGCTCCTGCTTGCGCCGTAAGCGGATCCGCTCGCGCTGGTGCGCGGCCTTGGCCCTGTCCCTCGCTGAAGGCCTCACGACGAGCACGCCCGCGTCGCCGTCCAGGATGCAGTGCTGCCCGTTGCGCAGGTCCAGCACCGACGGCCCCACCGCCACCACCGCCGGCAGGTCGAGCGAGCGCGCGATGATGGCCGTGTGTGACGTGGTGCCGCCGCCCGCCGTACACAGGCCCAGCACCATGGCGGGGTCCAGCTTCGCGGTGTCCGACGGCGTCAGGTCCTCCGCCAGCAGCACCACCGGATGATCCGGGAAGGTGGGCTCGCCCTCCAGCACCCGGGCCAGGGGCCGCAGCACGCGCCGGCCCACGTCCCGCAGGTCGGCGGCCCGAGCGGCCAGCACCGGTTCGTCCATCGCGGCCAGCGCCTGCGCGCGGCTCTCGAAGACCCGGTGCCAGGACGCGCCCGCGCTCAGGCCGGTGTCGATGAGGCCGTGCGACTCCCTCAACATCTCCGGGTCGTCGAGCAGCTCCAGGTGCGCCTTGAAGATGGCGGCCCGCTGCGCTCCGGCCTTCTGGAGGAAGCCTTCGTGCAGCTGGCGCAGCTCCGCCGCCGCTCCGGCCAGGGCCGACTCCAGCAGCTGATGCTCCCGCGCGGCGTCGGCGGCCCACTCCTCCACCTCCAGCCGTTCGCGCTGGAAGGCCCACACAGGCCCGGCCGCGATGCCCGGCGACGCGGACAGGCCCGCGACCAGCGTCCCCTCGTAGTCGAGCACGGCGGCGGGCACGGGCTCCGGTGCCAGTGCGCGAGCGGCGGGAGGCTCCTCGCCCAGGCCGACGTCGAAGGCTTCTTGCAGCGCGAGGAGCACCGCCGCCGCGTCGTCCCCCGCCGCGGTGAGCGTCAGCCTGGAGCCGCCCCGAGCACCCAGGCGCAGCAGCGACAGGAGGCTGCGGGCGTCCGCCTGCCGCCCCTCGTGGTGGACGGTGACGTCCGCGCGGAAGCGGCGCACCACCTCCACCACCGCGGTGGCGGGGCGCGCGTGCAGGCCGTCCGGTGAAGGGGAGAGGACCTGGAGCGAGAGGCCTTCGAACGCGGGAGCGTCCTGCTGCTCCGGCAGGGCGCCGGAGCCCTGGAGCGCCTGGATGATGGCGGCCGCGTCCAGGGTGGAGGCCAGGGCCACGGCCCGGGCCTCGTCGTCCAGCACGCCGGTGAGGCTGGCGAGCACCTGGAGATGTTCATCGGACTGCGCCGCGATGCCCACCACGAGGTGCGCATGGCCGTCCTCGCTCCAGACGACTCCGGCGGGGAACTGCACCACGACGACGCCCGTCTGGAGCACGAGGTGGCGCGCCTCCGGCAGGCCGTGCGGAATGGCGATGCCGTGGCCGAGGAACGTGGCGGACACCTGCTCGCGCTTGAGCATGCTGTCGACGTAGTCGGGCGAGATGAAGCCGGACTCCACCATCACCTGTCCGACCAGGCGGATGGCCTCCGCCTTGTTGGTGGCGGACCATCCCAGGCGGACCTGTGACGGCGTCAACGACAGCATCGGTGCTCCTTGCCTCTGGTGCGCGCGAGCTTCACGCGGGGAACGACGGTGCATCCTGCCCGGTGTCCGCCCACGCCCGCGCGGGCGTCCCGAGCCCCGTCTTCCGGGTAACAACCCACAGAGGAGAAGACCTCCCGGCCCCCACGTGGCTCCGACATGACGGACAGGCGACGTCCAGCATCCACGCGCGTGACGGCCCGCATGGGGGTGTTAAAGGAGGAAGCCGTCATGTCTGACAGCGTCCTGGACTTCTACGAAGGGCTGGCCGAGGAGTACCACCTGCTCTTCGCGGACTGGGAGCAGTCGGTGGACCGGCAGGGCGCGGTGCTGGACGCGCTCCTGCGCCGCTCGGGAGCGCCGCCGCCGCGCCGGGTGCTGGACTGCGCGTGCGGCATCGGCACGCAGGCGCTGGGGCTGGCGGCGCGGGGTTATTCCGTGCACGCCACGGACCTGAGTCCCTCCGCGGTGGCGCGCGCGGAGCGGGAAGCCCGCGCCATGCACGTGAGCATCACCACCGGCGTGGCGGACATGCGGATGCTGGACTGGCAGGTGCCGGGCACCTTCCACGTGGTGATGTCCTGCGACAACGCGATGGCGCACCTGCTGGAGGACTCGGACCTGGACGACGCCGCGACCGCGATGGCGTCGCGCCTGGTGCCCGGGGGCCTGCTGGTGGCGAGCCTGCGCGACCACTCGGCGCTGCTGGAGAAGCGGCCACGCTTCACGGCGGAGCGCGTGCTGGACACGCCGCTGGGCCGCCGCGTGCTGTTCCAGGTCTGGGATTGGGCGGTGGATGAAAGGCAGTACACGGTGCGCCAGTTCATCCTGCGTCAGGAGTCCGGCATCTGGCACACCACCGAGCACACCGGCATCTACCGCCTGCTGCAACCGGTGGAGCTGGAGCAGGCGCTCACCCGGGCAGGGCTGGTGGATCCGCGCTGGTACACGCCGGAGGAGACGGGCTTCAATCAGCCGCTCATCACCGCGCGGAAGCCCTGAGCATCGCGGGGAGGAGCGGCGCCGCGTGACGGCGCACGGTGTCCGCGGCCTTCCACCACACGCGGGCCTTGTGTGCCCCGGCTTGCAGCGTCTCCATCAGGTGCAGGGACGGCATCAGCGCGAGCAGGAGGTGCAGGGCCAACAGCCAGCCCAGCCCTTCCCGGACGAACGACGGGAGCGGCTTCGACTCCTGGGACGGAGCTGACGACCTGTCCATGGCACCCCTCGTGACGACAGTTGTAGTCATGAGCGATATGCCATGGCTACAGTTGTAGTCAAGGGGCTGCTTTGGAAACTAGGCCCCCTGAGGAGAGCCGGGTTCTGGTCGGCAGGGAAACCGCCGGTACGGAAGATGCGCGTGCGGTCGATGGTCGCGAGCATCCACGAGCATCGTGGGTAGCGCGCTCATTAACGGAGGTAACGCGCATGCGCGGTTGCGCGGACCGTAGGCCGCAGCAGCTCTCGCCGTGAAGCAGTAGCGCGGTGTACCAGCGCCTCAGTGTCCCTCTTGCGCTCTAGCGGGCTTGAGCGAGGACCTGCAGGTCCTCGCAGACCGAACTTTTCTCGCTCCGGGCTGCAGAAGGCATGATGTAGAAACGGGACCATTGCGCGGAGCGATAACTGCGTGCGATGTGCAGCAGTGCACCTCGCAGTTTTCTGCGTGTGGAGGAGGCGTAACGTGGTTCGCACTGCGGCGAAGAGCGCTCGGGAGTCCACGCCGTGAGTTACGCGGTCAAGGAACTCTTCTACACGCTGCAGGGTGAAGGCGCCCAGGCGGGGCGTGCTGCTGTGTTCCTGCGGTTCGCAGGCTGCAATCTCTGGAGTGGCCTTGAACGGGATCGAGGCCGGGGTCCGGGGGGCTGCTCTCAGTGGTGCGACACCCAGTTCGTGGGAACGAATGGCCCAGGTGGAGGTCGCTTCGCCTCAGCGGATGCTCTGGCCGCATCTGTCGCAGCAGCATGGCCACGCGAGCAGTCCAGCGCACAGCCCATGGTGGTGTGTACGGGCGGAGAGCCGCTCCTCCAACTCGATTCGCTCTTGGTGGATGCTCTGCATGGCCGAGGATTCCAGGTTGCGGTGGAAACCAACGGGACGAAGCCCGTTCCCGACGGGGTGGACTGGGTCTGCGTCAGCCCGAAGGCGGGCAGCGAGTTGGTGCAACGCACGGGCAACGAGTTGAAGCTCGTCTTCCCCCAGGAGGGCTTTGGGCCAGACCGCTTTGAGGCACTGGAGTTCACTCACTTCATTCTTCAGCCCATGGATGGCCCGAACCGCGTGAGAAACACGCAGGTGGCCCTTGAATACTGCCTGGAGCACCCTCAGTGGAGATTGGGGATCCAGATGCACAAGGTCCTGGGAATTCCCTGAGGGACGCCTCCATGGGGAAGGTGCTTCACATCATCGCGAGTTGCACTGACCGGAAGCACCTTCTGGTGCCCGAGGCACTCCGGTTGCGACGCATCCGAGGGGCGGAAACCGAAGCCCGGGCCAACACCTGGTGGCAGCGGCTTGAGGCCCATAAGCACCCGCAGGGCCCAGCTCACCAACTCTACGCAGGTGAGCACTGGAGTGTTGTTCTTGGTCTTCCCGGGGCCGCGCGTGAAAACGGCTTCAACCCCAGCCTATGGATTGCTTCCGCGGGGTACGGGCTGATTCCACAAGAGGCCCAGATTCGGCCCTACTCCGCGACCTTCGCTCGGGGCCAGGAAGATTCCGTCGTGCGTGATTCCGAAAACAAGGATACGGGCGAACAACTCCGACGCTGGTGGAGGACGTTGTCGAGCCACCCTGGACCGGTGCGTGGCCAACCGCGCACACTTCGCCAACTGGCCTGCGAGCAACCGCAAGCGAACATCCTGATTGTGGCCTCCCCGCTGTACGTCGCTGCAATCGCGGACGACCTCGAATTCGCGGCAAAGAGTCTTCAGCACCCAGAGCGGTTGCTGATCGTTTCTTCGCCCGCATCCCTGTCGAACGGCTCGCTTGCGCCGCATTGGATTCCATCGAGCGCTCATCACCAGCAGCGATTGGGGGGATCCCGACTGGGACTTCACGCACGGGTTGCGCGCGAGATCCTTCTGGCGGCTCAGGGCGGCCATTTGAATGCTGCTGAAGTTCAAATGCGCTACCAGCAGTTGATCAAGAAGAGCGCCCCGCTACGACAGTATGATCGTCAGCCGATGACGGACGATGAGGTTCGCGAGTTCATCCGTCAGGTTGTGGATGAGGGCACGAAATCTTGGAGCGCGGCTTTGAAGCAGTTGCGAGCACGCCAATTTGCCTGTGAACAGCGCCGGTTCAAGAACCTGTTTGTTCAGACTCAGGAGAGCCCATGAAGAGGCCAACGCGTAAGGCTGTCGAGCGACGCGCAATTCGGGTCATCCAGACACCAGAGCATCCACTTTTCATGTTCGCTTTGAGCGCGAAGGAGCTTCAGGAGGTCGCTGAAGTTTCCCGGGTGTCTCGGGACTCAGAGGGAAGGCTCCTTGGGTATCAGCGTCCCAAGGTGAAGCAGCACGTGCGTAACATTACGGAGTATCTCAATGGGGAAGAAGTCATCTTCCCCAACTCCATTATTCTCGCACTCTCCTCCGCTGTTGTTTTCAAGAAGGTCAGGGGGCCGCGTGTGGATGATGGTTGGGCTGAGGCTGGGACGCTCCACATCCCATTGCCGAAGCCTGGCCAACCCCGACCTGCCTGGATTGTAGACGGTCAACAGCGTGCGTTGGCTCTGGCCCAATGCCGACGACAGGACCTGCTCGTTCCCGTCAACGCCTTCATCGCGGATGAAGTCGACCTGCAAAGAGATCAGTTCTTGAGGGTCAATAGCACCAAGCCACTCCCGAGAGGGCTCATCACGGAGTTGCTACCTGAAGTCGGGACCTTACTACCGCCAAACTTGGCGGTCCGGAGAGCTCCTGCCGCGCTCTGTGACTTGCTGAACCGGGACCCTGCGTCGCCGTTCAAGGGGCTCATCCGACGCAATTCAATGGACGCAGAGGCTCGGCGAAGCGCCATCGTTACGGACTCGGCTGTCGTCGCGATGATCAAAGACAGCTTGGGTAACCTGACGGGCTGCCTGTTCCCTTACCGGAATGTGGTTACCCAGGAGACTGATTTTGATTCAATTCGGAAGATGCTGGTCCTGTTCTGGACAGCTGTAAAAGAAGTCTTCCCAGAAGCATGGGGGCGTCAACCCTCACGGAGTCGGTTGATGCATGGGGCTGGGATTGGCGCGATGGGGCATTTGATGGACAAGGTCATGAGCAACATTGACATCAATGGGGCAAATGCCTTGCGGCTGGTGAAGGCGGAGCTTCTTCGGGTCCAACCCGTGTGCCGGTGGACCGAGGGACACTGGGAGGAGTCGGGGTTGGCCTGGAATCAGATTCAAAATACCTCTCAACACATTCGGCTCCTCTCAAACGTTCTGATTCGGGCGTACACGAGTAGCCGCCGGACGGCCGCATGAAGTTCTTCTTTCCGGACAGCCAGGATCTCATCGATCCCAGTTTCGACTTTGAGCGGGAACGGCGCTCAGCAACGCGGAAGCGCCAACGGGATGACCTCTACGCTCATGAGGTCTTCACGGCGACTCCGTTTGATGGATTCCTGGTCTCGAAGGGAATCGTGGATGGCTACGGCGCGCTGGGGAGTCGATACACGCTGGCGCAGCGACACCGGTTGCTGCGCCTGGGGGCGCCAGAATTCTTTCGCCTCGACCAAGCGCCCCGACAACTCTCCATCATGGGGGACTGCGGCGCGTTTACGTACGTGAAGGAAGAGGTGCCGCCTTATTCTGTTGAGGAGGTCCTGGAGTTCTACGGGAACTGCCAGTTTGATTTTGGTATCTCTCTCGACCACATCATCCTCCTGTTCAAGCCTGAGGCCGATGAGCGAGGCGCCTCCCGGGATCTCGTTCCCAATGAACTGCGCGAAAGGCGGGAGTTGACGCTGCAGTTGGCAAAGGAGTTTCGCCAAAAGCACAAGGCCGGCGGTTACTCCTTTGAGCCTGTGGGCGTTGCGCAGGGCTGGAGTCCCTTGTCATATGCGGATTCCGTCAAAGCACTCCAGAAAATGGGATATCGCTCAATCGCGTTGGGGGGAATGGTTCCGCTCAAATCAAGTGAGATTATTTCCTGCCTGAAGGCCATCGATGGGGTTCGAACCCCGGGAGTTCAATTTCATTTGTTGGGGGTCACCCGAACCGAGCATCTGAAGACCTTCTCCCGGCTAGGAATCACGTCCTTTGATAGCACCTCGCCATTAAGGCAGGCGTTCAAGGACGACAAGGATAATTACTACACGCCTGGGCGAAACTATACGGCAATCCGCATTCCTCAGGTGGAAGGAAACCCGGCTCTGCAACGGAAGATTTCATCTGGTGAGGTTTCGCAGGACATTGCCAGAAAGCTTGAGAAGGCCTGCCTTGAGGTCATGAATCTTTTCGACTCAGGCCGTAAGACGGTCGACCAAGCCCTGGCTGTGCTCATGGAGTACGAGCGCTTTTACGACCCGGATTCCAAGAAGAACCACGAAGCTGCGTACCGGCAAACGTTGACGGATGCGCCGTGGCAGCAGTGTCCCTGCGAGGTCTGCCAAGAGTTGCGATATCATGTCGTGCTCTTTCGCGGCGCCGAACGAAATCGCCGCAGGGGATTTCACAATATTTGGATGTTCCACAAGCAGCTCGAGAAGGAGCTTGGGCTCGGGCAGGGGAGCGCGGCCTGAGGACTCCGGCCCGATAACGACATATGCCAAAAGAGCTGAAGCTTCCTGCGATCGAGGTCAAGCAGTCCCGAGGCAGGACGCTCTATACCTTCGCTGTCGATGGGAAGCTTGTTCCTCAGTTCGCGACGATCTCTCGCGTGCGTCGTAAGGAAGATGGAGCGCTCTCGGGCTACCAGCGACCTGAGGTGCTTTCGCACATCGATGAGATCCGGACTTATCTGGAGTCAGGTTCACCCATGGTTCCGAATGCACTCGTGGTGGCATTCGATTCGCGGGTCAAGTTCCATCCAGACTCCAAGGCCATCACATCTGAGTACTCGCGTTCTGGTGTACTCACCATTCCGTTTGAATCGGAAATGGAAGATGACCGGAAGCCGGGCTTCATTGTCGATGGACAGCAGCGGCTTGCTGCAATCCGCGATGCCAATATTGAGCGGTTCCCCGTGTGCATGACGGCATTCATCACGGATGATGTCGGTCAGCAAACTGAGCAGTTCATTCTAGTCAATTCGACAAAGCCGCTTCCCAAAGGGCTCATCTACGAGCTTCTTCCCGGCACGAGTGCCCGCCTCCCGTCCTTGCTGGATCGGCGTCGGTTGCCGGCTCAGTTGATGGAAAGAATGAACCTGGAAGAGGGTTCACCGCTGCACAAGATGATTCAGACGGCAACCAATCCCGGCGGGATTATCAAGGACAACTCAATCCTTCGGATGTTGGAGAACAGTCTGAATGATGGAGTGCTCTATCGCTTCAATGCTTCGGAGGAAGCGAACGCGGACACCGAGCAGATGATCAACGTGCTCTATGCGTATTGGACAGCGGTGAAGGAGGTCTTCAAGGCGGCATGGGGATTGCCACCCAAGAAGTCTCGCCTTATGCACGGCGCGGGCATTATCAGCATGGGACTCATCATGGATGCGATCAGCGATCGCTACCGGGACCGCCCCTATCCCACCGCAGCCCAGTTCGCGACGGATCTGATGGGACTCAAGGAGTTCTGCCGCTGGACTGCGGGATTCTGGGACTTTGGCCCTGGGCTGCAGCGCAAGTGGAACGAGGTCCAGAACACCTCGAAGGATATTGAGGTGCTGACGAATTATTTGATGATTCAATACAAGAGCAAGGTGTGGTCCGCGCCAGTGGTGGCTGTTGGTTCATCCGAAAAGGGGGCGTCCGGAGCAGGTAAGAGGTCACGTGCGGTGACGAAGAGATAAGTCCGTTGGATGCTGGGGCAGTTCCCGGTGCGCAGCGGTACGCATGCCGCCTGCGTCGCGGGCCTCGTACGCACCGACGCCCACCGCAAGCTGCGAATGCGATACAGCGCGCCTGTCCTCGCTGGTAACCGTCCGGCCAACGACGTGCCGTGAGGGATTGCCGGGGTAGCGGCGCGCAGCGGACGCTTCCGGGCATGGCGAAGCAGGTGGAGAAGCCGGAGTGGGCGCGCGTCGCGGAAGCCTTCGAGGC